>JAVEXR010000022.1:0-12809 GCA_034003925.1 Candidatus Moraniibacteriota bacterium
TTTATTTCATTTGACGATTTAAGATTTTAATGTATAATATTCATTATTCGTTAGTTCCTTTTTTATTGCAAAATTCTCAACAAGGAGATTCCTCATGGGAAAAGAAAACATAGACATCATTAAAAGCGCTTATTTTGTCCTGGCTGATTACGACCTTGAAATTGAAAACATCCTCCAAACAGAAAAATTTGCCTGGGCTTTTGATGGAAGATTTAAATTGGAAGATTATCTAAACACAAAAATTTTTCCTCCTACCAAGCGAGGGAAAGCTTTCGTGAATATTGAATTTATTCCAATTTTAGATCTCGAGTCTTTTCATTGGTCCGGTATGACCGTTTCAGTAAAGGAGGTATTGAGTGAATTAGATAAGCTTGGATATCGAGCTGTCGAAATTCGTGAGCTTTTAGCTTTCGGCAATGCCTTTTTTCATCTCCAAACAAAAAAACCAATTATTGCATTTGGTTCCGTCGGAGTAACTGATGGAAAAGTTGAAATCGTGGCCGGCATTTGTTGTCGCGATATGAAAGCAACAATCATTATCGTATGCCCCGAAGAGAATTGCTTTGACTCAAAGTGCTGTTTGGCAGTTGTCAAAAAATAAATGCACCCAATTATAATTAGAGCTCGTAGCGGAAAATCCGCTATCGGCTCTTTTTTATTTTATAAATAACATCGGGTCCAACCAGTTATCGAGAAGATTTTTCAAAGAAACATAACCTAAGATATTAATTTCTGAACCATTGTGCATTCCCAAATGCAAATGCTTTCGCTCTCCGCCAGTTTCGCTGCTATAAGCCCTCCCTAACACTCCCAACGCCTCTCCAATAGCAATATCCTCCCCGATTGCCCCTTTGATACTATCCAATCTTAAATGCCCATAAATGACAGTTATTGGCGTCCCGCCCAAATCACAAGATTGGACTACTATTCCGCCATAACCGGTGGCCGCTCTTTTCACTAGCAATTTTCCAGAGCAAACCGCGTTGACGGCAACTTCTTTTTCTAATTCCTCTGGAAAAATTTCAAAATCTACTCCCGTATGATAACCCGAAAATCTCTCTGGCTGAACTGGAGAATTTTGGGGAGTAACAAATATCCCAAAGGGTTTTTTAGTTACCCGTTCAGCAACCCTGTCTAAAGGTGACATAAAAATATTTTGAGTTACCTCTGGATTACTTTCAACTTTTTCCTCTAAATTATTCTCGCTTTTTTCCTCTGAGATTCCTTCTTGTGGCGGCGCTATCTCCGAATCAGGGATAGGAGGGTTGACTGATTCTTGAGTATTATCTAACAAATTTAAACCTTTCAGCCAAAATAAAACTACCGCCGCTATTATTCCTACAAATATAAATAGATAAATTATTTTTTTCATAAATATGTCCAAATAAATGTTTATCTACTCAAAATACTATTTTAATTCCAATATTTTTTCCATATAGGCCCGACACTCCAATTGTTGAGCGAAAGAGTTCTCCAATTCAATACTGATGTATTGAGGTAAAAACTCTTTGTATTTTTTTATGTAATCAAGCTCTGAAAGATTTTCTACCCAATGTCTGTCAAAAAACTTATGATCAGGATTTTCAAAATCGTCCTCATCAGCAGCAGGCTCATTTAATATAGCTGAAACATGGCAGCACCCCACTGGATATTTTTTTGCTTTTTCTATAAAAGTTTCATAAATTGGATTTTGTGAAAGGTACTTATTTTCCAAGTGAGCAAAGTCTATACATAAACCTCCAAATTTATCCAAATCTGCATCGGATGGCAGAGAAGCTCTAAGATTTTCTACAAAAATCTGCTTATGATACTTAGATAAATCATTTTGCAACGGCCAAAAATTTTGCGGATGAATATTAAAAGCTACAGTTCCAAATCTTTTTACTAAAAAATCTATTTCATCAAGTCCAAAATCATCTCTCAAATGAACATGGGGAATCGCTAAGTCTCCGACACCATCCAGTAACTCATAAAGCTCTTTCCTTTGCTCTCTATTTAAGTAGGTTGGAAAAAGAGCTATTTTTTCCACACCAAATTTTTTAATTTCTTCAATTTTCTCTTTCCAGCTTGAGCCGGCCGTTGTCGTTAAACCTAATAAAATTTCATTATTTTTTTGCATATTTTTGAATTACTTTTAATATCTTGCTACTTATTATACCACCCCTAAATAAGAATTTCAAAAAATAAAATTGCATCAAAAATCTAAAAGAAGTCCTGAGAAAAATTTTTATTCTCAGGACTTCTAGGTGATTTAGAATTGACAAAATCAAGCCATGACTGCTTTATGGGGAATGTTTTGTTCGAAGGTATTTAGAATTTTTTGCAATAATCCTTTTATCTCTTCAGATTCTACCTCCCCTTTTACGCCGATAGAAATAGGCTTCTGCTCAATACTGCTGGGCAAAATATAAGGAAAAAATATTGCCAGTTGACCATTTTTCACGAGCAAAGTGGCTACGCAACGCCATTTTCCATTTTCGGGGCACCACACCACTTGTGATGCCAAGGGCACCAGCATCTTCCTTAAGAAGTTTACATCTGGAGAAATGGAATTATATAGCGCCAATAAGACACGAGTATCGAGGGGATAATCCGCCTCTCCAAATTCCTCCACCTGATTATTGCCCTTATTTATTTCCATTGATACCTCCATTGCTTTAAGGTTTAATAGAAAAAATCACCCATCTCACTAAAAGTACTATTTAAACAAAAACTACAGCAAAAAACACTCCGAGTCAACTAAAAAACTATCCAGACTTTTAAATAATATTCTTAATATTTTAATTTTTATTATCCACATCTATCAAATCTGTAATTTTTTCCACTGTCTCCTCTGGGGTCTGTTTGGTATTATTGATAATTTTTCCGAAAGTTGGCTTATTGATACCAATTGAATAATGATATTTAATTCTTTCTTTTTCGGACTCCGTCAATTCTCTTTTGCCCCTGTTTTTTAAAACCTCTTCAAGCTCTGGGTTTAAGGTAAAAATAGATATATTTTCTGCAATATCTTTTAGCTCCTCCATTAAATATTCATAATTCCTTTTAGACAGCGGATAGGGCACAATCACATTAAAACCTCTTTTATAAAAATTTCTAATCACCAAAACAGCATTCTCCAAGTTAATCAAAACGCTTTCTGCTACCGGCATCCAAGGAATAAACTCGTGAAATCTATCTACCTCCACTACTGCGGTATCCTTAATTCTTTCGGCCAATAATTTTGCCACTGTACTTTTGCCAGAATTGATTGACCCATTTATAAATATAATCATAATTCTAATTTTTTTAAATTTATTTCATCTTTAAAACATCAATTACTTTGCCGCTAATTTCAAAATTATCTTCTTTGGTCAAAAATATTGGCTGATGCTTCTTGTCCGTTGAGTCTGGAGCCAAAACTATATTTTCTTCATCAAAAATTCGATAAATTTTTACTGTAGCCAATCCATCAATTACTACCAAGACTTTATCTCCATAAGAATATTCTTGAGTTTTTTCCACTAGGACAAAATCACCATCCCCAATATTTTTATTATTTATTTTAGCTTTATTCATAGAAGTTCCTGAAATTTGTACAGCAAAAACATTTTTGTCTCTCACGATACTCTTGGACACTTTAAGATAACCTTCGATATATTCATCCGCATAAGCCAAAGCTGTACCTGCATTAGCCATTCCCAATATAGGCACATCCACAAACATCTTCTGATTAAGCCCCTTAAGCTCAATCCCTCGCTCCTCTGACGACCTTTCGATGTAACCCTTAGCCTCCAGATCATTGAGATAATTAAAAAAACTTCTTAGACTTTTTAATTTCAAACCCAGACTTCCTGCTTCATCTTTTATTTCTCGAATAGTAGGCATAATTCCATGCTCTGAATAATAACTCTTGATAGCTTGCAAAACAATTTTTTGTTTGGGTGTTAGTATTTCCATTTTATTTTTCCGCCAAGGGGCGGATTGTTAAATTATTATATTGATAAATTGTTTCAAATAATTTAATAAATTGTTTCAATATCTTTACGAACTTTACAAACCTTAAAAACTTTATGAGCTACTCCTCTCATCTTGTTTACCAAACATTCACTATATAATTCATATTAACAAATTTAAACTTTTTGTCAAATATTAATTAGCCTTGACAACTCGCCTCTTATTTGTTATGATTAGCTTTTATGTTAACACCTTGTGAATTTTATTTCTTTGAGTTGCGACATAAATTTATAATTATTTATGTTTCAATGAAATGTATAACGACAAACCCAAGGGCAAATCGCCCCAAAATGCCAAAAGGCGTGTAGCCAGTAACCCCTATCGCTCTAAATCATATAAGAGCAGCAGTAATAATTCCCAAAGCTCAACTAAGTCAGCTAACGGAAGTACTGGAAGCTCTCATTTTAAAAATTCTCGACCAACAGGACCCCGAGGTCCGCAACAAAATAGGACTAGAAACCGTTTTAGGGGCGCTTATATAAACCCGCAAATGTTTGTAAATAAGGCTGTTGCTCCAGAAATAGAAGAAAAAAAAGTGCACACTGTTAAAACTCTGTTCACCGGCTTAGATCTAAACAAACAATTGCAACAAGCTATCGCCAAAAGAGGCTATGAGCACCCAACTGATATCCAAGTTAAAACTATTCCTCATATTTTAAAAGGAAAAGATGTGATTGGTTTGGCTAATACTGGTACAGGAAAAACTGGAGCTTTCTTATTGCCTATGATTCATAAGATCATGGCTGACCCACGTCAAAAACTTCTAGTGATGGTTCCTACTCGAGAACTGGCCATCCAAATCCAAGAAGAATTTGTAGCCCTTACTCAAGGATTGAATATTAAATCCGTAGTGGTGGTAGGTGGAGCTAATATCAGACCCCAGATAGAAAAACTGCGTTCTCAACACAGTATCGTAATCGGCACCCCTGGAAGAATTAAAGACTTAATCACTCGTAAAAATCTAAGATTGGAACATTTTAATAATGTTGTTTTGGATGAAGCTGATCGAATGTTAGATATGGGATTTATTGTTGATATGAAGCTTATCCTTTCTCTATTGGCTAAACCTCGACAGACTTTGCTTTTTTCTGCTACGCTTTCTAAAGAAATTGAAGGACTAGTTGCTCAATTCCAAAAAGACCCCATTACTGTTTCCATTAAAACTAAAGAAATCTCCTCTCAAATTGATCAAGATATTGTAAAAATTGGAAGAGACGATGATAAAATTGAAATTCTAAAAAAACTTTTAATCCAAACAGCTTTTCAGAAAATTCTCATATTTACTCGTACCAAAAGAGGAGCTGAGAAATTATCTAAAGCTTTGTTTAAAATAGGTTTTCGCGCCGAGTCTATCCATGGTGATAAATCTCATGGACAAAGACAAAAGGCTTTGCAATTATTCAAAAATGACCATATCGAAATATTAGTGGCTACTGATGTAGCTGCTCGTGGATTGGATATCCCAAACGTAAGTCACGTTATCAACTTTGATGTTCCTGCCAGTTACGAAGACTACATCCACCGAATTGGAAGAACTGGACGCGCTGGAAAAACAGGAGTCGCTCTGACTTTCATCGAATAATCTTCTTTCTTGTTCAAATAAAAACCGAGCTCTCTATCTTTTAGAGATGCTCGGTTTTTTGATGTATGCATTTTTAAAAAACCATTAATTTTTGGGTATTCCAAGTTTGGCTAGTATGATCGCCAAAGGGCAATAACCAGTCAGAGCAAAATTAATCAGCATCAGCCCCACAAAAACAGTAAAATAAGACCACCTCACATCAACTACTAAAGATAGACTAGAAGAAACAAGGACTATCAGTCCTCCCCCCAAGTAAACTACTCTGACTACATTCCAATTCTCTGTATTTAATTTATACATTTTTTTATTTTAATTAGTTATTATAATTTTTACTTTCAAAACGACGATACAGCATAGGCAGAATCACCAAAGTTAGAATTACAGAAAAAGAAAGACCTGTAATAATTGCCCAAGCTAAACCCTCCCAAACTGGATCAGAGATGATAGTCAGAGAACCCAAAACGGTAGTTAAAGAAGTTAAGGCAATTGGCAGTAATCTAGTTCGTCCCGCTTCGATCAAGGCTGTTTCCAATTCAACTCCTTTGTCTTGCTCTTGAAAAACATATTCCAGATAAATAATGGCATTATTAACCACTATCCCCGCCAAAGCAATTACCCCAATCATACTAGTAGCATTAAAGTAAGTTCCCTTCAAAAAATATAACACCATAAATCCAGGCAATACCCCGATTAACGAAAACGGAATCGTAGCCATTATATAAAGGGGGATTTTTAATGATTGGAATTGAGCTACCAACACGAAATAAATGAGAAAAATTGCCACCAAAAAAGCCACGCCCATATCTCTAAATACTTCCAGAGTTAGCTCCCACTCTCCTCCGATGCGCACATTATATCTTGTTCCATCAACATCAATATAATTAACTCCAAACAAATTCCAAGAATCAACCTCTCCTTTTCCGCTCGGTAACCGATATTCCTTTACTAGATAGCTTAGCATATCTATTGAAGCGTACACTACACTTCTCCCCTCCATCTCTCCGCTGACATAAACCGTTGGATATTGGGCATCCATCAAAATTGTATCGTCTATCGGCAATTCTATTTTTTCTAATAATTCATTCAGAGCTACTAGCGCGCCGCTCTGATTTCTTACATTGATTTGATTGATATTTTCTATAGCGCCAAGATCATCTTTTTTACTTCGCAAAGAAATATAATGTTGCTCAGAAAATTTTTGTTCATTGGTCAGAGTGTCGTGGTAAAGAGAAACATTCGCCCCTTGAGATGAAAGTTCCATTGTAGCAAAAATATCTTTCACACTAACTCCTAGTTGAGAAGCTTTTTCCACATTAACACGATAAGTTTCTCTTACGCCATATTCATTTTGAGACACATCCACATCTACTACTCCCCCTATTTGTTGTGACTTTCTACTTAACTCTTTGGCAATATCTCGCAAAATTAAATAATCCTCTCGATTTTCACCCTGCGCCTTCAATTGATAAGTAGCCAAGACTGGCGGTCCAGGTGGATCTTCAATTATCTTCACTTGCACGTTTTCCCGACTTGCCAAAGGAGCAATATTTTCTCTAACTTTTTCAGCGATATCTTCAGAAGTTTTTTGGCGTTCGTTGTTGGAAATTAAATTTATTTTTAAAGTAGCCTGATAAGGCAAAGTCCTTCCATCGCTACCCTTAAAAAGACCGTTAAAATCTGCGATGGGAGCAATACCTACGCTAGTTTGAATATTCTTTATCTCAGTGCTTGAGTTCAATATTTCACGACTTATCATCTGAGCAACCTGATTAGTTCTCTCTAAATCAGTTCCATAGTTAGCATCCAAATAAATAAAAAACTGATCTCGATCGGCTTTGGGGAGCATTCTGAATTTTACCGCCTGAAACAAAGGTAGACTTAAAGATATCAGCAATAGTATTACCACCACCATCAAGATAGCTTTTTCTTTTTTCTTATTTCCAAAAACATTTTTTAGGAAATCAGCATATTTATTTTCTATCCAAACTACCAGCTTGCTGATTTGCTTTTGCACTCTGGCTAAGGGTCCTCTTTTCTCATCCTCCACTTTTAAAATCAAATTGGCAATAAAAGGATTAATCGTCAAAGCAATCAAAAGTGACCCTACAATAGCCAAAGGCACAAAGAAAGGAATCGGTCCCATATAAGGACCCATCATCCCCGTAACAAAAGCCATTGGAATAAAGGCTAGCACAGTTGTTACTGTAGACATAATTAATCCGCTACTCACTTCTGCCACGGCTTCCACGATGACCACTTCTTTCTTTTTATTTTTCATTTTTAACCCGTCAGTCGCGACTGACAGGTTTAATTTTAATAACCGATAAATATTTTCCACAACCACCGTAGCGTTATCCACCAATAATCCCAAGGATAATATTAAGGCAAACAAAGTAATGCGATTAATCGTTTGCCCAAAAAGCATTCCTAACCCAAAAACACTCAGCAGCGAAAGAGGAATAGCCACTGCTACCACCAAAGCACTTCTCGTATTAAGAAAAAGTAGCAAAACCAAAATTACAATCATCACTGACTGAATCAAATTAATAGTTAATCCACTAATAGATTCACTAGCTACCGCACCATCATCGCCCGTAATTTTTATTTGAACATACTCTGGGATAAAATTTTGATTTTTCAATTTATCTATCTCCTGATGGATTTCCTTAGCTACTGTGGTAGCATTAGCTCCATTTTGTTTGGCGATACCCATCAAAACCGCCTCGGCTGAATAATTTTTTTCTTCAAAACGAACGTAATTATCCTTAATAATCTGACCCACCTTCACCTCGGACACGTCCTCTATTCTCACTATCTGATTGTCTGACTTGGTTATTACTATTTTCTTCAACTGCTCTATATTTTCAATACTTCCATATACCTCTACCGGAATATCATAAGGAAAACTATCTGTCTTTGTCGCCAACACGTTTTGATTATTGCTAACTATCGCCCCATAGACATCTTGAATACTGATATTAAAAAATTGTAATTTATCTACGTCCACCGAAACGGACAAATCTGCTCTCTCTCCACCACGGATTACAATTTTTCCCACATTTTCTATATGCTTTAGACGATCTGAAAAATCCAAGGCAAAAGACCTTAGTGCTTCTGGTGAAAATTTGTCAGAAATTAGAGCTAGAGATAATATAGGCACATCATCGACATCGATTTCTTCAATGCTTGGCTCCTGAACTCCCAAAGGCTTTTCTCCCATATTAGATCTCAATCTTTGGACTAAATCAATTTTAGCATCTTGTTCATCGGAACCAATATCAAAAGTCACCGTTACCGAGCTAAAGCCCATAGTCGATTGAGAATAAATATCATCTACCAAAGTAATCTCTCTGACTTTGTTTTCCATCGGTCGAGTTACCAGTTCATATACTTCTTCGGCTGTAGCGTTGGGGAAAACTGTATTGATACGAAAGGCTGGCGCCACAATCTCTGGATTATATTGTTTGGGCATCAAGACGAAACCTAATACTCCAAAAAAAATCAAAAATAAAATGGTTAAAATTCCCAACTCCTTATTGGTAATAAAAACATTAGCTACCTTCTTGAAAAATCTGTTTTCTCTTTGGCTATTTTCTATCATAAATTTATCCTTACGACTTTAATTACTGATAATCTTAATGTGATCTCCGTCAAAAAGATTATGTGCTCCATTTACGACTATCTGATCGTCCTTTTTTAAACCTTCTATCGTGGCATATTTAGTATCAGTTGCCAAAACGATTACCTTCTTCATCTTGGCAATATTATTATCAATAACAAAAACAAAAGTATCATCATACTGACGCACTATTGCTTCGGGCGAAATGTTATATCCTTGTATATCAACAGGAGTTTTAATTTTAACATTCACAAAAGTTCCCACACTAAAAATAGACTGGTCACCTATTTCACCATGCACAGCTATTTTTCTAGTTTGAGCATCCACCATTGGATTAATAGCCAAAACTTGAGCCTCCCCTATTTTATCACCATGAGAAATCTCCAATTTATCTCCCACCTTTATATTTTCACCAATTTCCACCGGCACATTAAAAACAATTTCTTTTTTGCTCAAATCTCCTATCAATCTAAATAAATCTCTGCCAACCGCTACAGTCTCACCTTTGGCTACAAATTTAGAAGAAATCACGCCATCAAAAGGAGCTACTATTCTAGTATTTTTCAGATAGGCGCCATTTTCTAAAAGCACTGCCCTTAGGCGCTCTGACTCTAATTTAAATTGTTCTTTCTCTTCAGGCTTCAGATCATCCCACTTGCGGCGAGCCAGCTTTTCAGCCTCTTCTACTTCCTTAAGCGATATCTGAGCTTGCAAATATTTAGCTTGATATTCTGTAGCTTCAATTTGAGCTATGAGTTGGCCTTGTTTAATTATTTCACCTTCCTTAAAATAAATATTTTTCAATGTCCCATTTACTTGCGCCGCCAAAACAGCTTCGTTGGTACTTTTTACTACTGCACCAAAAGTATGTTCTTTTGTATTTGAAATCTCGGAAACACTTTGAACGGTCACTTCTACGCTTGATTTATCATCAGAATCAACTTTTTTTTGACTAAAATTAAAAATGAATCCCGCCACAATGATTAATCCTATTATCAATATTCCTTTTTTCATAACGTCATATCTTAAAAGCTTATTTATTTTGAGCAGTTTTTACAATCCTCATAACCTCATCGCGAAGTTGACGCATTTTATTTTTTTCTACGGCTGATTTATTTTTCATATTTTCAATATGAGTATCCAAATGACTTTCCAACATCAAAGAGTTAGCTGATTTCAAGAGGCCAATTACAGCTAGATTCTGCTGCATTAAGTCAAAACATTGTCTCTCGTCCGCCCCCTCAATGGCTGTCAAAATTTTATCCAAACTTGATCTAGCTTTTTTTAAAGCGATAGCAATTTTTTCTTTTTGTTTATTCATAATTTTTATTCATCCCACTAGATTGAAAATCAAATTTAGTGGAGATTAGATTTATTCAATTACTTATTAAATTTTACTATTTTATATATATCATACCTATACCATAGGTATAGCTATAATAGCAACTCTCAAAGATTTGTCAAGAATAAAAATAAAAATCGCCAGCAAGACTTATGGTTTCCATCTTGCCCACCTCATAAATCTTAAGATTAAATGCATTAGTTATGTATCAAATTCCACACTTTACGGATAAAATAAAATAAAATAAAATAAATCAGCCCCGCCTGCCACAGCCTTATCTATTAATAATCTATAAGCTTAATATATTCTGCACATTAAACAAACTATTTAAGACATTTAGTTCAGCAATGGCGGGCAGGTCGAAAAGAGCGTTAAGAAACTGACACCCGAGAAGGTGTCATCCTCGAAAGTAAAATTTCTTAGCGAAATAATGAGCTATAGAAATTTACTTATCGGGGATCTCAAAAGAGATGAATAAGTACACCTTAATAGTACGTGTGGCAGTTTTTTGTAACTTCTTTTGCTGTCAAAAAAGTTAGTAAGAAAATTTCTACTGGCAAAAACTTAGAGATAAATCACGAATACACATATCTCCTAAAGGTGTTAGTTTATCTGGTTAACAAAAAACCTCCTATAAAAATAGAAGGTTTTTTAAAGTTCAACTTAATAAATATTATTCAGTTAGTGCTGGTGTTGCGGGTGCGTCTGTTGTAACAGTAGTGTCAGCTGGAGTTGTGGCAGTGTCTGGAGTAGGAGTTGTCTCGGGAGTTGTAGTCGGATCAGTGGTGGTTTCTGGGGTTGTAGTTTCTGGAGTTGTGGTAACTTCTGGGGTTGTAGTTGTTTCATCTGAAGTGTTAGAATTTTCAATTGCTTCTTCGACTTCGGCTATTAATTCCTCTTCTTCTGCTTCATTTACTGGAGTTTCTTCATAATTGTTAAAAAATCTAGCCATCCAACCTAAGAAACTAAATGAATCCTGATTTACAGCAATGATATCCCTGATTCTCTGTCTTTCATTAGTAAGCAACACTAAATTCTGACTAAGCGCGGTTGTATCTTCACCATTTTGAGTTAAGGTAGCCATAGCCTGAGTCAGTTTCCTTATCTGATTTCTGTTTTGAACCAATTCACTTCTTAATTGTCCTAAATTTTTATAATCTGGTCCAAGGATAAGTTTTTTCACAGCTCCATCATTTTCCACTTCTTCAATTGCTGTAGTTGTTTGTTCTTGAGTTCTAGTTTGCTCAGCCACAACTTCCTGAATTTTTTTCTTGGCCTCATTTTTAACTTGAATATTTGTATCTACCCCAGCATTTTCTGTGGTAATAGCTTCCCCGTTCGTATTGTTATTTGTTTTAGTTTCCTTTTGAACGCTTACTTGCTCTAAATTTTTAATCATTTCAGTGGTCTTTTCTTTGTGCACATTGGCATTTGTTTCACCTTTAGTCTCATCGGCTTTCTTATAGGTTTTTAATTCTGTAGCTGTAGTTTTAGTTTTTGTTTGAGTAGTCGTTTTAGTTTCAGCAGCCTTATCTGAGGATTTATCACTTTTGGAGCTACTGCTTTCAGTGCCACTGTTAGCGTTACTATTGTCGTTTTTAGCTACCGCTACCATAGTAGCAAAACCTGCTACTAAAAATAGAGAAATTACAAACAGGTAAGCGGGGGTTGTTTTTTGATTCATATTTTTGTTTTAATTTTTAAGATTTATTATTTCAATTAAGTTGATTATAGCATATTTTCTAAAAAATTAGAACTTTATTTGATAACTGTAATTGACTTTGTGCCCATATTACCGTTTAAATCATAAGCATCTACGGTTATCGTATGACTTCCAACTGCTATTTTTTTGGTATTCCAATTATAACTAAGGCTTCCCGCAGCCACAGAGGTGACTTTTTTTCCGTCTATATATAGCTCCATCAATGTCACACCTATGTCATCTGTCGCACTAGCTTTTATTGACACCAATCCGCTCACGATTGCGCCCTCGGCTAGTGAGTTAATTATAACTACCGGCGCTTCATCAACAACCACAGGATTACTTACTGTAATAGTTACAGCACTCGATATGCCTAGATTTCCCACTAAATCAAAGGCTTTAGCAGTAATTACCACTGGTCCGTCAGTTACCGTTTTCGAGTCCCAATTGATACTATATGGAGCGCTACTGTCACTGCCAATCAATGCATCGTTAGCGTAAAATTCTACTTTTACTACTCCGATATTATCACTTGCTGTAGCTGCTATTACAACAGAATCTCCACTCA
>JAVEXR010000022.1:12909-17241 GCA_034003925.1 Candidatus Moraniibacteriota bacterium
TCCCAATTGATACTATATGGAGCGCTACTGTCACTGCCAATCAATGCATCGTTAGCGTAAAATTCTACTTTTACTACTCCGATATTATCACTTGCTGTAGCTGCTATTACAACAGAATCTCCACTCACGATTGTGTTTTCAGTCGGTGCAGATATGCTTACTGAGGGAATCACTTCATCTGGATCAACTGGTTCAGTTGGAATAATTTCACCCGTCTCAAAATTAAAATGTTTAGTAGTAGAAAGAGGTTTTCCATTTTCATCCAAGGCTCTTACGTAAAAAACATAATTAGAGTTAGATTGTAAAGCGCTAGAATCAACTCGAACATTGGTTTCTGGGGTTGTTTTTACATTTTCTGCATTCTCTGCAAAAAACCAAGCGGTTTCCCAAGGTTGACTATCACTGGCATCCCCCACTGTACCAAATACTCTTTCGAGCATATATTGATATCCACTAGCTACTTTTAACGTATCATCATCAGTAAATCTATCCCAACTAAAATCGAGAGTTCCTGACCCAACCTTGGTTGTATAGAAACTTTCCATATCAATAGTTCCATTATAAATCACGCCAAAACCACCCAAATTATGATGCAAGAGGGCATCAACTGGATTTTTTATACTGGTCTGAATCATGTTATATAATTTATCTCCGGGACAAGCAGTCGCCACAGCTTCCCTATGTCCGATAAAATTATAAAGATCTTCGTGCCAAGTTTTATCATAACGCAAGAAATTACTAGACCCCTGAGCGTTAGTTCCGCGCTCATCTGCTACATATGCCAAAACCTTTTTCAAACCTTCTATTTGAGCTGTGGGCGGAGTAAACCGAGTAAATTCACCCATAGCTGCCACTCCAAAACTTCCGCTATTATACCCTGCTGTATGTCCAGCTTCCACATCCGGAGTCATTATTTGATCGGCTGTAGGATTTGTTCGAGTCGGATCTGTTCCATGAGTTCCGTATCTACCCTCATAAACATTGCCCGCTGCGTCCACAAGAGCGTTGTAACCAATATCTCCCCATTTCTGAGTAACAGCATGATAATAGTAGATAGATCTCACCTCTTCCATATTTTTAGCGATATCAGTTTCTCCATTAGAACCTTTAACGGCTGTGTGATGAATAACTAACTTTCTTGTGCCATGATAAGATCTAGGCCAATCTTCTTGCCCATCAGCTTTCAAGCGATAACTTTCATCTGCTCCCCACATCTCACGCGGAATAACATTTACACTTTGTCCGCCAATAGAAGTTTTTGTAACTCCGACACTCTCTGCTCCTGTTTTAGGAATTAAATTTAATTCCTTTACTGTTTCTTTGGTTATTTCACCAGAATTAAGAAAGGTGAAGGTGAAATTTTTAAGTTTCGGCGTTTTTCCATCCTGAGAAACAAAATTGATTTTAGCTTGAGCGTATTTTTTATTTCCCACATTGACCAAAGAAGCAAATATTTCGTCAGTCTTCCAATCATCTGGATGATCTTCTAGCTCAGAATTAACCTCTATCCAATCTCCGAATTCTTCTCCTTCATTTCTAACTCTGAGAGAAACCGCTAATAACTGTTCCTTGGCTGAATTTTCTTGCCAATGCAGACCGACATGCGTTGCTTCAAAGGGCGCTTGCACCTCAGCTGTAATATATTCTCCCGCTTCCCCTTCGGATAACAGCTCTATCTGATCACCATTTTCTACCATTTTAATACTCTTTTTCTCTCCCTTTTCAAAATCTTCTTTTTTCTCTAATTTAAAATTATGCACTTTTGTCTTATAGACTGTCTTAGCTGAAACAGTCGGTGAAATTCCGGTACCACCTAAAATTAAACCCAGACAAATAAAAACCGAACTAATCTTCTTGAGCGTTCTTCTGCTCCATATTTTCATTTTCATATTATTTTTTGTTTATTTTTAAAACTAATTCAATTGTACTCTTCTATAAAAAATATACAATCTAATTTACCAATTTTGCCACCACAATCATTCTCTTTAAAGTTGTACCCGCTGGCCAGCAAGTCATCAGGGTTAATTTTTTCTCCAAAGTTTTATCTGTTAAATAAGAAACCTCCGTTGCTCCCACTGTCTTTTTTTCTTCTACTTTATAAAGATATTTATTCCCCTTGTAAAAAAGATATATTTCATCCCCTTTTTCCAACTTATAAAGCAAGTAAAAAACAGCGTTATAACGATTGGCTTCCAATAAATCTGCACCTGAGTGAGCAAAAATAAAAATATTACCACTCTCATTAGGCAAAGATGTTCCCTCGGCATGAGCTACTCCCTTGGCTAATGCTCGTTGATAGATATCCGGATTTTTAGGATTTACTGATTGAATAACTTTAGCATTAGCCATAATCTTGGGAATCACAATGCCAAACTCCTCATCAACTGGGGTGATTACTTTAATCTCTGAATTATTATTTTGTATTTGAGATGATTCACTTTGAGTAACTACTGCCTGCTTTGATTTTGAAAAAGAAAGGGAATATTTTAATTCTTCCTTAATTAACGGGTAAAATATTCCCAATATAATTGCAACTCCCAATCCAATCAAGACAAAGCCCAAGGAAAAAATCAGCTTATTCATTTCATTATTCTTCATCAAAAGGTAATTTTTTATTTTTTTGAGCATATTTTCTATATCCATAATAAGCTGCTGACAACAATGCAATCAAGCCTACTGCCCACCAATATTTAGAATTTTTTTCACTAAATATTCCTGCTACCTGACCCTCTGATTCAGCACCTTCCACTAGTTCACCCTCAACCTCTTCTCCTTGTACCGCCTTTTCACCTTCAGCTTCCTGAGCTGCTCCTCCCTCTTCGGTTGCACCCTCAGTTATTTGCCCCTCCGTAACTGGAATTGCTCCGCCTCCGGTATAAACTACCGTTTCATCATAAACTGTTCTGGTTCTAGTCTCAGTTTCTGTATCCACATCTACATCCCCCACAAAATTAGAACCGATTCCCGCTTCGCTTACTGCTTGAATAGCGTAAAAATAGTCATCACAATTTCCATTTGGGTCAACCAAGCTGCCTCCGACATTGGATTCAAAATTTCCTTCTTGGACTTTGGTTGAATTATCAGCCACAAATTTAGCCTCAGTAGATCTATATAGAACTACCTTCTTTGTCAGTCCTCCATCATTAGCAGTATTAAAAGTTACTGTACAACCCTCATTATCCCGATCATAATTTGTAGGTGTGCCGGGAGTATTGGTAGCCAAGGAAACACTTACTGAATTTGAATCTGAAGAATCTCCATCTGCGCTAGCTGTGGCATAAAGATCATAATTACCATCTGCATCCAGAACTACTTCGCAAACTCCTGAACTACCTCCTTCTGGCAGAGCTACCGTGTTAAATTTTACTGCCGCTAAATCGCTTGATCCTTTTTTGTAGCAATCTACTGTCACAGGACGATTATCGATATCCAAAACCACAAAACCAACATCTAAGTTTTTATCATTAGTTGGTGAGACAGGTTGTTCTAGACGAATACTTGGAGCAATAGTCTCTGCTTGCGCAATATTATTACTGGTAGAAAATATCATCCCCATCCCCACAATCATTAATAACATTACTTTCATAGATAAATCTTTTAAATTATTATTCTTGGATCTCCTGCGTGACACAAACATCAGCCCAGCTCCACCAATGATAATAGCTAAGGCTAACATTAGCCATCCATTGGGAGTACCTGTGGCTGGCAAATAAGTAGTCACTCCTAAAACTTTTTTCTTAGTTTTAGTTTCCGTGTCTGTCTCTTCTTCCAACTCCACACTTTGTGGAGTGGGAGCAATAGCCATTTCAATTTGTGTTCCTACAAAATTATCTGTAATTTCTCCTGGATCAACTGCTGGGGCCGGCATTGAGCTAGCTATGACTCTGGTAGATTTATCATCTGTCCCATCTGCCCAAGCTAGATCCTTATAATTTCCAGGCTCTTGATTATCCGCAATTTTAGCTTTATAAGTCAGAGTAACCACTTCGCCTGACTGCATATTGCCCAGGTTCCATTCTCCTGGGGAAGCATACTCATGAGAAAGTTCCAAAGCTCCATCGTGATCTCCTCCTAATGAGGAAGAAGCTGTTCCTGATCCGCTCACATACTCAAAACCTTTAGGTAAAAGATCTCGCACCTTTACATTATTTACATTATTTTCTGAGGCTGTAACTGTAATAGTATAATCGATGACACTTCCAGGTGCTTGAATATTCGGCCACTGACTATTAAATTTAGCGATGGTTAGATTAGGATTGACAAACTGATTGCCAAAATTATATTCCGGACCCCAGACAGCATTTTGCGATTCGTTGAATCCATTAGAATTTC
>JAVEXR010000092.1:0-3612 GCA_034003925.1 Candidatus Moraniibacteriota bacterium
GGGCCCCTCCGGTTTGTTTTCCGGAAAACGGGCGTAAACACAATATATTTTACCATTGGGCATTCCGTAAAAATAAACGGGCAAAAATGGTTGGAAATAAGTCATATACGATTTGTAGATTAACTGCGCCTGTGATTCCATGATTTGTAATTTTAACCTGACGAAATGTACAATCAAAATCAGGATTACCGGTTTTAAAACGATTAAGTTTCGATTAATGAACGTTTAAATAATTGTTTTACCCGGAGATACATGTTTTTTTCCTTTGAATTGTTTTTGTTGCCGTCTATTATTTTACACTACTGGCTTCTTTCCTGTTTAACCATAAAAAAACACTCAACCTGGGATGACACTGGGGAAAAACCCGGTGACAAGTTTTCATATTTGGCAGGATTCGAAATCAATCAAAAAAGAAAAAAATTATGCCAACAGAAATTGTCACCACGGATGATTTACGGGAGTTCAAAATTGAACTGCTAAAGGAAATCAAACAACTGTTTGCCGCCCACCATGGGCAACCCTCGAAAAAGTGGCTGAAATCCTGGGAAGTAAGGAAGCTGCTGAACATCTCCCCGGGAACGCTCCAGAACATGCGTGTCAACGGCACATTGGCCTATACCAAAATCGGGGGAATGATGTTTTACGACTACGAAGACATCAAAAAGATGCTGGAAGAAAACCAGGTAAAAAGCCGGTTTGATTTTGACCGCCGGCGATGAACTACATCCGGCACCAGCAAGGGCTGTTTGAACGGTTTGTTTCGGACAAAAGGCTCAGCCCGTTCCATATCAGCCTGTACATGGCTCTGTTCCAGTTGTGGAACAGCAACCGGTTCCGCAACCCTTTCCCTGTGGCACGGGAAGAGGTGATGGAACTGGCCCACATCGGCTCTGTCGGCACCTACCTGCGGTGTATCCGGCAGCTTCACGACTGGGGCTATATTGAGTATGCCCCGTCGTTCCATCCCGGAACAGGGACCAAAGTCAGTTGTACCAAATTTGACAAAGCCGGTGATACAGGTGCTGATACATCTGGTGATAAAGCTACTGGTATATCTGGTGATACAGCTCTTCTTAAGAAGAATACAAACATTACAAACAGGAATAAACAGGGCCCTCCCCATTTTTTTGAAAATGGAAAAGAAAAAAAAGGAAACAGCAGCAGCCGGTACCATGTGGTCAACGACAAGGATTACGGCGAACCCCTATGAAGAAATTGCGGAACTGAAGGACGGCATTTTTTATTTTGATTTTCCGGCCTGCCGGAGATGGCTGGAAATGCAGGGAAAACAAATCTTCGGGGAACGTTTCAGGATTTTCCCGGAAGACCACGAAGTGATACTCACCCTGCTGGTTTATGCCATCGCCGATATGGAATCTGCCCGGAAAAAAAACCTAAATATGGAAAAGGGAATCCTGCTGACAGGGCCTGTCGGTTGCGGCAAAACCAAGCTGATGACCCTGATTAACTGGTTTTTCCCCAAAAGCAGACAATACCAGGTCAAATCCACCCGTGAAATCACCTTTGGATTTGAAAAGGACGGATATAAAACCATCGGACGTTACGCCGGGGACGCTACAACGGAACCCGGCCGGCCCGTTTCCGGGATATACTGTTTTGATGATTTGGGAATCGAGCAGCCCATCAAATACTTTGGCAATGAATGTAATGTGATGGCCGAGATTTTACTCAGCCGTTATGATTTGTTTATCGCAAGGGGGATACCTACGCATGCCACCACCAACCTGTCGGCCACAGAACTGGAATCACGGTACGGAAACCGCCTCCGCAGCCGTATGCGGGAAATGTTCAACCTGGTAGCCTTTGACAAAAACACACGGGATAAAAGGGGGTAAAAGAATTACTTTCAGTCTCTTAATTTACCCAGTATGTTTTTTATCGATTGTCTGTTCTCATTTGAAACACCGGTTTCTTTGGCAATCCCGTCCCAGCTGCTTATCGCCTCCTGTACCTGGCTTATGATTGTTTTTGCATTTTTTATCCCAAAATGGGTCGCAAGTTTCATTAATTCTTTTCTTCCGGGGTTTTTGCTTTCCCCTGCCACCATGGTACTGTGAAACCCATACGCGGAGTGGGAAAAAGTAAGGTCATAGGCAGGGGCTAAATACCATTCCCCTTTTGCATTCATTAAAAAAGAAAAGTTTTTGCTGTGATCGTCCCGGTTATGGGCGTAAACATTAAATACCGCAAGCCTGAAAATTTTTTCATAAGCATGTACGTGTTTTTCCAGCCGGTATGCACAATCCATTAAATGGCCGTAATCCATGGTGCTCATCCTGAAATTATCATGCATAATCCCGGAGGCGGTGTGCATGTGCAAACGGTTATTGCCATTACGGTCAAACCGTTTTGTCCCAAAATATACCCGGCCTGATTCACCTCTAAATAATTTGCATTCACTCATCTCAATACCTGCCAGTAAAGCCATTTTGTGATATGCAAATTCGATGTTGGCAATTTCCCGGTTGTCTGATGATGAAGGGAATTTTATTATCCAATGGGCATAACCTTCTGGAAGGCTGTCAGCCCCGTGTACCAGTTTTCCGGTTTGACTATCACATCCAACAAAAATCTTTGGTCTTGCTCCGCCGGAGGAGCCCCCAAGGATAAATAGTTTTTCAATAATTTCAGGGCCCGTCCCTTCAAACACCTGGTTTATTTCCCGGGCAATGGTATCCAGTTCCGGCCCGGACAAGGCCATTCTGCCTGTCCCGATTTCCGGTTGGTAAACCAGCGCCCCCATCCCTCCTGAACCAACAAAAGCAAGCCTGTCAAGCGGGGTTATGCCTGCAATATTTATTCCTTTTGAAGTTAAAGTACGGTCCAGAAGCAACCTTCCCCAACCATCGGGAAGGGAGTCGTTAAATACGCCAAACAAACCCTCAAACGGTTCGTATTCCGTGCTGACAACATGACCTGTGTACGGGAGTCTGACGGGAGATATATTCAGCCCTTTGTTTAAAAAGCCGGGGGTGTACTTAAAATATATTTTTCTGTTTGAAAGTACCAGCTCCCCGACATCAATATTTTGTCCTTCAAGCGACAACGAAACGGCTATCTTTTCTGTCCCAATCATTGAGAATTACTTATTTTGTAAATAGTTTTTCAATGTCATCAAGGTTTTCTTTTTCTTTCAGGACAAGGTCAAAATCACTTAGCCGTCCCAAAAGGTGAATAAGTTTAAGAAGCGATTCCAGTGAAATTTTGCCGCTGGCCTCAAACCTTTTTAAACTTCCAAGTGATACACCGGACCGTTCTGCCATTTCTTTCTGTGAAATTTTTAACTTTTTACGTATAGAACGGTGTCTTTGGGCTATCTTTAAACCCACTTCGTATGGCGTTGGTTCCAATGAGTACATATTTATGCGGATAAAATATTGGCTAAAATTAATCAAAATAATACAAAGTAGCTAATATATTGTCTTGTAACTTTTGATTATATTCATATTTTTATAAGATAAACAATAAATCAAGGTTCCCTTCCCGTGCCCCGGCCCTTTTCCTTAGCCGTCTCCAGCGCTCCCTGAACCCGTTCGTACCTTGCGGAAGAGCGTTCGCTGTATTCCGCCGCCACAGGAAAAGAGCCTTATG
>JAVEXR010000093.1:0-3609 GCA_034003925.1 Candidatus Moraniibacteriota bacterium
ATGGGCGTGCGCTGGCGGCAGCCGCGCAAAGCCTTGGCTGCCGCTGCGTAATCGTGCTGCATGCCAAGGTCAGTGCGGAGCGAGAGCACGCCATAGCGGCCTTTGGCGCCGAGATCGTGCGCATCTCGGGCAACTACGACGAGTCGGTGGCCGAGGCTGCGCGCCTGGCGACATCGAATGGCTGGGAAGTGGTCTCCGATACCTCCTACGAAGGCTACGAGGAGGTTCCGCGCGATGTGATGCAAGGCTATGGCGTTCTGGCAGAGGAGCTTCTGGAGCAGGCTGTGGACACTGGCGTTTGCCCCTGGACGCATGTTTTTTTGCAAGGTGGCGTGGGCGGCCTGGCCGCTGGCATCGTGAGCCATTTCTGGGAGCGCTTCGGTGCTCGGCGCCCGTGCTTCGTCGTGGTCGAACCCGAGCAGGCCGATTGCCTCTTTCAGAGTGCGGTTCAAGGGCGCCCAGCACTCGCAACGGGCAGTGTGGATTCGGTGATGGCAGGCTTGGCCTGCGGTGAGACTTCGCCTTTGGCATGGCGCTTTCTTCAGCCTGCTGTGGATGTGTTTCTGACGGTGTCGGATGCGCAGGCGGTAGAGGCCATGCGGGTACTGGCTGCAGGACGGTATGGCGACATCCCACTGGTCGCAGGCGAGTCGGGGGTTGCCGGGCTGGCGGGCCTGCAGGCCTTGCTGGAGCAGCCTGCGTGGCGCGAGGCTGCCGGTGTGGATGCCCATTCCCGGGTGCTGCTCATCAGCACCGAAGGCGCGACTGCTCCGGGCGTGTATGCAGAACTTGTGGGCCAGTCCGCCGAAGCGGTGCTCGGTGCGCAAGAACGTTGGCTGGCGGCCGACGGTGCTGCCTTTGAAGTCAAATCAGGCCCTAATGCATAGCCAGTCCACATTCTTTGCTATGAATTTCGAGTAATTCACAAGAATTTTGTTTCGTGTTGCAGCACTCGCCGCCACAATGCGGGGCATGCTTACCCTTCAAGACATTCAGGACGCAGCCACCCGGCTGCAAGGCCAGGTGCTCGACACCCCCTGCGTCGAATCGCGCACGCTCTCCGATATCGTCGGCGCGCAAATCTTTCTCAAATTCGAGAACCTGCAGTTCACTGCCTCGTTCAAGGAGCGCGGTGCCTGCAACAAGCTCACGCAGTTAACCCCCGAGGAACGCGCACGCGGCGTGATTGCCATGAGCGCCGGCAACCACGCCCAGGGCGTGGCCTACCACGCGCAGCGCCTGGGAATTCGGGCCGTCATCGTCATGCCCAGCTTCACCCCCGGCGTGAAGGTCGCGCGCACGCGTGGCTTTGGCGCCGAGGTGGTGCTGCACGGCAGCACCCTGGAAGAAGCAAGTCAGCATGCCTATGCCCTTGCCGAGGCGCAGGGCCTGGTCTTCGTCCATCCGTATAACGACGAGGCTGTAGCCGCCGGCCAGGGCACGCTCGCGCTAGAGATGCTCGCCACCGTGCCGGACCTCGACACGCTGGTGATTGCCGTCGGTGGTGGCGGGCTGATCGCCGGCGTGGCCACGGCAGCCAAGGCACTGAGGCCCAGCATTGAAATCATTGGTGTGCAGACTGAGCGATTTCCCGCCATGGTCAACGCCGTCAAGGGCACGCACCACAGCCAGGGCACCTCAACGATAGCCGAAGGTATTGCGGTGGGCACACCCGGCACGGTCACGCTGGAAGTGGTGCGCCGGCTGGTGGACGATTTAGTGCTGGTCGATGAAGGCGACATCGAGCAGGCGGTGCTGATGCTGCTGGAGATCGAAAAAACCCTGGTGGAGGGCGCTGGCGCCGCCGGCCTGGCAGCGCTGGTGCGCTACCCGGAGCGTTTCAAGGGCAAACGCGTCGGCTTGGTGCTGTGCGGCGGCAACATCGACCCGCTGCTGTTGGCCGCCATCATCGAGCGCGGCATGGTGCGCTCCGGCCGCTTGGCACGCATCCAGGTGAGCGCGCGCGACGTGCCTGGGGTGCTGGCCGCCATCACCAAGACCGTGGCCGATGCTGGCGCCAACATCGAGGAAGTGCACCACCAGCGCGCCTTTACGATGCTCGCGGCGCAGAACGTAGAGATTGAGCTGGTGCTCCAGGCGCGCGGCAAGGCCCACGTGCAGGAGGTGCTGGAAAAGCTGCGCGCCGCCGGCATGGAAGCAGTGTTGCGCTGAGCGACCTAGAATTGCCGTATTTCGCAGTCTCAGGAGCCTATCGATGTCCGATTCCCACAGCCCCGTGCCCGCCGCAGCGTCTGGCGCCGCGCCCGCCCACCCGATCGACCCCGTGGAGGCCGTGGTGCATGTGATACCCGTCGTGTTGCCCGTGGTCGGCGCCATCATGATTTTCCTGCTGGCGATGATTGCGGTCTACATGGCCTGAGCTCGTTCTGGCTCAGCCCGAAGCCCCGCATTGCGGGGTTTTTTCATTCAAGGAGGCATGTATGCGCAACGGTCACGCCCTGGTGCTCTTTTCTGGTGGACAGGATTCCACTACCTGCCTGGCCTGGGCACTGGAACATTTCGCGCATGTGGAAACCATCGGCTTCGATTACGGCCAGCGACACAGAGTCGAACTCGATGCCCGTCTGCAGGTGCTGGCGGCGCTGCGCGAACGCTTCGGGCATTGGCAGGCGCGCCTGGGCGACGACCATGTGATTGACTTGGCAGTGCTGGGCCAGATCAGCGATTGCGCGCTTACACAGGGCACTGCCATCGCGCTTGACGAAGCCGGTCTGCCCAATACCTTTGTGCCGGGTCGCAACCTAGTGTTCTTTCAGTTGGCTGCGGCAGTCGGCTACCGTCGGGGCCTGCGGACCCTGGTGGGCGGGATGTGCGAGACGGATTTTTCTGGCTACCCGGACTGCCGCGACGACACACTCAAGGCGCTGCAGGCGGCACTTTCGCTTGGCATGGGCCAGAGCTTCACCATCGAGACACCGCTGATGTGGATAGACAAGGCCCAAACCTGGGCGCTGGCGCGCGAACTGGGCGGCGACGCGCTGGTGGATATCGTCGTGCGGCAGACGCACACCTGCTATGAAGGCGAGCGCGGCGCCTTGCACGCCTGGGGCTACGGCTGTGGCCATTGCCCCGCCTGCGAATTGCGCAAAAGGGGTTTTGAACACTGGTTGGCCGACTCTTCTTCCGCATAACCCTATGCAGGTTTTGCATGAAAATCGCCTCTGTCGGACAGACAGAGCGCGCTTGCCTTCTTAAAATCGATTTCCCAGCCGACCCGCGGAGCCCGTGGATGCGCCTTCGCCCTCCGGGCGCCTGCGCGCCCCGAGAGCCGCCTCTGCATGAAGCCGTTTTTTCAAAGGCCGCTCAGCAACGTCACCCGCGCGGCCTCCCCCGCTTTTGCCGGTTCGTGCGCTTCCTTTGAAAAACCGTTTTCAACCTTAGGAAGCTTTCATGAACGCACCCACCTCGCCGGGCTTGAACCTCAGCGCACCCGACTACGTCAAAAATACGCGACTGCTCGCCTGGGTGGCCGACATGGCGGCGCTGTGCAAGCCCGAAAGCATCTTGTGGTGCGACGGTTCGAAAGAAGAGTACGACCGCCTGTGCCAGGAGTTGGTGGTCGCCGGTACCTTCAAGCGCCTGAACCCC
>JAVEXR010000094.1:0-3591 GCA_034003925.1 Candidatus Moraniibacteriota bacterium
GCTAAGGCTGGAATATTTTTCTTTATCTTAATAGTTACTACGATATTCCTACCTAAAACTTCAAAAAATTCATGAGCAATCTTATGACAAATGTTTCTCTCATCTGTTGGAATATTTTTATCGCTACATATTATTCCAATTCCCTCTTTTCTTTCATCTATAGTTATTTCCAATTCATCTTTTAAATTTTTAGTTTTTGCCATAATTGAACGCAAACCATGGAAACCATCGGGAAATTTATTAATAATCTCAAGGGTTAGGTTAATCTTAGCGGGTGAACTTAATTTAATTTTTTTCATTTTTTCACGATGCTAATAATTACGAATGCTTGAATACCTTCAGCTAGACCAAAAGCCGTTAATCCCTCGCCCGTAGTCGCATTAATTCCAATCTTAGTTCTTTCAATTGATAAAATTTCAGATAATTTATCTTTCATTTTTTCTTCAACAGGCAAAATTTTAGGAGTCTTAGCTTCGATAGAAATTCCCAGATTATTAATAGAATAATCATCCTCTCTTAAATGCTCTAGGGCTACTTTTAAATATTCTCCGCTATCTTTAATTCCATTTTTACACATAGCATCTGCATAAACCGAAAAATTAACCCTCCCCAGAGCTTGTTCAATAGCCGCACAAATGGCATGTAAAATTAAATCACCATCAGAATTACTTTCTAGGCCCCTTTCTCCATTTACCTCAACCCCACCCAATATTAACTTCTTATCCTTATTTCCGCTGAAACGATGGGAATCTTGTCCAAAACCTACTCTAAACATAATTATAATATTTACTTAATTAACAAGTTGACGCATTATATTTTAAACGCTTAATAAATCTTTTTTAAAACAACTTTTGCCAGCTCAAGATCTAGGGGGGTAGTTACTTTGAAATTATTTTCTGAAGCTTCCACTATCTTAACGGCCCTACCAAGCCTCTCCACTAATGAGACATCATCTGTGCCCAAAAAATTATCCCGTTTAGCTTGATTAAATGCCCTTAGGGCTAGAGGAAATTTAATAGCTTGAGGGGTTTGCATATTCCATAAGTTATTTCTATCTATTACGCCCTGAGATAGCCCTCTTTTATCGACTTTCCTAATAGTATCTTTGGTTTTGTGAGCCACTACTGCTGCACCAAATCTTTTAGCGTCATTGATAACTCTTTTAAGTTCCTCTTGAGCCACAAATGGATTGGCCCCATTGTGGAAAAGCAAAATCATATTTTTAAACTTTCCAAATTTTTCTTCTATAAATTTTAATCCATTATATGCACTGTCCTGCCTCTCTTTTCCACCTGCAATTATCTTCACTATTTTTTTAAACCCATATTTATCTGCTATGTTTTTAAATATTTCCTCTTCTCCAGCTCTTACTACTAAAATAATTTTATTTATTAACTTTGATTTTTCAAAATTTTCTATCGCATAATAAATCAACGGTTTCTTATCCAATGTTAGTAAGGTCTTATTTTTACCAGCCCCCATCCTTTTGCCTACTCCTGAAGATAAAATAATTGCAATATTCATAAATTTATTTTTTAAAAATTTCTTGCGCTTTTTCTCTTGCCCAACTTATTGAATTATTTATATCTTCCAAGCTTGGATTTTTAATATTTTCATGAGCTTCCATTATTTGCTTGATTGTTTTATAGATTTCTCCAATTTTGCATTCACCTGCCAAAAACTTAGCCACCATAAAATCATTAGTAGCATTCATCACAGCCGGTAAAGTTCCCAATTCTTTGGCTGCCCAAAAAGCCAATCCCAAACAAGAAAACCTCTCCAAATCAGGTTCTTTAAAAGTTAAATTTTTATCAAAATTAAATCTCTTAATCGATGCTTCCCAACGCTCCGGGTAAGAGAGCGCATACTGTATCGGTAGTCGCATATCTGGTTCTGACATTTGAGCGATAATACTCGCATCCGTGTATTCTACCATGGAATGAATGATGCTTTCTGGATGAATAATAACCTTTATTTTCTCAATTGGCATATCATAAAGCCACATCGCTTCAATTACTTCAAAACCTTTATTCATAAGAGTAGCAGAATCGATAGTGATTTTTTGCCCCATTGCCCAAGTCTTATGTCCCAGAGCCTCTTCTATCGTCGCTTCTTCAATTTCTTTTTTAGTCTTATCTCGGAGAGCTCCACCCGAACAAGTAATAACAAGCCGTTCGACTGTTTTCATGCCCTCGCCATTTAGACATTGAAACAAAGCGCTATGTTCTGAATCAATGGGCATAATTTTTACTCCATTTTTGCGCGCCTCTCTCATTACAATTTCTCCGGCTGACACTAGTGTTTCCTTATTGGCCAAGGCTACATTTTTCTTTTTTTCTATCGCTTTTAAAGTTGCCTCAATTCCCGCCAAGCTCACCACTGAATTTATTAACGTATCGTATTCATCCAATTCGGCAATCTGAATATTGGCTTTTTCGCCAAAAAAAACAGGAACATCAATTTGTTCCTTTAATTCTTTAGCCTTTATTTCATCGGCAACCCCAACAAACATTGGCTGATATCTTCTTATTTGCTCCCTTAAAAGATCGACATTGCCGTTGGCACTTAACGCAATGATTTTAAATTTATCCGGATACTTATCCACCACATCCAAAACCTGTGTTCCCACATTGCCAGTACTTCCTAAAATAGCCAGTTTTTTCATAATTATTAAGATAAATAAATTAAATAATAATTTTATCGGAAAAAACACAAAATCATATTACTTTATTTATAACATAATCCACCCCAAAAGCAAATATAAAAAGGCTCCGAGTAATCTGGGTGAGACTCTCGGAGCCTGAAATTGTTTATTTTAAAAACCTACTAAAAATCAAATAAATCTCCCAAAAATCCTTCTTTTTTATGTTTTTTCTTATAACTATACTCATTGTCGGAATAATGCTTTTCGTTTTTTCTATAATTATGATAATCATCTTCATGAAATCTATCGTCATTTGCTTGTTTGGCTGAATATTCTCTTTGAACTGGCGCTTGAATAGAGGATGATTTTTCAATTATTTTATCTAGCTCTCCCCTATCAAGCCAGACTCCTCGACATTTCGGACAATAGTCTATTTCAACTCCTTGTCTGTCTGTCATCATTAAATCTATTTCACATATTGGACATTTCATATTTTTTGTTTTTAATAATTACTTTTAAACAACCTTTTAATTATACCTCAACATCTAATAATTTCAATAATTATATATTTTTAAGAATCTTTTCACTACTGCAAATCATTTTTCATTCTATCAAAATCTTCCTTGGACAACTCTCCTTTGGCATAACGCTCTTTTAAAATATTTATAGCATTGCCTTCATTCTGTCCGTCTTTATTTTGTTTTGTTCCACAGCAATTGCCATTAGCAAGATTTTTGGCCAATACTATAATAGCCCAGACAATAAGCCCCCAAAACAAAAGCATAAAAATCCAACCAAATCCAAAACTCAATCCTCCTCCCCATCCCATATTGTAAAAATTTCCCATCATAAATTTATTTTAATTTTAAATATTTACTTATTTTTTTAACAATTAAAAAATTGTTAAACTATCTTTTCACTTAATAATACGCGTATTTTTTATTTTT
>JAVEXR010000095.1:0-3566 GCA_034003925.1 Candidatus Moraniibacteriota bacterium
CTCTTTCCTTGTAGCTTATGCGCTTGGATCTTTTACGTTTGCCAACGCTTTTTTGTAATTTCTTCATATACACTTCATTATATTTATTTTTAATGAAGTGTTGCAACTATTTCTTGAACTTAGAAATTCGTTATTTGACTTTTGGTTAAAAATAGTGTATAATGAATGTGTAGGGTTAGATAAACCCCTACAAATAGGGTGAATTCTCAAGGGTGAGGATTCATTTTTTGTTTTAAATCAAGGTCGATTGATTTATATAAATTCTCAAAATAAACCCCCAAGATTTCGCCTTATTAAATAATTAATCCGTCAACTGGCGGAAAAAAACAAAAATATGAAAAGAATAAAAGACGCATTAAACAAAGAAATCGACACAACAAAAATAAAAGCAGCTTTAAACAAGGACTTATTTGAGTCAGACCACAATGAAGAAGGAAGATTTTCTGTTCTTCTATCATTAGTCCCTCTTTTGGTGCTGACATTTTTTATGAACTTTGGAATTATATAATATAAAAAATAAAAAAATATATTATATAGGTTAAATAGGATCAATAAAAATCAACTACTATGTAGTTGATTTTTATTTTTCTATTTTTGTGGTATAATGCAATGTAGGATTTTAGTTAATTTTGTAAAAATTTGCTGATGAGTTGGTTGGTTAATGATTTAAATATAAAAAAACAAGCAGAAGGCTTGGGGGTTAGCGTTTGGCAAACTCCTAGTTTTATGTTCATTTTTTTGGGCTTTGTTATCGTGTTTGTTATGACAGCGGTTTTTTTTGTTTCACGAGATTTTGTAACAGCTGAATTTTTAGTGGTAGCTGAATCGGTGGTTGTGATTTTTATATTGATTGTAGGAAACATCGTGATAAAGAATATGGAAAAGTTGGCTCAATTAAACAAGATGAAATCAGAGTTCGTTTCTATTATCTCTCATCAGTTAAAAACCCCTTTGACTGAAATAAGTTGGGATATTGAGCTTTTTGTGGATAAATATAGCGAAGGTCTAAACAAAAAGCAAAGGGAAATCTTGAGTAGCATGGAGACTTCTAATGCTCTTATGTCAAGAATGGTTAGAGATTTATTGGATGTAGCTAGAATAGATCAAAATAACTTTTTTACAAGAAAAGATGAGATAGATATCGTGGATCTGGTTAGGGTTGTAGTAGAAAAGAACAAAGCACTTACTTCAAAAAATAAAGTAAGTATAGATTTGTTGGTGGATGATAACATGCCCAAAATAATAGGAGATGAAAAAAGGATGGAAGTGGTGCTGGATAATTTTGTATCAAATGCTGTAAAATATAACAAAGAAGGAGGAAAAGTTAAGGTAAAGGTGGGTAGAGACAATGGAAAGGCCTTGATATCAGTAAAAGATACAGGGATTGGAATTCCCAAAAATGAACAAGATAGAGTATTTAATAAATTTTATCGAAGTAAAGAAGCTTCTAGTAAAGAAACAGGCGGAACTGGATTGGGGCTCTATATTGCAAAAAATATAATTGAGAAAAGTGGCGGAAAAGTCTGGTTTCACTCTGAGGAAGGAGAAGGGAGCGAGTTTCATTTTTCTTTGCCGATAGTTTAAATTTAAAGGTAGTATTAAAAATTAATTTTAATGTTTCTAAAGCTTATGAAAAATAAGAAAATATTGATAATCGAAGATGATCTAACGTTAAGAAATGCTTTAACAGAATTTTTAGAAGCAGATAACTTTACTGTGGTAGTAGCTTCAGATGGAGAAGAGGGTCTGGCTTTAATTGGTGAAATTAAGCCGGATTTAGTCTTATTGGATATTATTCTTCCTAAAAAAAATGGCTTTGAGGTCTTAAAGGAGATGAAAAGTGATAATGAAGTTTCCGATATTCCAGTAATGTTGCTTACAAACTTGGGAAGCTTGGATGACATAGAAAAAGCCCTAGCTTTAGGGGCTACAACTTATTTGGTAAAAGGGGATTATCAGATAAAGGAGATTGTAGAAAAAATAAAAAATATTTTGTTTTTGAAGAAATAAAGTTAAAAAATAAAAAATAAATAAAAAATGAGAGTAGACAATAAACAATTAAAGGATTTTTTATTGGATAGCGAACTTTTGAATCCCAAAGAGATTGAGGAAGCTTTTCGTTCAGCAGAAAAGAATAAGCAATTAATGGGAGATATTTTGTTGGAAAAGAATGTGATCTCAAGTGAGGAGTTAAACAAATTATATGCTTATATTTTAGGGACTCCTTTTGTGGACATCAGTAAAGAAACTATTTCACCAGAAATATTGAAAATTATTCCAGAGCCGATTGCAAAAAAATACAAAATAGTAGCCTTTGATAAAGGTGATGGTAATTTGAAGGTGGCCATGTTAAATCCAGATGATTTGCAGACCATAGAATTTATTAAGAAAAAAACAGGATTATCCATAACTCCTTGTTTGACCACAGAAGAGGGGATAATGAGTGCACTAAAGCAATATGAGAAAAGTTTAAAAGCTGAATTTGGAGACATGATCGGATTGGAGGAAAAGGGTGATGATATAACTAAGGGCGCTATATCTCAAAAAATAGACAAATCTTCTGATAAGAAACTTTCCAAAGAAGCCGAAGATTTGCCGGTTATAAAAGTGGTGGATACTTTAATAAAACATGCTATTTTGGAGTCAGCTAGTGATATTCATATTGAGCCAGATGAGAAAGAGGTAAGGGTGAGATATCGTATTGATGGAATTTTGCATGATGCCATGACTTTGCCAAGAGCGATTATGTCTGGAATAATTGCTCGTATAAAAGTTTTATCAAACTTGAAGTTGGATGAGCATCGATTACCTCAAGATGGTCGTTTTAAAATAATCAATGAAGAATATAAGATATCTTTTCGTGTTAATATTTTGCCTATTTTTGATGGAGAAAAGGTGGTAATGCGTTTATTGGATGAATCTTCCAAGGGATTAACTTTGGAAAAAATGGGCTTGCAAGGCAATGCTTTGGAGGTAGTGCATAGAGAAGTAACTAAGCCCAACGGAATGATTTTGGTAACTGGTCCAACTGGTAGTGGAAAAACAACTACATTGTATACGATAATGGATATTTTAAACACTTCTACGGTTAATATCAGTACAGTGGAAGATCCTGTTGAATATCGAATGCCTAGGGTAAATCAAACACAGATTAATTCAAAAATAGGACTGACCTTTGCTGCTAGTCTTAGAGCTTTGCTTAGACAGGACCCGGATATCATAATGGTTGGGGAGATTAGAGATGAAGAAACGATGGAAATAGCTATGCATGCTGCAATGACCGGACACCTTGTTTTATCAACGTTGCATACTAACAGTGCTGCCGGAACATTGCCTCGTCTTTTGGATATGGGAGCAGAGCCATTTTTAGTAGCATCAACTACCAATGTTGTAATTGCGCAAAGATTGGTAAGAAAGCTTTGTAATGAATGTCGAGTTGAATATACGCTGGATGAAATGGAAGTTGAGACATTGGAGAAAATTTTTGACACCAAAAGAATGATAGAAATGTTAGCAGCCTCAGAGCAAACAAAGGATAAGATAGACATAAAGAAAGGTTGGGGATC
>JAVEXR010000096.1:0-3495 GCA_034003925.1 Candidatus Moraniibacteriota bacterium
ATTGGTGGAGTGATAAGATTGTTTTGGGAATGAGTGGAGCCAAGGAAATTACGCATGATAATGCGCGTGAAGTTTTTCATCTAGTAGAAAATCTTTGCATCACTGCTGGTTTGCCAATGCCTAAAATATATATCATAGAGGATAGCGCTCCTAATGCTTTTGCTACTGGGCGTGATCCAGAGCACGGAGTAATTTGTTTTACTACAGGAATATTATCTAAACTAGAAAAATCTGAGTTAGAGGGAGTAATTGCTCATGAGCTTTCTCATATCGGTAATCGAGATATTTTACTTTCCACAGTCGTAGTTGTTTTAGTAGGATTCGTGACCCTTTTAGCAGATTGGTTTCGCCATTGGGCTTTTTGGGGCGGAAAAAGTAATGATGATAACGGGGCAGGTCAGTTTAGAATATTTTTGATGATTGCTGCAATTATCCTCTCAATTCTAGCTCCTTTTGCAGCTATGCTGATGCAACTAGCGATTTCACGAAAAAGAGAGTTTTTAGCCGATGCTAGCGGAGCCCTCTTAACTCGCCATCCTGAGGGATTGGCGCGGGCCCTGGAGAAGATTTCAGCTGACTCTGAGCCACTGGAGGCAGCCAATCGGGCTACAGCTCATCTCTACATTTCCAATCCTTTCAAGGGAAAGAAGATGTCAAAACTTTTTATGACTCATCCACCCATCGAAGAAAGAGTGGCTAAACTCAGAGGTTTAGATATTTAAGTATATTATTATGGGAGAATTTAAAGAGACATTGGACGTTGTGAATCATCCCAAAGAAGGGGATGATTTATATTATGTAAAAAAAGCCGTATTGGAGAATCCGGAAAGATATATTGGAGGCGCGATAAAGGAAATTTTAAAAGCTGAAAAGCATTTAAGATTAACTCCCGAGGGAGAAAATAAATTTATTCTTAGCATCCTAAAGGGTTTGTTCGTAAGGGAGAATTATTGGAATGATGAAGAATTAATAAGCGCAGTAAAAAAAGTTTTAGTTGATAAAAAAATTATTAAAAACATTAAAGATGAATTAGTAGAAGAAAAGGAGGATGGATTTGGTGAAACTAAGGAGAAAAAGATTATCTCAACCTCAGACGCATATAAGAGATGGCAAGAAGAAAATGGTAAATAGGTATAATAATAGATATGACTTTCGGAAATTTTAAAGCCCCTAAAAATGATAGTAAATATTATTGGACTAGGCACAGTGTGGGAAAAATGATGCAGTACGGGTTGAGCGCCCAAAGAGTCAAAAGAGTGATGAGGAGTTATGAGCGGATAGAGGAGGGCATTGCTAAAAATACTGTTGCTGTGATGCAACCTAACGCTACTAAGAGAGACAGCGAAGGGGCAAAAAAATGGAGTCAGGAAATTTGGGTGATGTATCAAAAGCGCAAGGCGTCAATTAAAAATGATAAATTAAACCCGTCAATCGCGATTGACAGGTTGAAAAATGAATTGGCGGGGAAAAATCAGTGTAAAATTATTAGCGTGTGGCGCTATCCTGGAGTGAGTCCAAAAAACAATCCGATTCCTGATGATATTTTGGATGAAGTGGGGGATTTATTATAAGATTAGTCTATTAAATGAGAATGTTTGACATTACGTTAAAGAAGTGTAGAATATAAATATGAAAACAATAATTAGTCAAAATAATAATTGGAATAATAATCGCTTCGAGCGACTATGTTTCTAATTGGTTGATTATTAGTTGGAGGAAACAGGAGTCGCCCCAAAAAGCGATTTTTTTTGTTTTTAAATGATAAAATAGGGGGTTGTGATGAGTGAAAAAAGAAAAAGAAGTCGTAGGTATTCTTATGAGGAAATAGTTGAAAAAGAGGCGATTATTTCAGCTGGAATGCTCGATTGGGGGGCCACTTTTTCTTTGCAGACGCAGAAACCCCAACAAGAAAAGGAACTAGCAAAAGATCCTCTTGCTGCGCTTGATTTAGTCAATTGAACCAAATTGGCAAAAATCCAATTCCCAGCTTCGAGATATTCGAGGCTGGGGATTTTTACAAAAACCAGAAAAGACTTGATTAAAATTAATTTAAATGATACTATAATATTCGTTGAAATAAGATTTTGATTTGTTTGATATTTAAGTGATTATTTCTCAAATCAATATTATTTCTTTTTGTTTTATGGCCCTATCGTCTAGTGGTTAGGACAGCAGGTTTTCATCCTGTAAACAGGGGTTCGATTCCCCTTAGGGCTACTGATAAAAAAATAAGGTGTCGATTATCTCGATATCTTATTTTTTATTTTCATCTAAGGGGAATCGAAGGGTATTTTTAAAAAGCAAACTGCTTTGCTTTTTAAAAAACCCAGGCTCTAAAGGAGGAGTGAATCCTGCGACGATAGTCGCGTGCGTAATGACGGATGAAGAGGATTCTCCCTTAGGGCTACTTAAAAAACACAACCCGCTTTTTAGCGGGTTGTGTTTTTATTAGTACCCTTGGGAATCGAACCTGTCTGCCGGCAGGCAGGCGGGTAGCAAGCGAAACAAGATATTTTTCAGCAGAAAGATATCGCAAAAGAGCGCCGATGAATGCGACCACAGGAGCATTTAGCGCTGCCCAGGGCAAGGAATGAATGAGCGACGGCGAATGAATGACGCGGAATTCCCCTTAAGGCTACTAAAAAATAAAAAACCCACATTGTGTGGGTTTTTTGTTTTGTGTTAAAATTATGTTGGAATAAGAAATTAATAAAAATAAAATGGATGCAATTTTTTTAGTAGCATTAATATTGATGATATTGGGCATTGTCGGAAGTGTGTTGCCCATCGTACCTGGCCCGATTCTGAGCTTTGCAGGATTGGTGATTTATTATATTTTTCAAGAAAACGAAGTCTTATCCCTAGGACCAGTCTTGCTTTTTGCTCTAGGAATGTCATTTCTCATAGCGGCTGATTATGTACTGCCACTTTTAGGAGTAAAATTTTTAGGTGCTTCAAAAAATGGACAGTGGGGAGCAATTATTGGAGCTCTTTTGGGAATAGTCTTTTTCCCGCCATTGGGTATTTTTATCGGAGCTTTAATGGGGGCAATTATTGGAGAGATGTATCATGGCAAGAAATTTCCAGAGGCAATGATGGTTGCAATGGGTGTGGTTACGGGAAGTGTGGTGGCTATTTTTTTGCAAGTGATTTTTTCTTTGAGTGTGATTGGATATTTTTTATTTAAAATTTATTAATATCATCCAAAAAAAACTAACATTATTATTTGTTTTTCTTGTTTTAAATTAAGATTCACCCCATTTCTTTAATTTTTCTTTTGGCTTTTGAAACTCTCAGATTCTTAAATTTCCATATTTTTTTTCACTTTACAAACTTTAAGAACTTTAAAAACTTTATAAGCTTTGTAATCCTTGCTTTTTCCTTAAAAATAGTGTATAATAGATTTAGATAAATAAACGGGTGTAAATTCCCGTTTTTTATATTTTAGAGCCTTTTATGAGTAAAATAAGACAAAAATACAATAAAATAAGAGAA
>JAVEXR010000023.1:0-16269 GCA_034003925.1 Candidatus Moraniibacteriota bacterium
AAGTTCTTTTTTAGATTTTTTCTTAGCTTCTTTCTCCTCGATTTTTCCTCCAGCTTTTTTAATCGCTTCGGCAGCAGCACTAGAAACAAGGATTTCTTTAGCTACAGTAACTTTCTTCTTCAATTCTCCACTAGCTAAAATTTTCACTCCATTTTTGATTTCACTTTTTCGAAAGATTTTTTTCTCAACAATAGTTTCTAAGCTTATCACTTCTCCATCATTGTATTTATCTTCAATTGCAGATAATTTCAAAACATTTTTCTTAGCAATAATGGCTTTAAAACCTCTAACTTTTTTTAGTCTTTCTACCAAAGAAGTGCTTCCCCCTTGAAACAATGGGTCAACATTTCCACCTGATCGCGCTTTTTGTCCTTTATTACCCTTTCCAGAGTAGGTCCCTCTTTTGCCTCCACGACCGATTCTCTTGCGATCTTTCTTAGGTTTTACTTTTAATTCATGTATTTGCATACCTTTAATATTATTTCTTATGTTTAAGCTTTAACTTCAAATTCTCTCAAAGCTTTAACTGCAGCCCTAGCTACATTTAGTTTATTAGATGTTCCCAATGATTTAGAAACGATATCCTTAATTCCTGCTAAATCCACTACTGCTCGCACTGCTCCTCCAGCTACGATTCCTCGTCCTTCCTTAGCTGGTTTTAGCATGATTTTAGCGCTTCCCATCTTTACACTCATATCATAAGGAATTGTACCAGTGCTAATATCAATATTAATCAAATCTTTTTTAGCATCATTTACAGCCTTTCCAATAGCGTTAGAAACATCTGAGCCTTTGCCTACACCTACACCTACGCGACCCTTTCTATCTCCAATTACCATAGTAGCCCTAAAGCTAAAACGACGACCACCCTTTACCACACGAGTAACTCTAGCCAAATCTAAAAGCTTTTGCTCGAACTCAGGCTTTTCTCTCTTTTTCTTGTCGGATCTAAATTTTTTTGATTTATCATCATTCATAATTTTTTTATAGTCTTAAGTATATTTTATTAAAATTTAAGACCCCCTTCTCGCATCGCCTCTGCTAGAGCCTTTATTCTTCCATGATATTTATAGCCACTTCTATCGAAAACAATTTCACTGATTTTCAATTCCTTACATTTCTCAGCCATAGCTTTACCCACCTTAACAGCCCCCTCCATATTAGGCTTAACTTTCAAAACTAAACAGCTTGATGAAGCAATCGTTACACCTTTTTCATCATTTACCAACTGAACATAGATGTTTTTCAAACTTCTAAAAACAGAAAGACGCGGACATTTGGCATCGCCAGAAATCTTAGCCCTAATTCTTCTCTTTCTATGTATTCTTTTATTGTTTCGAGTAATCATATTATAATAATTTTAAATCTAAATAATTCTAATTTTAAGATGAAGCTTTCTTTCCTTCTTTTCTTCTCACAATTTCTCCTGCATATCTAAATCCTTTTCCCTTATAAGGCTCAACTGGCTTAAGTGATCTTATCTCAGCTGAAAATTGTCCCACTGCTTGCTTGTCAATTCCAGAAATAGCTAAAGTATTATTTTCTACTTTTGCCTCCAGACCCTCTGGTACTTCCACTTCTACTGGGTGAGAAAAACCAAGAGCCATTTTCAACTTCTTTCCGCTAACTTCCATTCTAAATCCTACTCCGTTTAATTCTAGAACTTTGGTAAAACCATTGGAAACTCCCTCTATCATATTACCGATAAGTCTATTAGTAGTTCCCCACATCGCTCTGGATTTTTTACTGCTATTACCCTTGTCCACAGTGATAAGATTGTCTTTAATTTCAACCTTAACATCATGCACGATAGTTAGCATCAGTTTTCCTTTAGCGCCAGAAACAGTAACATTATTATCTTTCATTTCCACTGTTACTCCTTGTGGTATTTCAATTGGTTTTTTACCTATTCTTGACATAAATTCATTTTAGCATCTTAACATTTCAGCATTTTCAGCTTAAATATTTTAAATTATGTGTTAATATGCTTAATTGTTAACGTGTTATATATTTTACCAAACTTCACAAATCAATTCTCCGCCTACTCCATTTTTCCTAGCCTCTTCTCCAGTAACTACTCCTTTGGATGTAGATAAAATAGCTATACCTACGCCATTTTTAACACTACGGATATTCTCTCGACTCACATAAATTCTTTGACCCTCCTTACTTACTCGCTTGATTGATCTAATAGCTGGGACAACTTCTCTAGCACCTTCCAAGCTCTTGTATTTTAGGTCAACCTTAATCATATTGAATTTCTCTCCCTTTACATCACTCACGCCCCCCACAAAACCGCTCTTTAGAAGAACATCGGCAATGGCTTTTTTAAGTTTTGAACTAGAAAAAACAACCTCGCTGTGACCAGCCATTTGAGCATTTCTTATTCTAGTTAACATTTCGCTAATTGGATCTAACATATACTTCGTTTAACTTTAAGTTAATTCAATAATTATATTTCTAACTCTTTACTTAAATTATTTTACCAGCTACTCTTTCTCACTCCTGGAATTTCTCCGTTACTTGCTAATTCTCTGAAACAAATTCGGCAAATATCAAATTTACGCATATATCCTCGCTTTCGTCCACACTTCCAGCAACGTCGTACTTCTCGTGTAGAGAATTTTGGAGTTTTTTGAGATTTAGCAATTACTGATTTTTTTGCCATACTATTATTTATCTAAATTATTCTTTTAATAAAATTAATTAATTTTTAAATTATTTCTTATCCTGAAGAGGAAAGCCCAAGGTCCTAAACAACACATCGCCTTCAGCCTGAGTCTTGGCAGTCGTTGCAATATTAACTTGCAAACCAAAAATAAATTTCGCATCCTCGGCGGAAATCTCAGGAAAAACAATATGCTCCTTGATTCCTAGATTCAAATCCCCCTCCTTGCTCACACTACTGGCTTTAACTCCTTGAAAATCTCTTGTTCTTGGATAAACTACATTATTCAATCTATCAATAAAATCCCACATTCTATTTCCTCTCAAAGTTACCTTTATACCTACTTCGGAACCTTCTCTAACCTTAAAACCAGAAATTGATTTCTTCGCTTTAGTCATAAGAGGTCTTTGCCCGGTGATAGCTCTCATTACTTCCACCATTTCATTAATTTTTTCCTTCTCTTTGCCTATCTTTCCTATTCCAATATTAACTACTAATTTCTTGATAGTAGGGATAGATAACGGATTGGTATAACCAAAAGTTTCTTGCAATTTTGGAACAACAACTTCCTTATATTTAGTTTTAGAGCTAACGATTTTCATAATGATATAAATCTTTATGCCGACACCGATTCTTATTTGTGATCGACTAATAACTTAGGTTGACTATATATTTTTCTTACATTTTTTACAAACTCGACTTTTCTTTCCATCTTCACCGACAACATATCCTACTCTGGTTTCTTTGCTACACTTAGGACAAATCAACATTGCATTGGAAACATCTAGCGGAGAAGCGATTTCTACTCTCTGACCTTTTTCTCCATCTTTCTTAGCCTTAACATGTTTTTTAATTATGTTAATTCCCTCGACGGTTATTTTTCCAGTTGATCTAAAAATATTCAAAACCTTGCCTTTCTTTCCAGCATCTTTCCCGGCAATAATTTTTACTTTGTCATCTTTTTTAATTCTCATAAATTTGGATATGCTATTTAAATTTCTACAAAACCTCTGGTGCCAATGAAGCAATTTTATTAAATCCTCTTTCCTTAACCTCTCTGGCAATTGGTCCAAAAATTCTACTCCCTTTTGGCTCCTTTCCATCCACAATAACAGCCGCATTTTGATCAAAACGAATGTAGGAACCATCTTTTCGCTTTAGGCTCTTGGTTTGTCTAACTATTACAGCCTTAACTTTATCTCCTTTTTTAACAGATCCTCTAGGTTCTGAAGATTTTACAGAAGCCACAATTATATCTCCAACATAAGCATATCTCCTGCGAGATCCGCCCAAAACTTTGAAGCATTCTATTATTTTAGCTCCGGTATTATCGGCTACTTTCAATTTTGATTCTGATTGTATCATATTATTTAAATCACATGTCTTATAAAACTTGGAATGTCTTATTCTTACTTATTGGTTTAGTACTAAAAAATTCTACTTTATCTCCAATCTTGTATTTATTCGCTTCGTCATGTACATGATATTTTTTAGTTGAACGGTATTTTTTTAAATATTTTGGATGAGTTTTAAAACTTTCCACAGCCACTACTATAGTTTTATCCATCTTATCACTGACTACTACACCCTTGATAACTTTATTTAATTTTTCTACTTTTTTCTCTGTCATAATTATTATTATATATTATTTTTCTCTCTTATAACTGTTAAAATTCTAGCGATTTCTCTTTTAGTATTTCTCAATACTTTATTATCTTTAGCTTGTTTTACAAAAATATCAAACATTGAATTTTGAGCCTCAGATTGCTTCTCTCTCAAATCCTTAACCAATTCATTAATATTTTTTTCTCTTAAATCTTTAGTCTTCATAATTATATAAATTTATTCTCTCGCTAATTTTAACTTCTTTTCTAATAATATTCAAATTTCTCAAAAATTAATCTCTTTCTACAAATTTGGTTTTTATTCCTAATTTGTGAGAAGCTAATTCCATCGCTTTCTTGGCCAATTCTCTTGTTACTCCATCCATCTCAAACATAACTTTTCCTGGTCTGATTTTTGCTACATAATGATCAACTGAACCCTTTCCTTTACCCATCGGCACTTCATCTCCTTTTTTAGTCATCGGTTTATCAGAAAAAATTCTAATCCAGATTTTTCCACCTCTTTGGATATGTCGAGTCATCGCTCTTCTAGCTGACTCTATTTGTCTAGCTGAAATCAATCCGCCTGACATAGCTTTAAGTCCATAGGTGCCAAAACTAACCTGACTTCCTCTGGTAGTTTGACCTTTAACAGGCCCACCTCTATGGATTTTCCTATGTTTAACTTTTCTCGGCATTAACAACATATATTTTTCTTTAATTCAAAATTATCTACAATATTATTTATTATTTTTTTCCTCAAAAACCTCTCCTTTGTATATCCACACCTTTACCCCAATCGCTCCGTAAGTAGTTCTAGCTGTCGCTCTAGCAAAATCAATATCAGCTCTCAAGGTCTGCAAAGGAATAGTTCCTTTAGATAACCACTCTTTTCTGGACATTTCTGCTCCACCCAATCTTCCAGAAACCTCCACCTTGATTCCCTTTACCGCACTATTCTTATCAGTTTGATCCAAAGTAGTTTTCAATGCTCTTCTAAATGGAACTCTTTTTTCCAATTGTTCCGCTACTTGCTGAGCCATAATAGAAGCATTGGCCTCAAAATCCTTAACCTCCTTAATATCTATCTTGATCACCATTCGTCTTCCCATGAAAAATTCTTTCTTTACAGCTCGGCTAATATCTTCAATTCCGGATCCACCTCTACCAATTAAAACTCCAGGGCGAGAAGTTAATATTATTAACTTTATGTCATTTTCAGATCTTTCAATTTCAACATCTGCAATAGAAGCTTGCTTCCATTTTTTCATGATAAAATTTCTCATCTTAACATCTCCTTGAAGATTTTTAGCGATATCTTTTCCGCCAAACCATCTTGAGCGCCATGTTGTTGTGATTCCAAGTCTGAAACCTTTTGGATTAACTTTTTGTCCCATATTATATTTCCTAAAAGCTATATAAGCCTCTTGAGCTCCTAGCTAATTTATTATTTCTTAGTTCTTCTCTTTACAATAAATTTATTACTATATTTCTTCTTCTTTCTAGTCTTCTTTCCAAGAGCAATCTTTCCCCAAGGAGTTTTGGGATATTTCAAACCTACCCCTTGTTTGCCTTCTCCTCCTCCATGCGGATGATCAACTGGATTCATCGCACTTCCTCTTACTGCTGGACGTTTTCCTAACCATCTTTTTCTACCTGCTTTACCGATATTTTCTACTCCGTGTTCAAAATTACTGATTTGTCCGATAGTTGCATAGCAATCACTATTAACCAATCTAATTTCTCCAGAACTCATCTTTAATTGAGCTTTCTTTCCATCAAGACCCATCAAAAGAATTCTTGAACCGGCACTTCTAGCTAATTGACCACCTTTTCCGATAGTAATTTCTACATTACACAAAGTTGTTCCTACAGGAATATTTTTAATCTGCATTCTATTGCCATCATCAAAGCTAGCAATCTTATCCGCCATAACAGTTTTTCCTACTTCCATACCTTGAGAAGCGATAATATATCTCTTTTCTCCATCAGCATAAGCAATCAAAGCTAGCAAAGCTGATCGATTTGGATCTTTTTCTATCGCTATAACTTTTCCAGAAATTCCCAATTTGTCTTGTTTGAAATCGACTAAGCGATACTTTCTCTTATGACCGCCTCCTTTATGACGTACAGAAATTTTTCCTGCCGCTCTTCCGGATTTTTTATTCAAATCCACCATCAAAGATTTCTCTGGTTTTTTCTTGGTAACGCCTTCAGGTTTAATAATGGACATATTTCTTCGTCCTGCTGCGTTTCTTTTGTAAACTTTAATTGCCATCTTATTTATCTAAAATTATTTATACAGATTTTCTTTTAAACATTTTTTTACTCCAACCCTTTTCTCGACTCTCTTTCTTCTTCGCATCTATTTGATAATGACTTTTCTTATTTATTTTCAAAGCATTATCTTTCTTTTCTTGGGTCTTTTCAACAGTTTCAAGTGTTCCTTCTGTCTTATCTTCTTTCTTCACTGATTTTGATTCTTTTTTCTTAACTGGCTTAGCAGCGCTCTCTTTTCCTTCTAGAATTATATATACATGTGAACTTCTTTTTAATATTTCAGAAGCTCTACCATAAGCTCTTGGCATCCATCTCTTCATTGTTATGCCTTCGCCTACTTGAATATCTGTAATTACCAATGAATCCCTGTCTAGATTAAAATTGTTCTGAGCATTTGCTACAGCACTCAACAGCATCCTCTTAATTGGCTCATTAGATTTCTTTACAGTATTGTCCAATCTAAAAATCGCATCGTCAATGTTACAACCTCTAATAATATCAGCTGAAACTCTGACTTTTCTTGGTGATATTCTTAAATTCTTTAATTTTGCTTTAACCTTCATACGCTATAAAATCTAATAAACTTTTATTAAAAATCCACTTATGCTTTCTTGGCTGCTTTAGCAGCATCCATTTCTTTTTGCTTAGCGGCTTGCTCTAGATCTTTTTGAATCTTTCCGCCGTGCTTGTAGAATGTTCTCGTAAAAGAAAACTCTCCCAACTTATGACCCACCATTTCTTCGACTACATACACATTTATAAACTTTCTTCCATTATATACACCAAAAGTATATCCTACCATTTCTGGAACAACAGTACAAGAACGTGACCAAGTTTTAATAACATCCTTATCTCCTGGTTGCTTGTTCTTTATTTTATTTAATAGTCTTTCGTCTATATATGGACCCTTTTTTAAACTTCTTGACATGGTATTTTATTTAAAAAATTTATTCAAAAATCTCAATTTTATCTCCCTTCTTTAGTGTCACAATCGCTTTTCTGATGGCTGACTTTTTGCCAACAAATCTTCCAAATCGTCTTTTTTTCTGAGGGATATTGATTATATTAACATCTTCCACCTTAACATTGTATAATTTCTCTACAGCTACGCATGTTTCTCTCTTAGTAGTCTTAGCTCTTAATTTGAAAACATATTTATTGTTTCCCATTAATTCCTGAGCTTTCTCGGTAATCCATGGCTTGATAATAAATTTATACGCCATCTGTCCATCACCCGAATAAGCCATATCTTTTTGAGCTACTGCTTTCTTGGCAGATTTCTTAGGAGATTTCTTAGACTCTTTTTCAGTTTCTAAAACTTCTACCTCTTTAGAAATTTCTTCAGTAACTTCTTCTTCTTTTTTCTTATTAAATAAACCCATAAAATTCTAATTATACTTTTTTTCTAAATATTTTACTGATTCCTCACTTAACACTAAACTCTTGTGGTTTAGAATATCTAAAACATTCAAATTATTAATTGGTGTACATTTAACCTTTTTAAGGTTTCTCGTATATAGATATGTATCTGCCTCTCCCTCTGCTAAATTAATCAAAACTGAGCCTTTTAACTTTAGCGCTGTTAGAGCACTAGCGATATCTTTAGTCTTTTTGTTAGCAGCCTCTAGCTTATCTACAATAATCAATTGTTCACTTCTTAGTTTTTCACTCAAAGCCATTAAGATAGATTTAGTATTGGCTTTCTTATTAATTTTCTTCTTAAAATTTCTATCTTTAGTCGGTCCAAAAACTATTCCCCCGCCTCTCCAAATCGGACTACTTGCTGATCCCGCTCTAGCCCTACCTGTTCCCTTTTGTTTCCAAGGTTTTCGTCCGCTTCCAGCCACTTCGCCCCTACCTTTAGTGTGAGCAATCGCTACTCTTTGATTAGCGTCCATAGAAACATAAACTTCGTGTAGCAATTCAGAGTTTAGCGCTACATTAAAAACAGCTTCTGATAGTTCAATATCTTTAACTTTTTTTCCTTCCAAATTGTATACTATAGTTTTCATCTTTTTTAATAATTCAGAGTAATAAAACTTTTAAAACTTTCCTAACTCTTTTTAATTTAATTAGCTATTGATAATCGAACTGTTCTATCTACCACTCCTGGAACTGCCCCTTTTAAGCCAATTAAGTTTTTCTCCTTATCTATATAAACTACTTTCAAATTTTTTACAGTAAAGTTTTCTCCACCCATTCTTCCTGACATTTTCCTTCCCTTTAATACATGTTCCGGAAAAGCGCAACCGATAGAACCTGGAGCGCGAGTATCATGTCTGTGTCCATGGCTAGCTGGAGAACCAGCAAATCCATGTCTCTTTACTACACCTTGATAACCCTTACCCTTAGTCACACCACTGACGATGACCTTCTCATCTAATTCAAATATATCCACACCAATCTCCTTACCTACTTCAAAATTAGCTTTTTGATCAGCTGTGATTCTGAATTCTTTGCGAGTAACTTTTCCTTTCTTATTAGCTACACCTAAGCATACTGATGTATATCCATCCTTTTCTTCATCTCTCAATAATTCAACTTTATTTGGTAAACATTCAACTAAAGTGATGTTTAAAGCACCTTTTGCGCTATCGTAAATGGTTGTCATTCCAACTTTTTTTCCTATAATAAACTTTAACATCTTGATTTTCTTAAAATTCTTAAAACATTTTAATAAACAAAAAAACTGGTCTTCACGAGCCAGTAAAAACTAAATTTATTAGTTTTTAAATTTTCTGGCTAGTTTAGTATCCTGTCACTTATAAGCAACGGGACTTTAACTAGTTGTATGTTACATTTTTACTTCAATATCCACTCCGGCTGGTAAATCTAGGTTAGTCAAATCATCTATCGTCTTAGCTTTTGGATCAAGGATATCAATCAATCTTTTATGCACTCTCATCTCATATTGATCACGAGCATCTTTATGAACAAAAGTAGATTTATTCACAGTCACTTTGTGGATTTCAGTTGGTAGCGGTACTGGACCGGCTATCTGAGCACCTGAACGAAGGGCTGTTTCAATAATCTTCTTAGCAGATTGATCAATAACTTTATTATCATAAGCTTTGATCTTAATTCTGATTCTGGATTGTGCGTCTTCTTTTTTATTCATTGTAGTAATAAATCTACGCTAATTTAATTTATTCTCCTTTTTTCAGAGAACTATTCCCCTGTCAGTCGCGACTGACGGGGGTAAGTTCGCTCAAAATTATTTGATAATTTTTGTTGCAATTCCAGCACCTACTGTTCTTCCACCTTCGCGAATAGCAAATCGCATTCCTTCTTCCATAGCAACATTAGATGAAAGTTTGATTTTTAGACTTACTGTATCTCCAGGCATAACCATCTCAGTTCCTTCTGGAAGCTCAACTTCTCCAGTAACGTCAGTAGTTCTAATATAAAATTGAGGCTTGTATCCCTTAAAGAAAGGAGTATGTCTTCCACCTTCTTCTTTAGTAAGAACATAGATTTCTCCTTCAAATTCACTGTGAGGAGTAATAGATCCAATTGCAGCCAATACTTGACCTCTCTCCACATCTTCTTTCTTAGTTCCTCGAAGAAGAACTCCAGCATTATCTCCTGCTTGACCTTTATCAAGTTGTTTATTAAACATCTCGATTCCAGTAACTGTAGTTTTTTGAGTGTCTCTAAGTCCAACGATTTCAACCTCATCACCAACTTTAACTGCTCCTCTTTCGATTCTTCCAGTTACCACTGTTCCTCTACCTTCAATTGAGAAAATATCTTCAATCGGCATAAGTAATGGTTTTTCTGTATCTCTAACTGGATCTGGAATTTGTTCATCAAGAGCAGCCAATAAATCCCAAATTGGTTTAGCTTTTTCATCATCAGCATTTGTAACTTCCAAAGCTTGAACAGCTGAACCTCTAACGATAGCTGCATTGTCTCCGTCAAATTCATATTTTGAAAGAAGCTCTTTGATTTCTTCCTCTACTAGATCGATCAACTCTGGATCATCTACCATATCAATCTTATTTATGAAAACAACAATATTTGGAACACCTACTTGCTTAGCAAGAAGAATGTGCTCTCGAGTCTGAGGCATTGGACCATCTGTAGCACTTACTACAATGATAGCTCCATCCATCTGAGCTGCTCCAGTAATCATGTTTTTAATATAGTCAGCATGACCAGGACAGTCTACATGAGCATAATGTCTTTTTTCTGATTCATATTCACAATGAGCAGTAGCAATAGTGATACCACGCTCTTTTTCTTCTGGAGCTTTATCAATTTCAGAAATATCTTTTGGTTTTGCAAGTCCTTTTAGACTTAGTACATGCAAAATTGCTGCTGTTAAAGTAGTCTTACCATGGTCAACATGACCTATTGTTCCCACATTCACATGGGGCTTAGTTCTTTCAAATTTTTCTGCTGCCATAACTTTTGGACTGCGAAGGAAAATCCACCTTCACATTTTTATATTTTATTAATTATTATTTTTTAAAAATAAATTCCTTATAAAAAATAACGCAACGCAAAAACACATTTCGGTTTTTGTTTGTGATACTCAATAATAATAGCACTCTTATTTTTTTTGTCAATAGTTAGGCTCACTACGAATTGCAAATTCTTACAAAATTACCAGACACAGGAGAAAGCCGCTTATTTATTGACTATTTTACTCCCATCTTAATTAATTTTTATGCAAATATTGCGTCTCAATTATAGAGAAAAATTACCGTTATTTAACATTTATCCATTATTGAAAAAATTATACAGCCCTAAAATCATAAAATGAAAGGGGTGAGCTAAAATCATTAGCTCACCCCCCCCTTAAAATACACTCTACTCTCTCAGGACAATATTTCTGCCCAGTGTTTCACTCCACAGCTTATCTGGGTCGAGATCGCAACAATCACAGATTAAAATCTCTTCTTTTTTGACAGGCTCTGCCACCAGAAACATCAACTCATCTGGAGATATAAGTTCCTTAAAGGAATACAGATCTGCATTAAATCCTCCCTCCCTACCGGCCGCCTTGGTAACAACAATGATTAACAAGGGAAAATCGTCTTCAATAAACCTCCTCAAATCATTGGCAAAAATATGCCCATGAGGGAAAAATTTCCGATACATCATTCCTTTTATTGTTCTCATTTCTTTCTCCCGAAAAAATGAAATAAAAAATAAAAAACAACTATCCTTCAAACCATCCAGTATTTAAATTAACTTAAGCATAAAGAAGTGTCAAATGAACAACAAAGAATATACCCGATATTTTCGCAGAAAGAATTAATTTTTATTCGTAATTTCGTATTCGTATAGACGAGGCATTGCCTAGTCTATACAAAAAACAAAAATCCCGATATTGTATCGGGATTTTTTATTGAAAAGATTTTAATCTTTATTTCTTGTCTCCACTGATCAACTCTTGGGCAATATTACTTGGAACTTCAGCGTATTTGGCAAATTCCATCACAGAAGATGCTCTGCCTTGGGTCATACTTCGAAGTTGAGTAGTGTATCCAAACATGGCAGACAATGGCACTTCTGTTTCAATCTCTTTAATGATTGCAGTTCCTTCACCCTTGTCATTAATTTCTTTAATAATTCCTCGACGAGAGTTAATATCTCCTACTACATCTCCCATATATTGTTCTGGAGCAGAAATTACCACTTTCATTATAGGTTCAAGTAAGACTGGTTGAGCTGTTTTAGCAGCGGCTTTGAAAGCCATTGAACCTGCTACCTTAAAGGCTGCTTCTGATGAATCCACATCATGATAACTTCCATCATACAAAGTGGCTTTAACATCCACCATTGGGAAGCCTGCCAAAATACCATTGCCCATCGCTTCACGAATACCTTTTTCTACATGAGGAATAAATTCTTGTGGAATTGTACCTCCTTTAATCTCATTGGCAAATTCGAAAATAGAATCTTCTTTCTTCTTACCTGTTCTTCTTTCAGTTTCTTTTTCTTCCTCAGTTTTTTCTTCTTTAACTAAAGGCTCCAAGCGAATCCAACAATGTCCATATTGTCCGCGACCTCCAGACTGCTTGATATATTTTCCTTCAGCTTCAGATTTTCCTTTAATAGTTTCACGATAAGCTACTTGCGGTTTACCAATATTAGCCTCTACTTTAAATTCTCGTTTCATTCTATCAACCAAAACATCCAAGTGAAGCTCACCCATTCCGGAAATGATAGTTTGTCCACTTTCTTCATCAGTTCTTACTCTAAAGGTAGGATCCTCTTCAGAAAGTTTCCTTAGCGCAATAGCCATTTTTTCTTGATCAGCTTTTGTCTTAGGTTCGATAGCAATATCAATCACTGGCTCTGGGAAAGTCATCTTTTCTAAAATAACATGTCTATCCATATCACAAAGTGTGTCTCCAGTAGTAGTATTTTTTAATCCTACCAAAGCACCAATTTCTCCTACTCCCAAAAATTCAATTTCTTCACGGTGATTAGCATGCATTCTTAAAATTCGACTAATTCTTTCTTTTTCACCCTTGGTAGAATTATAAACATAAGAACCAGATTTAAGAGAGCCAGAATAAATTCTAAAGAAAGTTACTTGTCCCACAAAAGGATCAGTAGCTACTTTAAAAGCCAAGGCTGCAAATGGCTCATCTTCAGTAGGATAAATATCTAATTCAGCTCCTGTTTTTTCATCCTCTGCTTTAACTGGAGGTAGATCAATAGGAGAAGGAAGATAATCCAAAACTGCATCCAAAACTAATTGCACACCTTTATTACGAAGAGCAGTTCCAGTTAAGACAGGAATTAATTTTACATCAATTACAGCTTTTCTTAAGGCAACCTTAAGCTCTTCTTCAGAAATTTCTTCTCCTTCTAAAAATTTCATTGTCAATTCATCATCTGTTTCAGAAATTTTTTCAACCAATACCTCTCTTTTTGCCTGAGCTCCTGCTACCAACTCTGCTGGAATTTCTTTTTCGATAACATTTTCTCCCATCGCTCCCTCAAATTCATAAGCCTTCATCTTTACTAAATCAATTACCCCAGAAAAACCGCCTCTTTCTCCAATTGGCAACTGAATTACTACAGCCTTAGGACTAAGTCGATCATGAATTGATTTTAGAGCTTTATCAAAATCAGCCCCTTCTTTATCAATTTTATTTATAAAACACATCCTTGGCACGCCATATTTATCTGCTTGGCGCCAAACTGTTTCGGATTGTGGCTCTACGCCCTCTTTTCCATCAAAAATAACTACTGCTCCATCAAGTACACGCAATGATCTTTCTACTTCTACAGTAAAGTCCACATGGCCAGGAGTATCGATAATATTGATTTGATGATCCTTCCAAGTACAAGTTGTAGCTGCACTGGTAATAGTAATACCTCTTTCTCTCTCTTGTTCCATCCAGTCCATCGTAGCTTCTCCCTCATGCACCTCACCGATCTTATGAGTGATTCCAGTGTAATACAAAATACGCTCAGTAGTAGTGGTTTTACCTCCATCGATATGAGCAATGATTCCAATATTTCTTAATTTTTTGATGTCCATTGTTTTGATAAAAATTTTTAATTTTAAATTACTCCCACGAATATACAAATTTTTTACAAATCTACAAACAACCAAGTCTATAAATATAAACTTTGAAATATAATTCGTAAATTTGTATAGATTTGTAGATATGTAGTCTTATGCGAAATGAGCGAAAGCTCGATTAGATTCAGCCATCTTGTGTACGTCTTCTTTTTTCTTGATAGCAGCACCAGCTTTTTCTGAGGCTTCTAAAAGTTCATCAGCCAATTTAGCTGGCATACTTTTTCCTTTTTTCTTTTGACAAACATCTTTTATCCAAGTCATAGCAAGAGCTTGTCTTTTATTGCCAGAAACTTGAACCGGTACCTGATAATTAGTTCCTCCAACTCTTTTTGATTTAACCACTAAAAGCGGAGAAACATTTTTAACAGCTTGTTCAAAAACATTTAATCCTCCTTTTTGAGTTTTTTCATGAATGATGTCAAAAGCATCGTAAACAACTTTTTCAGCGACGCTTCTTTTTCCATCTTGCATAATACAACCGATAAATCTTCCAAGTAGCATATTGCCATACTTGGAGTCAGCTTTCCAATGACTTGGGAATGTTCGTTTTCTTCTTGGCATATCTTGTAACAATTTTCAATTTAAAATTCAGAATTTTAAATTGATTTTAAATCTTAAATTATAATTATAAATAAATTAGTATTATTCAGTCTTCTTTGGTCTCTTGGCTCCATATTTGCTTCGCCCTCTGTTTCTACCATCTACACCCGCAGTATCCAAAACACCTCTAATAATATGATAACGTACACCAGGAAGATCTTTTACTCTCCCTCCTCGAATTGCTACGATGGAATGCTCCTGAAGGTTGTGTCCGATTCCAGGAATATAAGCAGTTACTTCCATTCCGTTAGTTAATCTTACACGAGCAATTTTTCGTAAAGCTGAATTCGGTTTTTTTGGAGTAGTAGTCTTAACACTCAAGCAGACCCCTCTCTTAAATGGACCTTGAGATGAAACAGGTTTATTTTTAAGCGTGTTAAAAACAAACGCCATCGCTGGAGATTTCGTTTTCTTTTTGGTTATCGTTCGTGGTTTCTTTTTAAGTTGATTTATTGTTGGCATTACTTGGATTTATAGTATAACTTTCCTCTTCAAGATAGGTACACTACAATAAAAAATTAATTTCAATGATAAAAACGATTTAATCCCAAAAATATACAACTCATATATTCAAATCACCCAAAAGCTCCCTTCGTTCCTCGGGGCTTTACGCGCAACGGGATTAAAAAAACTGCTATTAAATAGCACAAAATAATAATATAGAAAAGATTGGGTTTTGTCAAATGAAAGTCTCTGCAAATTACGAATATTTACGAATATCTAAATTTTTAGCAGCTAGATATAATATACCATTCTGACTCGCCTTACTAAAGCTACTGCGAAGCGGGCTGTGTAAATTTATACATGGGAAAATCTCAAATTGATACAGAGTAAAAAAACTCGATAAAATAATTTGACAAAGATAATATATATGCCACAATATAAATTCAGTTGCTCTTTGATTCGTTTATTATCACAACGCCATTTCACCCTAACTCACTGGAGGCCCTATGTGCGTACAAATTCTTAACAAGAATGATCTCGAAAATATTTTACCTCACAGATATCCTGCTCAAATGCTGGATGAAGTGAAATTTGATTCAGACATTCCCAATGAGATATGCGGTTATAAAACCATTGCAGCTGATGAAATATGGCTCAAAGGCCATTTTCCCGATAAACCCATTTTTCCCGGGCATTGCCTTGATGAATGTTCATTTCTGACCGCTTTGGCATTAGTCAAAATAACTATACCAAATTTATCCGGAATTCCTATGATAGCTCAGGTTGGAAAAAGGAGCTTTAGTCTTCCAGCACTTATTGGCGACCGGCTTGAGTTCAAGCTAACCCTCAAAGAGAACCGAGATAATTACATCTTTACCTTTGATGCCAAAGTTATGAATCAGCACGGTAACATGGTAGCCAAATTCAAAGACATCAAAGGGGTTAATAATAAACGCATCTAACTTCTAATGCGTCAACCACAAAAGACACCCGTGGCAAATGCCTAGGGTGTCTGATTTTTTTATTTCATTTTTTTTATTCTATTTCTATCCAATAAAACCAAAATCAATACAACAACTACCAATAAAATTAAATATAAAGCAACTTCTTCGTTGGAAATC
>JAVEXR010000097.1:0-3388 GCA_034003925.1 Candidatus Moraniibacteriota bacterium
CGATCACGAGCAACGCATGCACGCGAAGGAGCATCGTGGCGTCGGACGGGCGTTTGCGCTGCAGGTCCACGAGCGGTAGAACGCTGAAACGCCCGAGCACTCCCCTTCGCGAGAGGCCGGAGCGCAAGCGGCGCTGCAGGCAGTGCGCGCCACGTTGAGCCGATTGTTGCCCGATCCGTCGTCGGCCCAGGTGCAGCAGCATGCGGATAAAGCCGCTGACGGCCTGAGCATGCGCAATGCCATTTTGGCTATGCGCACGCTGGAGGACGCCGACTGGCGCGAAGTGGTCAATCACACCAGCGTCCTCGTACGAGCCCTTCAGGCTTCGCCGACGTTTCGCGCCGAAAGGGAAGACACCCAGGACGCCAGCCTGTTTGCTATTCAACTCCTGGCCCGGCGCAGTACGTACAGCGAATCCTTCATCGCAGGCCAATTGCTCACCTTCATAGGCACTGACAGTGCGGACCAGTTGCGCGTCGAAGCAGTGGAAGGGGCGGCCCAGGCGCCAACGGGCACGCATCTGGACGCAGATGCCGCTCGGAATGCACCCGGATACTGGTTGCGTGGTCCCGGCCGCAAGGCGTTTTACACCGCCCTTGGCCTGCGTGCGCAGCGCTACTGGACCATCCGGCAGCTTTTGCGACGCAGCGTGTTGCCCGCGTACGTTCTGGTACTGCTCGCGGGGAGTGTGGCAGCCGCCGCGTGGCTGGTGTTGGGACGCGACTTTGCATCGGATTCTGGCGCAACTGCGGCGCTCTGGGGGTTTGGCCTGTTGGCCCTTTTCCCAGCGGGAGAAGCCGTGCTTGCAGTGGTTCATCGCATGCTTAGTGAGTCACTTCCACCGCGGCGCATGGCGCGGTATGCGTTGCTCGCAGGGATTCCGCCTGAACACCGGGTGCTCGTTGTGGTGCCGGCCATGCTGACATCGCCCAGAACAGTACGCGAACTGGTGCTGCAACTGGAGCAGCATTACCTCGCCAACAGCGAAGCCTGTGCTCAGTTTGCCCTGCTCAGCGACTATGCAGACGCCGACGCCGCCACGCAACCGGGCGACGCCGCACTGCTGGAACAGGCGCGCACCGAAATTGCGGCACTCGAAGCGCGGTACCACGACGCGGCCTTGACTGGCACCGGCCACCGTTTTCTTTTGCTGCACCGTGAGCGCAGCTGGGCGCCCACTGAGCGCCGCTGGATTGGCTGGGAGCGCAAACGCGGCAAGCTGGAGCACTTGGTTCAGTTGCTCGCGCTGGGGGGCGATTCACCCTTCGTGGATTTGGGGTCTTTGTCGCAGCCGGCCCCGGCTACGCCTTATGTGGTGACGCTCGACAGCGATACCGGCCTGCCGCCTGGGACCCTGCGCGCACTGGTGGGCGTGGCGGCGCACCCGCTCAACCAGCCTCATGTAGACGAAACCCTGCGGCGTGTGGTGTCGGGTTTTGGCATCCTGCAGCCGAGGCTCACCACGCCATTGCCGGAGCCCGCCACGGCGACACTGTTTCACTGGCTGTTTGCGGGCCGCTGCGGCATTGACCCTTACAGCGCGGCCACGTCCGAGATTTATCAGGACCTGTTTTCCGAAGGCAGCTTTGTCGGCAAAGGGCTGCTGAACGTGCGCGCGGTGCACGCGGTGCTGGGCCAACGGCTGCCCGAGGGCCAGGTGCTCAGCCACGATTTGCTCGAAGGCTCGCTCGCGCGCTGCGCCACGGTGAGCGACGTCACGCTAATGGAAGACGCGCCGCTGCACGCCGACGTCGCCGCAGCGCGCATTCACCGCTGGACGAGGGGCGACTGGCAGTTGCTGCCGCTGATGCTGCAGTGGCGCCGGTTCAACCTGCCAAGCATCGCCCGCTGGAAGTTGCTGGACAACCTGCGCCGCTCGTTGGTGGCCCCCGCATCCGTGGCCTTGCTGGTGCTGGCGTTAGCGGGCGCGCCCCTGTCGCCCTGGACCACGCTGGCGTGGGTGCTGCTGGCATTTGGCGCCGGCCCACTAATAGGTGCGCTGGCCGGCCTGGCGCCGGCCCGCGACAACGTGGCGCTTGAATATTTCTACCGACAAGCACTGAAAGAAGTGCTGCGCGCCTTTGGCAGCGCGCTGTGGAATCTCGCTACCTTGCTGCAGCAGGCGATGATGCTGCTGCATGCCGCTGGATGCGCGCTGTGGCGCAGTTTTGTCAGCCGGCGTGGGCTACTGCAGTGGACCACCGCCGCCAGCGCGCAGGCCGCAGCGCAGACGCGATTGCCGGGACTCGCCTTTGCCCACGTGCCCGTCATACTGGTGGCTGCTGTGATTTGGCTGACCCTATGGCAGCAAAACACGGCGTGGCCGGTGTTTAGCGCACTGCTCTGCGGCGCCTGGGCGGCGACGCCGCTCTGGATCTGGTTGGCCAGCCGAGCCTGGCGCTTTCAGTCGCGGCGCCAAATCAGTCCGCAAGAGCGGGACTACCTCACCGGTATCGCCCGCGACACCTGGCAGTTCTTTGTGCGCCACGTGGGGGAACAGACGCACCATTTGCCTCCTGACAACGTGCAAATCGTCCCGAGCACCATGGTGGCTGAGCGCACCTCACCCACCAATATCGGCCTGTACCTGTTGGCCGTAGCCTGTGCGCGCGCCTTTGGGTGGATAAACACGGCGCAACTGCTGGCACGCTGCGAGGCGACGTTCGACACGCTCGACAAGCTCCCGCGCCATCGGGGGCACTTTTTCAACTGGTACGACACCCGAACGCTGGAAGTACTCAAGCCCGCTTACGTTTCCACCGTGGACAGCGGCAACTTGTGCGGCCACTTGCTGGCGCTTGCCGGTGCTTGCGAGGCGTTGTTGACTCCCCCGCAGGGAAACGCTCCGGATGATGGCGCTGCCCAGCCGCTGGCCGACCGGCTCCAGGCCCTTGCTGCGCGTTGCCGCCAGATGGCGACAGCGGCGCAGTTCGGCTTCCTGTACCACCCGCGCAAGCGCCTGCTGCACATTGGTTATCGGGTGGCGGACACAGCGCTGGATAACAGTTTTTACGACCTGCTAGCTTCGGAGGCGCGGCTGGCGAGCCTGTGGGCCATCGCCAAGGGCGATGTTCCGGCGGAGCACTGGGGTGCGCTGGGGCGGCCGTTCTACGGGGTTGGCAAACATGCGGCTCTGCGCTCCTGGTCTGGCTCAATGTTCGAGTACCTGATGCCGGCCCTGGTGCTGGCCGAACCCGTGGGCAGCGCTCTGGACAGTGCCGCATGGTCGGCCCTTTATGAGCAACAGCGCTACGCAAAAACTCGCGATGTGCCCTGGGGGATTTCCGAATGTGCATATGCCGCTGGCGACCACACGCTGGCCTATCAGTACGCGCCCCAGGGTGTGCCGCGTCTCGCGCTGCGACGAACGCCCGCCGACGATCTGGTG
>JAVEXR010000098.1:0-3347 GCA_034003925.1 Candidatus Moraniibacteriota bacterium
TAGTTTTTCTTCTTGCAACATAAGGTAACGATTATCGTATTTATTCATAGATTTAAGATAAAATTAACTTTTTATCTTACTTTTCTATTGGAAAAGTGTAAACTCTTCTGCTGCAATGTTAACAAAAAAATCCCCACCAAAAAGGGATTTTTTATATGCATTATTTTACATGTCTTATGTTTTCTAAACTTGAATATTTTGTAATTCACTTAATTTTTTATACACTCCACCATGACGCATGAGCTCCTGATGATCTCCCGACTCCACTATTTTTCCACCTTCAATTACCAGGATCAGATCAGCCTTGCGAATAGTACTTAGGCGATGAGCAATCACAAAAGTAGTTCTATTTTTCATAACCTCCTCTAGAGCACTTTGTACATATTTTTCCGATTCACTGTCCAGAGCACTAGTGGCTTCGTCTAAAATTAAAATTCGAGGATTTCTGAGAATAGCACGAGCAATAGCCACGCGTTGCTTTTGTCCGGTGGATAGTCGCACTCCTTTTTCTCCTACTACCTGCTCATATTTTTTGGGAAACTTTTCGATAAATTCATGGCAATTAGCTAATTTAGCTGCCTGAGTAATCTCCTGTTCAGTAGCGTCTAGTTTAGCATAAGCAATATTATTCCTTATGGAGTCATTAAACAAATCTATTTCCTGAGGAACAATAGCGATGTTGTCACGCAAATCTTTTAAATTAATTTTTCCAGTATCCACTCCGTCAAATAAAATTTTACCTTTTTGGGGAATATTATAACGAGAAATCAAATCTACTAAAGTTGATTTTCCTTCGCCACTTTTCCCGATAATAGCCACCATTTTTCCTGCTGGCACTTTAAAATTAATATCTTCCAAAACTTTCTCATCTTCATAAGAAAAGCTGACATTTTTAAATTCAATATCTCCTTTGGGATTTTTTAATTTAATCGCACCAGGCACCTCATAAACTTCAGGCATTGAATTAAATATTTTTTCTGATCTTTTAATGGTCGCTAAACCTTCTTGTAGCTTTTTATAATGCCCGCCCAGCATATTGATAGCATTGGAAGCAAAATTGATATAAGCAATTAACATCACAAATTGCCCTAGAGTTATCTTATTGATGCTTACCAAATAAATCCCTACTCCAAACAGAGAAATGATCGATACTGTGGAAATTAAATTTTGCCAAAAATATAAATTCATCCAGATGACAACCTGTTTTTGATTGATGGACAAACCTTTTCTCATGTTTTCAAAATTTCTCTCGTTTTCGAAATCTTCTCTGGTATTGGATTTGATGGCGATGATATTAGGCGTTCGGTCAAACACATCTCCATAATATTTTTCGAAGAATTTATTTGATTTTTTTTGATAAATGATGATGGGATTGGTTTTCTTAATCGTTACTACCACATAAAAAGAAATGAAAACCATAAAGATAACCGCCAAAATCCAATTGACCCAAAAGATTACCGCAAAAGCTAAAAAGGAAGTAATTAAATAGGGAATGATGCCAAACAAAGCGTAATCTACCAAACTATAAAGATATCCATCTGCTCGGGAAAACTTTTGAATCACTTCCCCCACCTTTTTCTTTTTATGGAAAGCCACTGGCAAATTAATCAGATGTTTTATAGAATTATTTATCAGATCCGCCGAAGCTCGAAAAGCTAACTTATTGGAAGAAATGACCCGCAGTCGCATAATCAATCCCCCGCCAATCTGAAGTCCGGCCCAAGTTGCTAATAATAAATAAACTGATTTCTCAAAAAAACCACCCCTCGTCACCGTGTCCACTACCCGGCTATAAACCACAGGCAAGACTAGATAAGTGCTATTTTCTAAAATCACCAAAGCAGATGTCAGCCAAACACCTCTTTTATACGGTCTCAGATATTTTATCAGTGGTCTCAAGTCAATTTTTTTAAACATAAAAACGCTCAATTAATTAACACTTATTATAATCTTAGTTTTTTTATTTTTTAGTTAAAATTCCGCTTTCTATATGCCATCCTCCTGATGGACATTTTTCTATAAACTTAATGGCCAACTCCACTAGCTCCAAAGAATTGCCTACATTATGACCGATGGCAACTTCCTTATTGATAGAATGCTTGCCACAAGGGCAATGATTAATTTCATAATCTAAATCTGGATTTATTTCCTTATGCTTTCCGCCACAATGATGCACTTGATGCTCCCCATTTTTGTGATGAATATGATGAAACAAAGCTAAAACTTCAGACATAAATTTAAGATTATTTTTATTAATTATAACGGAAAATAAACATTGGTACAAATAAATTATGCCTCGATGAAAACTCTCATCAAGGCACACAAGCTACATTCCTCCCAAAGCGCTGCAAAAACCTTTTTTATTTCTTTTGATGACCTCCTTGGGAAGATATTTTTTGGCGATAGCCCTTAGCGGGATCTTACTTTCCTTAAAGGTTGTACGCTCATTTAAGGGAATCTCTGAAATATATTCTACAACACCTATCTGAAGATAAGGCAACAATACTTTTATCCCGAAATATTGAGAGATTCTCTCAAGAGGTAGTAGATGCTCAGCGCCCAGCTTTGACCAAAAATCTTGAAACACCTTTTTCTTTTTCTGGTTATCCCTGTCACACTCACGATGCTTCCAGTATCCGCCCAATAACTCATCAATGCCATCATGAGCGATAACACAGCCGAAGCCTTCCCGCGCTATTCTCTCATAGATAAGAAATACAGCTATATCACCTGGGAAATAAGGCCTACCGCTTAACAATACATGCATCCTTTTTTTAGCCTCATTAATCTCCCCCCTCTGGGGAATTATTTCATGATGAATGGTTCTAAATTTTTCAGAGACCATTCTTGCAAATTGGATATCGGGATAAGCCTCATCCACTCCGATAGTAAAAGTGTGAATGGGAATATTTTTTCCAACAGCTTTTCTTATTTTAGCCAGACAGAAGGAAGAATCTATTCCTCCTGACAACGTTGTACAGATAACCTCATTGTTTAATATGAAACACCTTATCGAACACAAGAGGATATACTCTGTTAGAATTTCCTCGAGTTCTGCCAGACTCCAGGTTCTTGTTTTTTTTGCCACAATTGGCAGTTCAATAACATTTCGCCAATCAGCAAAATCACGCATAGTATCACCCATTTTTGAGTTGAGTTTTTAAATAGCTGCACAAAAGTTGTTTTATAATATAACTTAAAATATCACTTTTGTCAAAAGATGTAACACTGCAGCGTCAAGTTTACACTTGCTAATTCATTTAATCTTTCTATGGGTGTTAGCCCACTCATCCCTAATCCTCGGTGTCTTTTTCGATAATTATAGTAATGCAAGAATAGATTTAATT
>JAVEXR010000099.1:0-3223 GCA_034003925.1 Candidatus Moraniibacteriota bacterium
ATGAATAGGATGGTACTGTTCCATTGATATTTCCTTGATCATCTCTGATAAGATCAGCTGACTTTATTGTAAGTTGGATCTCTTTGTTTTGTTTCCCTACGTAAATAAAATTACCTGCTGGCAATGGAATCTTCATTACTTTTGTTTTTATTTACAAAAATAATAGGAAAAGCAACTAAAAATCAGAATTTGAGAGATTGATATATATCAAAAAAAATATTGATATTTATAAAAAAAAATATTTTTGTAACAAAATATTGTGTATTTTTCACTATTCGAAATTCAATTTTTGTTGAGTTAAAACTATTTTAAAAGCAATGGGGTGAAACAAAAAAATTACACCTCATTGCTTCTAATTTTTTAAGTGGTCAAATGAGTTTAATTATATACAATATGAATATCTTATTCTAATTTTATAATTATGTTCATTTTTAAATTTTCTTATTTGTTTATAAGTACCATAACTACAATGAATATAATGTTTAATGTTTTTATTTGTAACAATTGTTATTCTATTTTGATATCCACTATAGATGAGAGAAAACCTCAGTGATCTAAAATCTTCAGGTAGAAAATAAGTGAAAATAATTTTAGATATTGCTTCAAATTTATATTCATAAGCTGATTCATCTTCTTTGATGATTAAACCATTATCATCAATAATAATACTACCAATTTCTTCAAATTTAATTGAATTTTTTATTATAAAGATTATTCCACTAATAAACATTAATAAAAAAATTATAAAACCAACTATTCTCCCTTTTTCAATAAAAAAAATTAGTAAAAAGACTAGAGAGTATGAAAAACTAAAAATACTATTTAATCTATTGTATTTATTTAATTTTACTGGTCTTCCAATTTTTAGGTGTAATGGTGTGTTCATTAATCTTGTTTTTGTTTTTCTTTATTTGATTTTACAAGAAATGGAAAGTTTATAATTGTATTTACAGCATCACTATAAGGAATAATGTTAACGCCAGGAATACTGGTACCTTGACCTACCCAAAAAAGAGCATCACATTTATTTCCCCAAATATCAGTATAACTTACAGAACAAGTAACCCAATTTGCGACCCAAGTAGTAGGCAATATATTTGCCATTGATTGGCCTGTTGCAACAACATAAGGTTCTGAATAATATAAAATTCGTTTTTCTAAGTCAGCTACATTACATTCTAAAAATCTTCTAACAATTTCTATAGCATCTGGATTGCCAGAATATATATATGCATTTTTTGCATTTTTTGACAATGGTTTCCCTGTTACAAATCCTGATTTAGATCCCGGGGTAGTCTGTTTGGGAGGTGATTGATTTTGGGTAGCATTAGTAACAGTATTCACTCTCAAAACATAATTTGCAGTAACTTCTGGAGGAGGTGCATAAACAATATCTTTATTATAAACCATTATATCACTGGTTCTTTGGTGATTATTTTGCAAATTACTCATCCTTATATATTCTTTAGCAAGAGCTAGAGGAATCTTAGCATCTCGAGCTAAAGTCCATGCACAATCGTTGGGTTGAGCTACCCAATTATGTCCTGGTGTCCAAATCCATTTACCATTAGGATCAATATAAATAACCGGATTATTAGCACAATAGTTATATGGCGACATACTGGGGTACTTATCACTCATCGGGTCAACAGAGAGCCAAATCTGTGCGCTTTTGGGCTCTAAAACACAATCGCTATAGAGAACCTTTTGGTTACTAAACGTTTGATAATAAGAGAGCTTTAAACATCCCATCTTGCTGTGTTTTTTGACTTTGCAATATTACAAAAAAATAATTACATTTTTTTATTTTCAAATGAAAAAATAATTTTGATTAGAATTTCAGTTGAAAGAAAAAAATGCCCCTATACACACTTTTAAGAACGCCGAACGCCAGCCTGTTTTACATAACTATAATTCTGATTTTAAATATTTTATCCCGAATTCTGGCGTTCGGTCTGGCGTTTTGCATTTCCGAACACCAGCACTATTTTTTAAAAATTCTAACTAAAATGAAAGCAGCCTCTAAAATCCCTGCGGGTGATCCTGTTCCTGGACTGGATCTTTACCTCTTTGACACTGCCTTTGCTCATTGTTGATATTTTTTAAAAGGTTTCAATTATGGAACAAAAATACTCAAATTTGATACATATAACTATCCCTCTTTTTAAAAGTTATCAACAATTTGACACCTAACAACATTATATTCCTCTATTTTTTGGTATTTTTGCTGTTGATAAGTTTCAAAAATGAATAAAAAATGAATGATTTAGGTGCCAGAATACAAGACCTTAGAAGAGCTGCAAAACTCTCTCAAACTGAGTTAGCCGACAAAATCGGTATCTCTAAATCGCAAATGATTAGATACGAAAGCAAAGGGGCACAACCTCCCGCAGATATCCTGAACCGTTTAGCCGATATATTCGGAACCTCTATTGACTACCTTATTAACGGGAACACCAACCAAAAAGCGGCTGATGCCCTTAAAAACACCAAAATTCTCCAACGTTTTAAAGAGATCGAACAACTCCCCGACCATGAACAAAATGTGATCATTGAGGTCGTTACCGCATACATTAGAGATTTTAAAGCCAAACAAAATTATGCGGTGTAACATTGCCTTTTACCCTGATCGATGCCTTTATCACCAAAGCCAAAATCAAGAAAATGATACTATAAAAAAGAGAGCTGCGTGAGCTCTCTTTAATGGAAATTCCATTTTAAAATTTCTGATTTATCTATAAATCAATCAATCTGTTTTAGAGGGGAATTTTTTATTGTTTCCACACCACTCCTAGATTACCCAAAATCTCGGTTTCAAATTTTCTTTTAAATCTCTTCTCTTCTTTTCTTGATAAATCTCCATTATTAAAACTACCTCCACTTCCATTTGGGTCATATAAAACAGCTGTTAACATAAAATTTGTCATTTTTTCATTAGTATGATTTAAACGAACAATACATAAAATGGATGCTTTAAAGTCAGCAAAATAAAAATAACAACTAAAGAATGTAGCACTATCTGAAGGGTATTTAGTAACAATTTTCCCTTCGCCTAACTTATCTTGCGTATAACCTCCAGGTTCATAAATGTTTCCTTTTCCATCAGTGGAAAAATATCGATATTGAGGATTGTTTTTTTTAAACAAATCAATTTTTTCAATTAGTTCACGATTTGAGAGTGTAATATAATAATTTTCAGCATCGACATATGAACCTACTTTAA
>JAVEXR010000100.1:0-3219 GCA_034003925.1 Candidatus Moraniibacteriota bacterium
CCTTGTCGAGCTGGGCGTTGGCTGCGTGGCGCGTGGCACTCACGGCCTGCTGGGCGCTGTCGGCAGCGTGGTCTGTGCCCTCACGGGTGGCCTTGATGGCGTTTTGGGCGCCCTGCAAGGTGGTATCGGCCGCGTGGCGGGCGGTGTCAGCAGCCTTGTCGGTGGCTTCGTTCACTTTGTTGGTGGCTTGTTGTGGCGTCATGGTGGTGTCCTATAGATGGTGCGCGGGCGTTAGGCGAAAAGAGACGAAAAGGGATAAACAGGCTTATCCGCGCTTCAATAGGCTAACCACAAACGTGAGCACAGCCAACACGACGAAGACGAAGAACAGAATCTTGGCGATGCCTACCGCACCGGCGGCAATACCACCAAAGCCGAACAAGGCGGCAACGAGCGCGATGACAAGAAAGACGACGGCGTAATGCAGCATTTTTGAGCTCCTGTTTCAGTGCCGCTTTGCGGCTTTGCGGCTTGGCGGATGTGCGGGAAAGGTTTCCTTGCACTTGTCGCTACTGTAGGAGGGGCGCTGTGGCTGGCCTGCAAGTGGCAGGCGCCATGCGCTGTCAGTCGGTGCATGGGTGGCAATGTAGGTGCAGGCCTACATGGGCCAGTGGGTGTTCATCCGGACGCAGCGGCCCTGGCGGTGTTGCCTGCCCTAAGGCAATGCTGAACAAGTCCCACACGCGCCGCGCATCCGTACCTCGGGCGGTCTGCGGCGTTGCAAATCCTCGCCATAGCTGCGGCTATGACTGCGGTTTGCGCCTTGCATCCCATCCCGATGCACGGCACGCATCATCGCGGTGACTTATTCAGCATCGCCCTAAATCACTTCCGTCAGCGCAGGAGCCGCAGGGTTCACCGGAATCACCGCCGACACCAGCGTGCCTTCGCCCGGCGCTGAAGTCACGGTCAGGCGGCCTCCCGCCGCCTCTACTCGGTGGCGCATGCCCAACAAGCCGTGCGAGCTGCGTGCGATGTTGGCCAGCGTAAAACCGCTGCCATCGTCGCGAATCTGAATGGCTACGTGGGTGGGGTAGTTGTGGACTGTCACCAATACATGCTTCGCGTCAGCGTACTTGGCAATGTTGTTCAGCGATTCTTGCACCATACGGTAGACCGTCAGCTGCGTGGTGTCTGGCAACGTGACTGGCTCGATGTTGATTTGCACATCCAGGCTGGCACGCTCGGCAAATTCCCGCGTGAGAATTTCAATCGCGGCCGTCAAGCCGAGATTGGAGAGCGAAGAAGGGCGCAGATCTTCGATGATGCGGCGCTTAAGCGAAATCACGCTATTGAGCGTTTCGGTCAAATGCTTGAGCCGCTCTGTCACCTCAGGACTTTCGGTCGTGAGGCGGGATTTCAGCCGTGCTACGTCCAATTTCGCTGCTGTCAGCAGGGCACCAAGCTCGTCGTGCAGCTCTCGCGCCAGGTGGCCACGCTCTTGCTCGCGCACCAGTTGCAAATGGCTGGCAAGCTCGGACAGCGAATCGGTGCGTGCGCGCACCAGTTCTTCCAGCCGGGCACGCTCGGCTTCGAGTGAAGCTTGCTCGCGTTCGGTGGCCTTTTGCAGGGCGCTGGTCTGGCGCAAGTACATGGCAAATGCCAGCAGGCCAATGGCGGTGACGATGGAAATGCCCAGGCGCGAGAGCACCAGCGAATGGCGAATCTTCTCCTGAGCTTGCGCCATGGCGGATTCGGTGGCGCCTATGAGGGTCTTGGCGTGTTTGCGGATGGCGTCCATGTTCTCCAGGCCGACGTCGGTGGACAGCACGAACTTCCACGCGTCTTCGTTGCCCTGGCGGCGCAGACGCAGGCTGAGATCCATCTCCGAGAGTTTGCGCGACACCTGGAGCGAGAGCTGGGCGAATTCAGCCAGGTCTGTCTGCGAGCTGAGCACCATGTTGCGCAATTGGTCCAGGTTGGTGTTGACGGTGGAAATTGCCTGCTGATAGGGCTCCAGGTAACGTTCGTCGCCCGTCAGCAAATAACCCCGGTGCCCGGTTTCGGCGTCCAGCATGCTTTGCAGCAGCTGCGTGACCGAGTTGTGCATCGCCTGGGTGCGCTCGACCTGCTCCAGCGCGGCCCCAGAGTTGCGAAAACCGACCTCATTGATGGCTACCAGCACGATCGCAGCGCATACCGCGATGGGTAGGCTGAGTGCGTATTTTTTAAATTGAGACCATTGCATGAGAAATGTCCTGGGCGCGCGGTCGTCGCGTCAAATTCTGGATAATGGTTTGCGGGGCTGGAGGCGCCATGTGCCTCACAGCGTTCGAGTTTTCGCCGTTCCAACCAAAAAAGAAGTCGCCGCCAGGCGGATAGAAAGAGCCAGCATGATCAATATCGGCATTGTCGATGACCACGCAATTGTTCGTTCCGGATTGCGGCAGTTCCTCTCCGAGCATGTCGACCTGCGCGTGGTGGGCGAGGCGAGCAATGGGCGCGAAGCCATAGACCTGGTGCGCAACCACGAAGTCGATGTCCTGTTGATGGATATCGCCATGCCCGGCCAGAGCGGACTGGACGCGCTCGCCATGCTGCGCGCCAAGGCGCCTGACATGGGTATTTTGATTTTGAGTGGCTACCCGGAAGAGCATTACGCGATTTCGCTGATTCGCCAGGGTGCCAGTGGCTACCTGAACAAGGAGTGCGAACCCAAGGAAATCGTCGAAGCGATTCGCACCATTGCGTTGGGTCGTCGTTACTTGACCCCTTCGGTGGCCGAGTTGCTGGCCCAGCAGCTCAACCGCAAAGACGATGCCTTGCCGCACGAGCAACTCTCGGAGCGCGAGTTCCAGGTGTTCTTGAAGCTTGCGCGCGGCGAGACGGCCGGGGACATCGCAAAAGCGCTTTCGCTCAGCGTGAAAACCGTGAGCACCTACCGCACTCGCTTGATGGAAAAAATGGCGCTTAGCTCGAACAGCGATCTGACCTACTACGCGCTGAAAAACCGTTTGATCGACTGAACCGCATTGCTGCCGGGTGCGCCGAAATGCGGCGCGCTCAGGAATGGGCGTTTGCCGAGTCAGCATCCAGACTGTCAGCCTGTGAAATGCAGTAGTCGACCAAGGAGTCGATTTCGTTCGATTTGTCGAATACCGCATCGACGCCGAGTTGCGCGCAGCGCATGCGCACATCGGGCGTAGCGTAGTTGCTGAGCACCACCACGCGCTGATGGGGTTTGCGCTCCCGGCACGCTGCAAGCACACCCAGGCCGCT
>JAVEXR010000024.1:0-14927 GCA_034003925.1 Candidatus Moraniibacteriota bacterium
TTTTTTAAATTTTCTTCTACCTCTGGCTTTTTAATCATTCCACCCGTAGACATAAAACTATCCGATCCCAAATTAACCAATCTATTTTTTTTATCAATTATTTCCATTGATTCAACTGGCTCTTTTTCTTTAATATTGAATCTTTCCATCTCTCTGTTGATTGGCGCAATTTCCCTCCTTGGTGCTGACACGTTTTTATTATCATTTACCTCCTCCAGACTTTTTCTCACAGGAAAACCTATTTTCTTAGCGATGGCTGCAGCCAATTCATCTTTTGTAATAATCATCACTTTTTTCTCTAAAGCGTCAGCCTCTCTTTTTATCAATTTCAAACTAACAGCACTCTGCATCAATAAAGCGCCGTGGGCAATAACCAAAATATTATATTTTTCGTTTGATTTTCTAATTCTGCTAATAACAGAATTAACTTCTTCATCGACATCAATATAAAAAGTTTGATGCATAATAATATTTTATAAATTACTTATAATCAACTTTGTTCATAGCTCTCTTCAATATTCCTGCTAAAACTTTTTCCTCCTGAGATAATTCTAACACTAAAGCTGCCAATCCCATAGGCGTAACGTCCTGAGTACTAGTCAATTCTCCAGTTTTATCGATAACATTAGCGGCATCCTGGGGACGCAAAAATGATATTTTAGGAGGATTAACAAAGGCTAACTTGCTCAACCACTCCTTGGATAATAAAGCTTTTTTAATCCCAGGCAAGCCAGAGCCACCTCCGCACATCAAAATCTTATTGGGCAGCAAGTCACTTTGTGAAAATTCTGACAGAGCTAGCTCTATTCCCCCCAGCCAAATTCGACAATCATCTTCAAATATTTTTTCTACTTTTTCCGTATCTACCTTATTTAACTTACCTAAAGAATAGTTTATTTTTAGTCTTTCTGCTCTTTCAAAATCAACCCCTACTTCCTGAGCTAATCTTTTGGTGAAAGCTCTTCCGCCTAACGCAAACATTTTTGTTCCTTCTAATCCGCCATTTCTAACCACAGCAATATCAGTTGTTCCTCCACCCACATCAACAAAAATAGAATTAAAATTCAAATCTCCTTCAAAATCAACCAATTTTGCTACAGCATAAGGCTCCGCCGCAATGCTCACTAAATCTATCCCCAATTCATTCACGATTGATTCTATCGCTCCCAAATGAATTGTTGGCGCATAGGCATTAAACACACTAATAGAAACATTGTGTCCTTGAAAACCCAGAGGGTTATTGATTCTATATCCGTCAATTCGAACATCCGAAATAGCTGCATTGATTAATTTTATATCAATATTACTCTGACCTGTTTCCCAAGCAATTTGCTCCCCAATCCTTTCATAAGCTTTTTGTTGAACTTTTTGAATTATATTATTTAATTCAGGCAAGCCTATCTTTAATTCTGAATTAGCCCTTTCATAATGAACCGTAGTAGTAGTACCTTTAACTAATTCTCCAGCGATACCTACAATAGCATATTTAACATTTTTTACTCCAGCCTTTCCTTTGGCTATATTAATAGCCTCTCTAGCTACTTTTACTACACCAGAAATGTCTGATACTGCTCCGCTTTGCATATTACCCAATTCTTGCCTAACCTTTCCTACTCCTATGACAATTCCCTTATTGTTGGCACTATCCACCTTAAAAACAAGGGCTTTAATAACCTCAGTCCCAATATCTAATGCTAAAACTAAATCTAATTTTTTCTGAAAAGATAAAATTTTTGAAAAAACCCCCATAACTTATTTTAATTTATTTTTTTTACGTCAATTCCACTTATAAATTCTCCTACGTTGCTCTTATTTAATAATCCTTCTTTGGCACCGTAATACATAATCACGTTAACCCCATTAGCAATACCCATTCTCAAGGATTCAGCCATATCTTTTCCATTGATATAACCTGCTAGAAACCCACTAGAAAAAGAATCTCCGGCGCCCAAAGTATCCACTGGATTTTCTACTACTACTTTAGCAAAAGATATATCACCATCCTTTGCTGCCCAGCTGCCATTTTCTCCATCAGTCAAAACCACTACGCTTTTATTGAGCTTCATCAAACTATTTAATAAAAATATTTCATCATTTAAATTCTGATTTTCCAAATTTTTATCAGCAGCCATCATTATCTCGATAGCTTCATCTTTGTTTAAAATAAGGACTTCTGATCTTTCTATTATTTCTAAAACTTTATCTGGATTATCTTTAATATTTCTCTGCCCGGGATTAAATAAAATCGAAATATTACTATCATTAGCAACTGCTAAAATTTCATCCACATTTTTTTCCCAGTTACCATTTAGAGCACTAATAAAAATTCTTTTGGTATTTTTTATTTTTCTAGGATTTATCTCTAATTTAGTATTAGACTCTCGATTAAATAAGATAACATGATCTCGCGTAACTTCATCAACGATAACCACTGAAACATCACTTTTGCAATGTTTATCTATCTGAATTAATTTAGTGCTAACTTTTTCTTTTTTTAATTCTTTTTCAATCCATTTACCCACTTCATCCTTTCCTATTTTAGTATAGCAAGCAGTATCGATACCTAATCTAGAGAGGCCTTGAGCCACATTGGCCGCACAGCCTCCAGGTGCCTCAAAAATTTTATCAATTTGATATTTGGCCCCCAATTCAAAAGCGATTTTTTTTTGAGCGGTAATATCCTCAGGTGTATCAAAAATCACCCCCTCTTTAGTGGGGAAAAAAATATCTTTAGATGATGAGCCGATACAAATCACTTGAAACATAATTTTAGTTATACTGGTATTATCTTATTTATTAAGGAGTGGTGGTCGTTTGATCTAAATTTCTAACGCTATCCAATGAGATGTCAGTCAAATTTGGGTTGATCGTATTCAATAAAACCCAAGCAAATAATACTGCTACCAAGCCATATAAAGCATCGGTAATTATTTTCTTACCACTCTCCATCTTGGAAGTATTACCTGCAGCAGTAAAATACATAAAACCACCGATAGAAATCATCAACAAAGCTGAAATACCGACTGACCATAAGGCAAACTTATAGACCGCATTAACATAGCCCGGGAAAGTGGTAATATTGGCATCTGGCGTGCCTGGAATTGACTCCATCGGCACATAGGCCGCTAAAACACCCTGCCCTACTAACAAAGCAAATGAAGCTAACATAAAAAATACTAAAATATTTCTCTTCATATTATTACACATAAAATTATTAAGTTCTAAATTTAGTTCTTTCCATTATCTCCCTATTTACTATACTAGCATCACGTCCATATTTCAACCGAGACATCTCCCTGAGATATTGGGCAATTTCTTTATTGCCACCTTTGGGCGGATAAGTCTTCAAATTAAATGGCTTAGTTGTTTCGTTATTAATCAAAAGTTTTGCAAATCCGCTATAATTATTTACGTTAACTAAATCGCTAGCAGTAAAAATTGGCTCGAATTGTTTTTCTAAAAACTGAGCATCTTCCGGCCCCACTCGGAAAGCACACAGAGAACCCACATTACCGAAAACGGCTTTGGATATCTCTTCGCTAAGTTGTCCGATAAATTGATGAGCGATGATTAAATTTAATTTATATTTTCTAGCTTCTGAAAGGATTTGCGAAATCGAATCTGTGGTGACATTTTGAAACTCATCAATATAAAGATAGAAATCCTTTCTTTCATCTTCCGGAATATCCACCCTTGAAAGAGCTGCCATTAGAATTTTCCCCACCATCACCATACCCAAAAGATGACTATTGATTTCTCCAATTCTTCCTTTGGAAAGATTGATAAGAAGTATTTTATTTTCATCCATTATTTTTCTAAAGTTCAAAGCGCTTTTTTGTTGGGCAATTATTGGCCTCATCATATCATTGGAAATAAAAGTAGTAAGCTTAGAGGTAATATAAGGCACCATATTAGCTAGAGCTGCTTCCCCTCCGGCTTTTTCCGCTTCCTTGATCCAGAAATCCCTCACTACCGGATTATTGCAATGAGACAATTTCATTTTTCTGAACTCTTCATCAGCTAAAACCTTAGGAATTTCCATCAAGGTTGAGCCAGATTCAGGATGTTCCATTACTAAAAGCATAGCGTTTCTGGCATATTGCTCAAACATCGGACCACCAGTTTGCTTTAAATCATAAAGTTTATCAAAGATACTAATCATCTCATTGATGACAAAACTTTTCTCTTCCGGTCTATCGTATTCCAACATATTAAGTCCCAAGGGTCTCTCGGTATCAGCTGGATTAAAAATAATTACATCTTCGGCTCGCTCCTTAGGCACTGCCGTTAAGATGTCTTCAATCGCATCACCATGAGGATCAATGAAGCAAATCCCTTTGCCATTTCTAACATCTTGCTTAGCCATTTCCTGTAAGAAATTTGACTTTCCAACACCCGTTTGTCCAATTGTATAAAGATGTCTCCTTCTGTCAGCATCCGAAAGTCTGATATCTGTTTTTTCACCTCGATAATCATTGTATCCCAACAATATTCCTTCTGTTGGTATGCTAATAGGTGGTGGAGCAGCCCCCGCCTTGAGCCACTTTATCTTAGGAGTTTCGGTGGTAGAAATCGGAAAATGAAAAACACTAGCAATCTCTTCAATATTTAAAATAACAGCGTTTTCTTCATTAAAATTTCTAAAGATATAGTCAAAAGAAGTGTTTTTACTTTTTACCCTATTTTTTACCTTAAAATAATTTATCCCATGATTTTCAAATTGAGAAAAAGAATTCTCTATCTGGGCCAATAATTCATCAGCTCTTTCCTGAGAACTAGCGGAAGTCAGCAATCGAATATTAACATTAAAGCCAGCCTTGTTAGATTTATTCTCTATAGATTTAACAAGTTCTTGTTCTTCTGGCGTTAGTTGAATAATATCTTTTTTTTCAAGATTATTATTTGAACTTCCATTGCTCATCATTGTGCCAAGGATATCTCCTGCCCCCTTACCTATTTCGCTTCCCACTTTTAAAAGCATAGAATTACTATGTACATCTTTTAATCTCTTGCCCTGTTGCATTTTGTGCGCAATTGTTTTTCCTAAAGTTTGCCAATGTTTTTTAGCTGGAGTAATCACTAATTGAATAGCTGCCCCTTCCTCCTCCGTCTTAAATTTACTCAAAGAATTAGATATTTCATTAAGAGGATCTACATTCATATTTTGGTATGTCTTGATCGGTAGCGCATATTTATTTTTTAACTCCAAAACAGCTGAGGATGTATAACTTCCTGGAGAAAAAATAGTATAATCTGAAATCTTTTCTATGGAAGCATTGGGAAAATAACTATGAATCTGTTTTTCAATAGTTTCTCTCATTTTTTTTGAAATGGCTACATAAAAAGATATTTCCTCGCTATTGGATGGATTGGCTATTTCAAAAGAAACATAGGGTGCATCATAAAAAAGCTTGCCTAAAAAACTTTTGCTAACTTTAATTTTTGATAAAGTTGACAAAAGCTGCTCCATTGCCCCAATTTCATCTTTCCAAGCCTCCCCATTGTGGCTACCTGGAGAAGAATTATCATTTTTTACCGCTTTCGTTACCCGAACCACTTCCAAATCCATGTTTATAGAATAATTTACCTGTATCTTAAAACGGATAAAACTTCTCACCACCAAAAAAGTCCCGCTACTAGCCGAAATAATACCCAAAGAAATTATTAAAAATAACAAGATAAAATTAAGATCAAACATTTTTATTTTTTATTTTACTTAAAACGAAGAGACTTAAATCTCACAACAAACATTTTTATTTTTGCTAAACAAATTAGTCATTAGCTAAAAGGTTTTTTTCTACTAGCACTCGATGTAATTCTTCTGAGATCATTTTATCATGTAGCATATCCAATACATAGTTATCATCCATGTGTCTAGCTACCTTCACTGCATACACAGCTCCTTTAGTACTAGCCAAATCAACTAGATGCTGAATCCGACTCTCGGCATCCATTTTTTCGGAAACTATTTTGGCATCGCTTTTTATATTTTCATCATTATCCTCTTCTGTCGATTTTTGAGCAACCTTAGAAAGAATCTGATTATAGGAGGAATCTTTTTCCGCATTCAATATTTCTGCAGAAGCTTCTTTCTCTAATGAAAAAACCTCAGATTCATCACTTTTCTTACCTGATTCAGTTACGTTCTTTTCGATATGACCAAATTTTTTAGCCAAGCTTAAATCATCATTATTAATAGGCTCCAAATTGGAATCTAGTGTTTTTTCATCAGACATATTTTTATTTCTCTTCCGCCAAAATAACGGATAAAAAATTAACTTATTAACTGTTTTTAATATCTTCCCTTATTTCTTCGACAATCTTCCCTATTATCATATCATAATTTTCAATTTTTGTATTGAGAAATTTTTCAATACTATCAACATCTGTTCCCTCTTTTAACATTCTCTCAAACTCTACTCTGTCTTCCTCAGCTAACTTATCCACTGTTTCAATGAATATTTTTTTTAAAATAATTTCCCCTATTTTGGCTAAGATTTCATCTTGCTTATCTTGAGAAAGTTTACTCAATCCCAAATATTGCATAATATCTTCCTTCATTTTGTCTTGGTTTTTTTCATTCATATTTTTTTAATTATAATTTAATGCGAGACAAAGCTAGTCTAAGATTATCCATTTCTCCCATTTCGTAAGCCTTTCTGATTGTTTTTATGACGTAACTGCCCACAGTAGCATTATTTTCAACTTCAACAACTCCCAGTTTTTCCCTTGTAGCCTCCATAAAAGATTGAAATACCTTACTATCCAAGTTACTTATACTTTCTTTTTTTATCTTTAATAATTCCGCAAAGACAACTCTTTGCTCAGAGTTCAATTGCATCATTTCAGTCACTTCTGACTTCAATATGTCCACTAAATAATCTTCATATTTAAAACCCTCCAACTTCTTATCTCCAAAAATTGCAGTAAATTCATCTTCATTAATATTGCGCAAAGCTCCTGCTACACTAACCCAAGGACCCTCTATCGTGTGTCTGTCATTTAAAGTTTGCACTATTTCTTTTAAGTTGGCATTTGCTTCATTTGTATCTCTTAAAAATTCCTCTACAGTTAAATCATTAATTCTAGCATACTCAGGAGCACTAACTCCTGCACTATAAGCAATGCTCATTTCATTGGCAGTCATCCGTTTAGTTTCCATTGAAACGCTTTCTTTTAACTCCACCTGCTCTTTTTCTGTCACTGGACTCTCGATACCCTTCTCACTTCCACCTAAGCGATATGGATCATCTACTGCCGCTATCTTTATGTCCGCCTTATCGTTCATATCCAAAGTGATGACAGTTTCAGCTGAAGCTTTATCAAAATCATAATTGGGGAACTGACTTTTTAGTTCTCCTACAATTCCAGTCGCCCGCGCATCTGCCCATTCCTCCACGCTAGCATAGGCATTGGGGTTCCAACCCATATTTCCTTCAGTAAGTTTTTCGCTATTGTCTGCTAAAAATCTAGCTAGAGAATCTTTTATTCCAAGATTTTCAATTATTTTTACCGATCCTCTGCCATACTTGTCCAATTCCATTCCTTCAAATTTTTCGCTCTCCGGTTGTGCTTCTGCTATAAATGCTTCCTTTTCCTCAGGAGATACTGCCGCAGCAGAATCAGCTGTCTGCCCAGATCCCTCAACCTCTATTCCTAGCCTCTTAAATGTTTCGTAAATATTTTCTACCTTCTGAGAGCTACCTAGAGGATTGGATTTCAAGTGCAAATCTCCGCCATGAGTACTTGTTACTCCGCTACTAGCCACTTTCTCCAATTCCTCTTTGGAATAAATTATCGATTCGATAACTTTAGGCTTATCCTGCACATTATTAGGAATTTCTGGAGAAATATTTGTGGTCGATTTTTCCTCTCCGAACATATCATTTTTTAGCTCAACCAAAAATCCTGAAAAATCTTTAACCAATTCCGACGCTCCCAAACCGGCAGAATAGAAGAATAAATTTTTTCCGGCGGCCTTAGCAAAAGCTTTTGCCCACATCTTTTTATTTATAGCCTCCTTATTTTCCTGGTAATCCAAAGAAGTATTAGCTTCTGAGGCAAAAATATTTTTCATCGCTTGAGCTAACTCATCTTGTATCTTTGTCTCCATTTCTTCAAGAGCTTTTATTTTCCTCGCTTCTATATCTTTGACTTCTTGTTCTCCCAATTCCTTATCCATATTCTCCTTATTCTCCATCGTCATAGCTGCAGTAGAAGTGGCTAATAATATTGATTTAGTTACCCAATAAGGAGCACCTGTGGTTTTAAATATATTAGAAAGTCCGACAGAGAAAGCCATCCCTCCACTTAATCCACCCGCAAATTTTAAAATCTTTGAATCTGTTTTTTGACCTACTAATTCTGCTCCTTTTTTAGATAAATAAGAAGCGATTGATTTATAACCTTTCAAATAACCTTTCAACGTGCTACCCAAAACATCCTCGACTAGTTGAAGCGACTTTGGATCATTTCCTTTTTTGATTACAAGTTTATCTCCCTGCAGATTGAGCGCCTCGCTTACTCCGAGATAATTTAACATGATCTCTTGTTCTTCTTTATCAGTTATACCTTCAATATCCACAATAGCATCACTAAAAGCCGTTAGAGATAATCTATATTCATTCCTGAGTTCCTGCACTTCCTCTTCTGCATTTCCTAAATTGAGATTTTTTATACCACTAAAAAATCTTTTCATTTTAGCTGATATCTTATTTACGTCATATTCTTTTTTGAGATATAATAAACGACTATTTCTCACTTTCTCTCCCAATAATATCAGCTTTTGCTCCCGTGCTTTGTCATATTGATCTTTTTCCAACCCCTCAAATTCAAGATCCCTAGCCTCATCAGCCTCTCTTTTTTCTCTCAATTTTTCAATCCTGATTGCTAATTCCTCATCGTTTGAATTGAGGAAATCCAGCCTATCTTTTTTATGTAAACTAAAAAAATAATCCACATCTTTATCCTGCGCGCCCGCTGCCGTTAATTTGGCGTAAACTTCATCCAAAGTCCATTCTTTTTTCTCCAAAGTAGAGTTTTTAATCGCCTCTTCGGCAGCTTCTTTTTCTTCTTTTTCCATCTGAGCTTTCACTTCTTCTTGTTTTTTAGTATCAGCATTTTCTGCCTCTTCTGTTTTACTAGTACCATCTTCTTCGATAGTCAGTCTGTAATAAGAAGTGCTTGTTTCTATGATATATGAGCCATCGGAACATTTTTTTATACTATTAATATTTGAAGTATTTCCAATTCTAGCCCCAAAATCAACTACTCCTCCTTTAACAACCTCATCGATTATCATTCCTTCAAATTTCTTTCCACTGTCTACAGAAGTGGCTTTTTGTGGCTTTTTTTCCAATTTCTTAGCAATAGCCTTTTTGCCCTTAGCGCCATCTACTGATTCAACTTCTTCCGCTTCCAACATATCTCTACTAAATTCAAGTTTTTCAAGTTGTTCTTCTTGTACGGATATCCTCTCCTTAATTGTTTTTATCAAATTTTTCTTATCTTCATTAATTCTCTCAAGACTCTCCTTAGATGCGATGATTTCATTCTTTAAAATAAAAATTTTATTTTTTATTTCTTCCAATTTTTTATTTAACTTTTTCTCTTCTGCAGTTAATCTTACTTTCGGTTCTTGAGAGTCTTTAGATGCTGAAGTTTTCTTATTAGTTTTAGCTCCCGATTTTCCAGAAGCCTCATTCTTTCCTTTTTTCCTTGCAGCAGCTTCTTTAGCTGCTTTTTCCTTTTCTAGCATTTCTAAGATAACGGCTATTTTTTGAGCACGCCCCTTGATTTCAATTTTACCGGAATCAGCTGAAGATTTCTTTGTTTTTAATTTTTCATTTGCAAATTTATACAATTCCTCGAATATATCTTCCTTATTTACCGTTTTTCCTTTCAATCTTTTAAATACTGCTGTTCTAATATTCTTTGTTACTTTCAAAATCTCAGCCTCATCATGCTTTCCCCCAACCAAGGCTTCCCTAATTAATTCATCAAAATGCCCCCTCGCCTCCACTTCCTCTGGGGATAACTCTCTTTCTCTAGCTGTCTTATCGTTCGCTTTCCTTCTTTCTTCGTTGTCAAATTTTTTTTCATCTCCAGCCTTAATAACATCTTCTGGTGAAGTTTCTTCTTTGCTACTTTTTTTGGTGGAATTGCTTCTATTAAACTCTTCCAAAATATCCTTTCCCATCTCCGCTCCATATTCAAATGGATTTTTTCGTTCGCTCATTTTAATTATTTATCACTTCTCTTCAGAGAAATGTGATTTATTTTTATTTAAAATAGTAAAAATTTCATCCACCACTTTTTCAATTGTTTCGGTGCTATCAAAAACATCCTTCATCGTAGATAAAATTAATCTAATTTGGGACTTAGTAATTAACTCAATGGCTTTTATTTTATCATCTTCTCCATAGCCATCCCAATCGGCAGTTTCTAAAGATTCTATATAATCCTTTTTCCTGAACAGCTCAGTTAAAATTTTTATTTTTTCCTTCTGAATCTCATTAAATGCAATATTTTTCTCATGCTGGATTTTTTCAATCTCAAATACATCGCTACTCAATCTCTTCACTTTTTCCTCCAAATTATTCATTATACCTAGCACTCGGGTATCTTTATAAATTTCACTATCTCTAGCGATTAAATTTTTTATATTATTTAGACCAATCTTACAGGAGATAATTCTTTTTTCGATTCCCTTTAAATCATCTTCGCTTAACTCTTTTTTAATTCCATTAAATATTCCTTCAGAATCAGATAAAAGATTGTCAGTTTCTGAAACTTTTTCTTGAACAAGTTTTTCCAACTCTTCCTTTTCTTCTTTCAATAATTCAGCTATATTGCCTTTAGTTTCTTTATTTTTATCACCCACATTTTCAACTTCTTTCCGATATCCAACTTTATATTTTTTAAATTCCTTTAAGCCGATCTTTGTCTCTATATTTTCTTTTTCCAAATCACTTCCAGCTATTTCCCCATCTCTCTTCAACCTATCGATAACTACAAAGCTACTTTCTGCATCCTCGCCTATTTCATATCCGACAATCGTAAAACTATCCGAAGGAAATCCGGATTTATCATATCTGATATAATTAGCTCCAATCTTTCCATATTTTTTTTCTAAAGCAGCCTTTTTCTCCATCGTCTCGAGCTCATTTATATTTTCTATTACAGGACTATCTTTCCCATGTAAATCAACATCATTTAAATTATGTAAAACAGTTTCGGTTTCTTTTTTTCTCTCATATAATTTTAACCAATCTCTACCAACCCACTCCTGTAACTCATGGTGCAATTGATTGATTTTCACGAGGGTCTCTCTGTTATTTTCCTCAATAACATCAAATTTCTTAACTTTATTTTTATAATTACTAATAATTTCAGAAATTTTATTTTGAAATTCTATATCATTGGGATAAAGTTTTTGGAAATTTTTTAATTTTCCATCTAGTTTATTAATCAAAACCCCTAGATTATTTTTAAATTTTTCGATATCTGCAGCTATCGCTTTGGCAAAATCAGCATTTTCCTTTTTTAATTTATTATTTATTTCATAAGCTGCTGATATTTGAGCAAATTCTTTATCCTTAATTTTCTTACCTTTGCCACGCCCCTCTAATTTATCCATCTCATGTTTCATTAAATCATGAGCGAAATCCTTGTCTTTAATGGCCTTTATGACAACGGAAGATAGTTGTTTTTTTGCACTACCGTTACTTTTCTCAGCTTCATCCATATTCTCGTGTTCTATTTTAGCATTTTCTTCTCCTAATTTTTCATCTTCAGTCTGAGTAGCGTCCGATGTTACCAGCTCATTCTTTGTTTCTACATCCAAGTTAGAAGCATCCGATGTGTTATCTTTTTCTTGTTTAGCTAGTTGATCTTGGACAGCCGTCAAATCCTCTTCAACAAAAAAATCTCCATCATTTTCACCTGGATTTGTTTTTTCTTTTTTATATTTTTTCTTTTTTGCAATTCTTGCTGCTCTATCGCCTGTCTTGCTTGGAAATTCTTCCAATCCACCCTGAGTCATTTCGCTTGATTTTTTTGCCATACCAAAAAAATAAAAAGTTATTTATCATTTCTTAGATTATACCATAACTTTATTATTTAACCAAAAACTGTTATTATATATTCATAGAAAAATATCTAAAAAACAATAAATAAAAAATAAAATGAAATTTAAAAATCAAAGAATCCTTAACCTAGTTTTTCTTTTTTTAATTGTTCTAGCTGCTTTCATTATTCGTTTTTATAATATCGAAAACGCGCCTAGTGGAATTTATCCCGACGAGGCCGTCAATGGCATTGATGCCCTGGATGCGTCCAGTACTGGAAATTATCAATGGTTTTATCCTGCCAACAATGGTCGTGAAGGGCTCTTTATGAATCTAATTTCATTTTCTTTTCAAATTTTTGGGATAACAGCTTTAGGATTAAAGTTTCCCTCTATAGTCTTTGGAACTCTAACAGTTCTAGGGACATATCTTTTAACCAAAGAACTTTTTCGCAGTCAACGCGCCGGGCTACTGGCCGCATTTTTTGTAGCTTTTTCTTTTTGGGCAATTAATTTTTCGCGTATTTCTTTTCGTGCTAATATGCTCCCCGCTATATTATCTTTTTCTTTCTATTATTTATTCTGCGGAATCAGATACAATAAAATTATTCATAACACTAGAAACAAAACTAAAAGTTTCTTCAAAAGCTCTCTCTTTAAATCATATTTCTGTTTTGCTATGGCTGGACTAATCTTTGGCATCGGACTACACACCTATATCGCCTTTCGCATCACCCCTGCCATATTGGGTCTATCATTTATCGCCCTTTGGATTACCAAAAAACATTTTTGGCGAGACTACTGGAAGCACAGCTTGATTTTTTTGGTTTTTTCAATTGTCACCATGGCTCCTTTATTGCTTACCTTTTACTCTCATCCTGAATTTTTAACTTCTCGCTCTGGAAGTATTTCTGTCTTATCTCCCGAAGTCAACCAAGGTCATCCTATTAAAGAATTCGGTCGCAGTTTATTTTTAAGTTTGGTAAAATATAATTTTTGGGGTGATCAAAATTGGCGCCACAACTATCCACCCTATCCAATTCTTAATCCTATCCTAGGCTTTACTTTTTTGGGTGGACTAATTTATCTAATTATCAAATGGTTTCATCTTTTATTTTTAAGATTTAAGCATAACATCCGAGACAGAAAGTTTTATGTTTACACTTTTATTTTAGGCTGGTTTTTTGCAATGCTTGCTCCTGAATTTATGACCGCTGAAGGACTACCTCACGCCCTTAGATCAATTGGCACCCTGCCGGTAACCTTCATTATTGCCACCATTCCTTTTCTCTGGCTATTTGGAAAAATGAAACATTATGGACACGGTTTTAAAATAATCATAGTTTCTTTTATCTTTATTTCCCTACCTATTATTGCTTTAAGTGAAACTATCAAATATCATTATTTTTGGGCCAATAATCTCAAGCAAGCTGAGTCTTTTGAATCTTCACTCATTGATGCCTCCGAATATGTTCAATCAGTTCCGATGGAAAATCAAGTCATTGTTATCGCCGAAAATATGCAAAGAATTCCTATCAAGATGTTTAACTATTTCAATCCTAATATAATTTATAAACATCAGGACGAGTTAGACAATTTTTTAGGAGGTGCTGAGATAAAAGAAGATGCTATTTTCGTTCTCACAGGAAGACAACAATGGGTCGCAGACAAAATTATCCAAAATTATCCTGATTTAAAACTTAATGTCTATACAGACAGTACTGTTCATGCGGATAAAATTTGGGTTATTAAAAAATAATTAATTTACACGTTTTGTCAAAAAGGCAAAATATAAAATCATGAAAAGAAAAATAAAAGAACTGCTCCATTATTTCAAAGTAAAACATCGAATTATAATTATTCTTATTTCTATTGTTTTTTTATCTGTGTCTTTTTTGAATGCCAATAATGACACTGCTACTTTTGACGAAATTGCTCATATTCCTGCCGGCTATTCATATCTCTCACAGCATGAAATGCGCCTTAATCCCGAGCACCCCCCTCTCATCAAAGATCTCTCCGCTCTTCCACTTCTTTTTTTAAACTTAAATTTTGACACTTCTCAATCATTTTGGAGTGGGGATCTGCCACGCAAGTGGGATGAGGGTCAATGGGCTGCTGGCAAACATCTAATCTGGGAAGCAGGCAACAATCCTGATCAAATAATCTTTTGGTCCAGAGTACCAATTGTTATCATCTCTCTCCTACTAGGATTATTTATCTTCAAATGGACCAAAGAAATAGCTGGAACATTAGCCGGACTTTTGGCTTTTGTTCTCTACTCGTTTGATCCAAACGTCTTAGGACACAATCATTATGTAACCACCGACATCGGAATAATGGCATTTCTTACGTTTTCTTTTTATTATTTCATAAAATTCATCAAAAACCCCACTTGGAAAAACACTTTTATTGGCGGATTTTTTCTAGGACTTTTCTTTTTGGCAAAATTCTCATCAATAATCGCACTGCCTATATTGGGATTGATACTTATCGGCTATCCACTCATTAAAAAACTCAAACCCGCTCAGGGACGCATCAAACATTGGTTTATGTATCTTGGTAAAGGATTGGTCGCTCTTCTCTTTTCGCTTACCATGATTTGGGCGGTTTACTTTATAAACACCTTCAATACCACCAAAGACACAATGACTCAAATTATTGATTTTAATGCCCCACAAACGGATACCAATATTAAAAATGTTTACACTCGCAAAGTATTGCATTCATTAAATGAAAGCGCCATCACTCGCCCATTGGCAGAATACGGCATAGGTATAAATTATGTTTTTAGACGCGTAGCTGGTGGAAATGGGGCTTATTTCCTAGGAGAAGTTTCTGATAATGCTTTTGTCGCCTA
>JAVEXR010000101.1:0-3177 GCA_034003925.1 Candidatus Moraniibacteriota bacterium
TCCATCTATTCCAATTACCTCATTTTTAAAATCTAATTGGGCAAAAAAGAAATTTGCAAATAAACCAGTTATTACACTTATTGGTTGTAGAAATATGTGGATTATGGCCCAAGAAAAAGTAAAAGAGTTATTATTAGATTTAAATGCAAAGTTAATTGATAATGTAGTTTTAATTGATAAAGGAAACTCTTTAGAGACATTTATAACAACTCCCCGATGGATGTTAACAGGTAAAAAAGATTCTTTTTTTGGTTTAAGTACAGCAGGAATTGATGAAAATGAGATAGTAAAATCACAAAGATTTGGTAGAGCTTTATTGAATGCTTTAAGAAATAATCAATACAAAGAGAATAAAAGTTTACTTTGGGGATTAAAAGCTGTTGAAGTTAATATGAAGCTTATAAAAAGTGAACAAATTGCTACAAAAAGTTTTAAAATTTGGGGAAGTTTGATAAGAAAACTTGGCAAACCAGGTTCTTTAAAAAGAAAACCTGTTGTGATGTTATATTTGATTTTTTTATTACTTATAATAGTAACCGTAGTTCCAATTAATATGATAATTCAATCAATTCTAAGAATTATAAATGAAAAATCAGTAAAAAAACAAAAAGAGTTTTATGAGTTACCTTCAGGTAGCAATGATGAAAGAGTAAAGGAATTTTTATAAATGATAAATGTGTATATAAATAATATTCAAAAATTTATGCCAAATGAACCTGTTGAGAATAAAGATATAGAGGAATATTTGGGATATATTGGTGGTAAAAAGTCAAAAGCAAAAAGTATTGTTTTAAGAAGTAATGGAATAAAAAGAAGATTTTATGTACTTGAAAAAGGAACACAAAAACCTTTATTTACAAATGCACAGCTTTGTTCAAATGCTATAAATAAACTTGTTGATGAAGATTTTTCATTAAAAGATATTGAATGTTTAGCCTGTGGAACAACATCACCTGATCAATTAATGCCTGGACATACTTTAATGGTTCAAGGAGAATTAGGTATATCATCAATTGAAACTCTTTCAGCATCAGGTATTTGTCTTAGTGGTATTAATGCTTTAAAATATATTTATTATGGAATTAAAGCAGGAGAGATAAAAAAAGCTGTTGCTTGTGGTTCTGAGGCTTCCTCTCCTATTTTAAGTGCTAGAAATTTTACAGAAGAATCAAATCATAAATTAGATGAGCTTGAAAGAAATGCAGGAATTGCATTTGAAAAAGATTTTTTAAGATGGATGCTTTCAGATGGTGCGGGGGCTATGAGAGTTGAAAATAGTCCAAATGAAGATAAGATTTCTTTAAAAATAGAGTTTATAGATATTTTATCTTATGCAGGAGAAATGCCTGTTTGTATGTATAGTGGGTTAGAAATTCAAGATGATAATTCAATTAAACCTTGGAGAGCATTTGAACAAAAAGAAGTTATGGAAAAATCTATTTTAAGTGTAAAACAAGATGTAAAGCTTTTAAATGAAAATATTGTTGAATACACAGTTATAAAACCTCTTTTGGAAATAATAAAAAAAAGAGGTATTGAATCTTCAACTTATGATTATTTTGTTCCTCATTATTCTTCAACATATTTTAGAGATAAGTTGTATGATGGTTTAATTAAAGCAAATTTTGAAATACCTTATGAAAAATGGTTTACAAATTTAACTACGTATGGAAATACAGGAAGCGCTTCTATGTATATTATGCTTGAAGAATTATTTAATAGTGGTGAGTTGAAAAAAGGACAAAAAATTCTTTGTTATATTCCTGAAAGTGGAAGATTCTCAACAGCATTTATGTCATTAGAGGTTGTGTAGTGAGAAAACTTGATATTCCACAAGAAAATAATTCTACATTAGATGGACAAAGAAAAGTAATGTATGGAACAAATGAGAGTGGTGAATTTCAAAGAGTAAATTATGCAAGTAGTGTAGAAGAGTTTGCAACAATTACAGCAGTACAAGAATATGAAGAGTTACAAAAAGAGTGTTTAGAAGATATAAAAAATGATATAGCCTCTCCTATTAAATATTTTATGTATAAAAATAGAATGGATTTACCAACATTATCAAGTGTGGTTGATATGTTTTCAATTAGAGTAAAAAGACATCTAAAAATGAGTGTGTTTAAAAAGTTAAATAATAAAATTTTACAAAAATATGCAGATGCTTTTTTTATAGAAATAGGTGAATTAAAGGATTTTAAATATGATAAAAGAGTTTAATCATTCTCAATTTGCACATTGTGAGAGTGGAGTTGTTTCTACTTTATTAACTCACTATGGTTTAAAAATCAGTGAACCAATGGCTTTTGGAATTACTAGCACTTTATCTTTTGTATTTCTTCCTATTATAAAACTTAATAATATGCCTTTGATCGCATATAGAGATTTACCTAAAAATATTGTAAAAAATATAGAAAAGATTTTAGGTGTAAAAGTTTTTAAAAAACAATATAAGGATATTTTAGAAGCAAATTTAGAATTAACAAGATTAGTTGAAGATGAGAAAAAATTAGTTGGTTTGCAAACTTCTGTATTCTATCTTCCTTATATGCCTGAGAATATGAGGTTTCATTTTAATGCTCATAATCTTTTAGTTTATGGGAAAAGTGGCAAAAACTATAAAGTTTCAGACCCAGTTTTTGAAGATGTTGTTGAGTGTAGTGAAAAAGACTTAACAATTGCAAGATTTGCAAAAGGAGTATTTGCCCCTAAAGGATTTTTATATTATCCAATGAGTATTCCAACTTCTCTTGATTATGTTTCAATTTTGAAAAAAGCTATTAGAAAAAATGCAAAATCAATGCTTACACCTTTTCCTTTTGCTGGTGTAAAAGGTATGAGAAGATTAGCTAAATCAATTGAAAAACTGCAAAATAATAAAGATACAAGATATGTTAAAAATTATCTAACTCATATTGTAAGAATGCAAGAAGAAATAGGTACTGGTGGTGGTGGATTTAGATTTTTATATGCGGCATTTTTACAAGAATCAAAAGCTTATGAATTAGATAAAGATAAGCTTCAGAAGGCAAGTGAATTAATTACTGAATCAGGAGATACTCTTAGACTATTTGCTTTAAAATGTGTAGAATCTGCGAAAAAGATTGAGAAGTTTAATGCTAAAGAGATTTCAGAAATTTTAGTAAAAGCTTCTTTTTTAGAAGAAGAAGCTTTTAA
>JAVEXR010000102.1:0-3173 GCA_034003925.1 Candidatus Moraniibacteriota bacterium
GGCCAAGACCAACTTTTTCGTCGAATGGATGGCGCTGGACCTGATTCGCGATCAGGACGGCGACGTAGTCGGCGTGACGGCACTGGAAATGGAAACCGGCGACCTATACATCCTGGAAGCCAAGACAGTGCTGCTTGCCACGGGCGGCGCGGGCCGCATCTTTGCTGCATCCACCAACGCCTTCATCAACACCGGCGACGGCCTCGGAATGGCAGCACGCGCTGGCATCCCGCTGCAAGACATGGAGTTCTGGCAGTTCCACCCCACCGGCGTGGCCGGTGCAGGCGTACTGCTGACCGAAGGTTGCCGCGGCGAAGGCGCCATCTTGCTCAACAGCAACGGCGAGCGCTTCATGGAGCGCTACGCCCCTACCTTGAAAGACTTGGCACCACGCGACTTCGTGTCCCGATCCATGGACCAGGAAATCAAGGAAGGTCGCGGCTGCGGTCCGAACAAGGACTACGTGCTGCTCAAGATGGATCACCTGGGTTCGGAAACCATCCACAAGCGCTTGCCATCGGTATACGAGATTGGCATCAACTTTGCCAATGTGGACATCACAAAGGAAGCCATCCCCGTAGTGCCCACTATCCACTACCAAATGGGCGGTGTGCCAACCAACATTCATGGCCAGGTGGTGACGCACGACGGCACGGCTAATCAGGTAGTCAATGGCCTGTACGCCGTAGGCGAATGCGCCTGCGTGAGTGTGCATGGCGCCAACCGCCTGGGCACGAACTCGCTGCTCGATCTACTGGTTTTCGGCAAGGCGGCAGGTCGCCACATCGTCGAATTCAATGCGCGAAACGCCGAACACAAACCACTGCCCAAGGACGCGGCCGACCGTACGCTGGCACGCCTTAATCAGCTCGAAAATTCGACAGGTGGCATTTATTCCCAAGCCCTGGCGGGTGACATTCGCGCAGCGATGCAGCAGCACGCCGCCGTATTCCGCACGCAGGCCATGATGGACGAAGGTGTCACCAAGATCGCCGCGCTGCGTGAACGTATCGCCAGTGTCGAGCTGAAGGACAAGTCCAAGGTATTCAACACCGCACGCATCGAAGCGCTGGAGGTGGACAACCTCATCGAAGTGGCACAGGCTACGATGGTCTCGGCTGCCGCCCGCAAGGAATGCCGTGGCGCGCACATGGTGTACGACTACGAGCACCCCGCCGACCACCCCACTATGGCACTGGGCCGTAACGATGAGGAATGGCTCAAGCACTCGCTCTGGCACAGCGCCACCAACACGCTGTCGTACAAACCCGTGACCCTCAAGCCCCTCACGGTCGAGAGCATTCCACCCAAAGTCCGCACGTTCTGAAACCCGGCCGTCCCACGAGAGAAGCACCATGCAAAAACGCACTTTTCAGATCTATCGCTACGACCCGGACAAAGACACCAAGCCCTACATGCAGACCATCGAGATTGAGCTCGACGGACATGAGCGCATGCTGCTGGACGCACTGATTAAGCTCAAAGAGCAAGACCCTGCACTGTCATTCCGTCGCTCCTGCCGCGAAGGCGTTTGTGGCTCAGACGCCATGAACATCAACGGCAAGAATGGTCTGGCTTGCCTGACCAACATGAACACGCTGCAGGGCACCATCGTGCTCAAGCCGCTGCCAGGCCTGCCCGTCATTCGCGACCTCATCGTGGACATGACACAGTTCTTCAAGCAGTACCACTCGATCAAACCGTACCTGATCAACGACGACATTCCTCCCGAGAAAGAGCGCCTGCAGTCGCCCGAGCAGCGCGAAGAGCTCGACGGCTTGTACGAGTGCATTCTGTGCGCAAGCTGCTCCACGGCCTGCCCGAGCTTCTGGTGGAATCCCGACAAGTTTGTTGGCCCCGCCGGCTTGCTGCAGGCCTATCGCTTCCTGGCCGACAGCCGCGATCAGGCTTCGGGTGAGCGACTCGACAACCTGGAAGACCCGTACCGTTTGTTCCGCTGCCACTCCATCATGAACTGCGTCGATGTGTGCCCCAAGGGTCTCAACCCGACGCGCGCCATCGGCAAGATCAAGGAGCTGATGGTGCGTCGCGCCGTCTAAGGTTCCGAGCATGTCCGCGCAAGTCGAATACGACCCCACCGCCCTGCTCGATGCGCGGGTTCTCAGCAAGCTGCACTGGCGCTGCCGGCGCGGCCTGCTCGAAAACGATTTATTCATCGAGCAGTTCTTCCTGCGCCACGAAAGCGAGCTCACCAGCTTTCATGCAGAAGGCATGGGCGCGCTGATGGATCTGGCAGATAACGATTTGCTCGACCTTCTACTGCGCCGCAAGGAGCCCACCGGCGCGCTTGACCAGTCCTGCGTACATACCGTACTGGACATGCTGAGGCAAAGCGGCGGCACGCCGGCCTAAGCAGCACAGGCGCCCGACACCCCTATTTAACGGCACTCAAATCAAAGGAATCACCACATGAAGCTTGCTGACAACAAGGCCACCCTGAACTTCAGTAATGGCAGCCCGTCCCTAGAACTTCCCGTGTACAAGGGCTCCATCGGCCCGGACGTCATCGACATTCGGAAGTTGTATGCGCAGACAGGCATGTTCACCTACGACCCAGGGTTCCTGTCCACCGCATCTTGCCAGTCGGCCATCACCTTTATTGACGGCGACAAGGGCGAGTTGCTGTACCGCGGCTACCCCATCGAGCAAATCGCCACCAACTGCGACTACCTTGACACCTGCTATCTGCTGCTCAACGGCGAACTGCCCAGCCCCACTGAGCGCAGCGACTTCCACAAGCTCGTCATCAACCACACCATGGTGGCCGAGCAGATGCAGTTTTTCCTGCGTGGCTTTCGCCGCGACGCGCACCCCATGGCCATCCTGACTGGCCTGGTGGGCGGGCTGTCGGCCTTCTACCACGACAGCACCGACATCAACCATCCGCGCCACCGCGAGATTGCCGCCATTCGCATGATTGCCAAGCTGCCCACGCTGGTCGCCATGGCCTACAAATACGGCGTTGGACAGCCGTACATGTACCCGCGCAACGATTTGTCGTACGCCGGCAACTTCCTGCGCATGATGTTCGGCACGCCTTGCGAAGACTACGTGGTGAACCCAGTGCTCGAACGCGCGCTTGACCGCATCTTCATCCTGCACGCCGACCACGAGCAGAACGCATCCACCTCCACGGTGCGTCTGTGCGGCTC
>JAVEXR010000103.1:0-3108 GCA_034003925.1 Candidatus Moraniibacteriota bacterium
TTTGCGGGTAATTGCCGATAGGCGGCACGAAGTGGAAACAGAACAATTCGCACAGCAAAAACGCACGGTCGTTCGTTTTTGCAAAAAAGTTCGCTTCGCCCGCATTGGCTATAGCTTGTCGCGTGCTGCAGCGGCCACAACAACAGGAGACATTTGATGACTGCATCCCTCGCGCGCCTACGCCGACGCTTGTTTTTTGTATTCGCCTTGCTGTGCCTCGCCGCACCGATGGCCCACGCCACGAGCGACTACACGCAAACGCGCTACCCCATCGTGCTGGTGCATGGCCTGTTCGGTTTCGACTCGCTTTTTGGGATTGACTACTTTTATGACATTCCCGACAACCTGCGCAGCGGCGGCGCCAAAGTGTTTGTTGCCCAGGTATCGGCTGCCAACAGCACCGAAGTGCGCGGCGAGCAACTGCTGGCGCAGGTGCGCAATATCCTGGCGGTCACGGGTGCGTCCAAAGTGAACCTGATTGGGCACTCGCACGGCGGCCCCACGGCCCGTTACGTGGCAGGCGTGGCACCCCAGCTCGTGGCCTCGGTCACCTCTGTGGGCGGCGTCAATCGCGGCTCGCGCGTGGCAGACGTGGTGCGCGGGGTGGCTCCTTCCGGCAGCGTCAGCGAGAGCATTGCGCGCGGCGCCGCCGGTGCGCTGGTCACGCTCATCAACATCGCCTCGGGTGGCAGCAGCCTGCCACAGATGCCGACGGCGGCACTCGATTCACTGACCACTGCGGGCTCGGCGCGCTTCAACCAGCGCTTCGGCGCCGGCATACCGAGCAGCGGCTGCGGCAATGGCGCGGAGCTGGTGTCTGGCGTGCGCTACTACTCATGGACCGGCACGCGCAACCTGACCAACTTGTTAGACCCGAGCGATGCGGCGCTGGTCGCCACCGGCCTGGTGTTTGGCGAAGCCAACGACGGCCTGGTATCGGCCTGCTCTGCGCGCCTGGGGCGCAACCTGGGCGACTATCGCCAGAACCACCTCGATGAAGTGAACCAGATGGTGGGCCTGCGCGACTGGTTCTCACCCGACCCAGTCACACTGTACCGCCAGCAAGCCAACCGCCTGAAGAACGCGGGGCTGTGAGACAGAGCGCGCTTTTTGCGCTCTGCGGCCTAGGCGCGCTGGCTGCCGCCCTGTGGTGGTGGCAACCGGCCGCCGATGGCACGCCGCAGACCGGCAGCGCGAGCAAGGCCGGCACAAGCACGGTGAGCGCCTCTTCGCAAGGCGCGCCAGCCCTCACGGTACAGCAGCGCTTGGCCGCCGCAACGGCCGAGCAAGACGCCTTGCTCACCCCTGGACTGCGCGATGCGCTGGAAGCGCTGCTGCTGGAAGCTGGCGACGCGCCCAACCCCGAGGCCCTCAAGCAGCGCCTGGCCGCACTGGTGGCTCGGCATTTTGGCGATGCGCTCTCCACCCGCGCGCTGGCGCTGGCCGAGCGCTATGTGGACTTCCGCGTTGCCCTGGGGGAGCTCCAACCACCGTCCGACGCGAACGACCCAAAGGCCTTGCGCGCGGCCATCGTGGCGCGCGACGCACTGCGGCGCCAGTATTTTGACGATGCCGAATACGAGGCGCTGTTCGCCGGACAAGAAAACCTGGAGCGCTACACCCTGGCGCGCCTGGACATTGAGCGCGACCCCAGCCTGAGCGATACGCAGCGCCGCGAAGCCCTGGAGGCGGCACAGACAGAACTCAGCCCGGTGCAACGCGCTGAGCGCGCACGCAGCGTGGTGCAGGTAGACGTAGCCGCAGAGACCGCTGATTTCAACGCCCGCGGCGTGGACGCCCACGCCCGTTACGCCGAACGCAGCACCCGCTATGGCGACGATGCCGCGCGCCGCCTGGCGCAGATCGACACAGAAGACCAGCAATGGAACGCCCGCCTGGACGATTACGCCCGCGCCCAGGCCGCGCACGCCAGCGCCGAGCAGCTCGCCCAATGGCGCACGCGCAATTTCACGGAGCAGGAGCAACTGCGGCTCGACGCAGCCTTGCAACTGCGCGCACAGGCCGCCCGCTGAGCGAAACGCGCTGGCCACGCGGATTAAAAACCCGGGCGCCCGCTTTGACACAACGCAATGTGTGCGACGTAAACCTGCGCAATATCACATCAATTAGCTGAATAATTGATCCAATCGATCTCTACAGTGCAGCATACCTCACCTAGATGGAGACAGCATGCTTGCGCCCGAAACCCTGAACTCTATTGAATCCGACTCTGCCTGGGACAACCCCATGGGCACCGACGGCTTCGAATTCATTGAATATGCGGCGCCGGACCCGGCCGCCATGGGCCGCGCATTTGAAGCCATGGGTTTCAAGCCGGTGGCGCGCCACCGCCACAAGAACGTGCTGCTGTACCGCCAGGGCAGCATCAACTTCCTCATCAACGCCGAGCCCGACAGCTTTGCCCAGCGCTTTGCGCGCCAGCACGGCCCGAGCGTTTGCGCGATTGCCTTCCGGGTGCACGACGCCAAGGCGGCCTACGAGCGCGCGGTGTCGCTCGGCGCCTGGGGCTACGCCGGCAAGGCGGGGCCGGGCGAGCTGAACATTCCTGCCATCAAGGGCATTGGCGACAGCCTGATTTACTTCGTCGACCGCTGGCGCGGCAAGGGCGGCGCGCAGCCGGGCGACATCGGCAACATCGGCTTTTTCGACGTGGACTTCGAGGCCCTGCCCGGCGTCAGCGCGCAGGAAGCGCTGGAGCCCTTCGGCCACGGCCTGACCTACATCGACCACCTGACACACAATGTGCACCGGGGCCGCATGGGCGAGTGGGCTGGGTTCTACGAGCGCTTGTTCAACTTCCGCGAAATCCGCTACTTCGACATTGAAGGCCAGGTGACCGGTGTGAAGAGCAAGGCCATGACCAGCCCTTGCGGCAAGATTCGCATTCCTATCAACGAGGAAGGCAAGGAAAACCCCGGCCAGATTCAGGAATACCTGGATATGTACAACGGCGAGGGCATCCAGCACATCGCCATGGGTTCAGACGACCTGTACAAGACGGTGGACGGCCTCAAGGCCAGCGGCGTGCGCCTGCTCGACACCATCGACACCTACTACGAGCTGGTGGACAAGCGCATTCCGGGCCAC
>JAVEXR010000104.1:0-3104 GCA_034003925.1 Candidatus Moraniibacteriota bacterium
GACCTTCAGTTACATGTTTTTCCCCGGCGCACACTCTCGTCATGTGGTCGGACCAAGTCAGGCGCTTGGCTGACACGGCGAACCGCCTCGCTGCGCTATGGTCCAGGCCCTTTTACGTAGGTTGAACGCCCATGACCATTTTTCGCACCCTGATTGCCGCTGCCGTCATGGCCAGCGCCACTGGCGCCGTGCAGGCCCAGGCCACGCTTACGCCGGCGCCGCACAACGTCGTCACTCTGGAAACCTCGGGCACCGTAGAGGTGCAGCAAGACGTGCTCGTTCTCACCCTGGGGACGGTGAAGGACGGCAAGGACGCGGCCACCGTCCAGACCCAACTGCGCCAAGCGCTCGATAGCGCCCTGGCCGAAGTGCGCAAAAGCGCCGAGCCCAAGCAGATGGACGTGCGTACTGGCAACTTTTCGCTCTCGCCGCGCTACGACCAAAACCAGCAAATCAGCGGCTGGCAGGGCCGCGCAGAATTGGTGCTGGAAGGACGCGACTTCCCCCGCATCACCAGCGCCGCAGCGCGCGTGACGACGCTCACCATCAGCCGCGTCGCCTTCGACCTGAGCCGCGAACAGCGCCAGAGCGTGGAAGGTGAAGCGCAACAGCAAGCCATTGCGCGCTTCAAGGAGCAGGCCGGGCGCCTGAGCGCCGATTTTGGCTTCGGCGACTACAGCCTGCGTGAGGTCACCGTGCACAGCAACCAGAGCGCGCCCGGCCCGCAGCCGCGCATGATGGCCATGGAGGCACGCGGCGCCAGCATGGCCGACGCACCCCTCCCGGTAGAGGCTGGCAAGGCAAGCGTGACCGTCACGGTATCGGGCAGCGTGCAAATGCGCTAAAAGTTTTAGCGAAATCTGGCACTTGTGCTTATGAATAATGCGCAAGCAGCTATATTTTAAATAGCACTTCTACCAGGATTGGGCAGCACTGCACAGGGGGTAAGCTTGTCGGCACAGTTTCCGATTCGCCCCTGCCGCCTCTCTCACCGTATGCCCCATCCATCCATTGCCCCCGACTCTGCCGATTCCGGCCACAGCGTGTCCGAGCGCGCCGCTGCGGCGTCCCGCAGCACCTGGGTGAGCGTCGCGGTCAATCTTGTGTTGGCGGTGGTGCAGATTGTGGTGGGCGTGTGGGCCAGGTCGCAGGCCTTGGTTGCCGACGGGGTGCACACACTGTCCGACCTGGTGGCCGATTTCGTCGTGCTGTTTGCCAACCACCACAGCCAGAAAGCACCAGACGTCGAGCACCCCTATGGCCACCACCGCTTCGAGACGGCAGCTTCGCTGGTGCTGGGTCTGCTGCTGCTTGGCGTCGGGGCCAGCATGCTCTGGGCCGGGGCGATGAAACTGCAAAACCCGGCCGACATCCCCAAGGTACATGCAGCCGCCTTGGGCGTGGCGCTGCTGGCGCTGGTGGGTAAAGAGTCGCTGTTTCGCTACATGCTGGGCGTGGCGCGACGCGTCAAGTCGAGCATGCTGGTGGCCAACGCCTGGCATGCGCGCTCGGACGCCGCTTCGTCCCTGGTGGTGGCCGTGGGCATTGTCGGCAACCTGGCCGGCTACCCCATCCTCGACCCGATTGCCGCGCTCATCGTCGGTTTTATGGTTGCGCGCATGGGCTGGACCTTTGGCTGGAGCGCTTTGCAGGACTTGACCGACCGCGCGGTCAATGCCGACGAAGTGCAGGAAATTCGCGCCACGCTCGCAGGCACCCCCGGCGTGCTCGGCGTGCACGACGTGCGCACGCGCCGCATGGGCGACATGATTGTGGTCGATGCGCATATCGAGGTGCAGGCCACGCTTACCGTCGAAGCCGGCCACGACATTGCAGTGGTCGCGCGCCAGCGCGTCATGCAGCGTCACCTCGTGCTCAATGTGATGACGCATGTGGACCCCAGCAACCGGCCGGACGGCGACCACGCGCCGGTGCCGCCTGGGAATCACGCTGGGGCCTGATCTGCCACGCCCGCTGTCTGTCGCAGGCCAAGACGCAATCAGGCCGGGCGCGGCCTTGCTCTGGCACTGGGCCAGCGTCGGCTGACAATTCGCACCAGTTCCAGCCACGCCAGAGACAGCGCCAGCAGCACAGTGCCCACTGCCAAGCCAACTGCACCGGGCAGGGCCAGGCCCATCAGTGTGCGCAGCCAGGGCAAGCCCAGCACCGCCACGAGCAGCAGCGCCACGGCGGCTGCCATGCGCCACAGCCAGGGGTTGCGGTCGGTCACGCCATGCCAGGCAGGGCGCGAAAGGTCGCGGTTGGCCAGAATCAGCAGCATCACGCCCAGTATCAGCGTGCCAAACACCACGCTGCGCCCTTGCGCTGTGCTCCAGCCCTGATCCGTCAGCCAGGCCTGCCCGGCCAGCAGCACGGCGGCCATGCCCAGTCCCTGCAGCACCGAAAACAACAGCGATGCGGCAGCAAACGGCGAATCGGCCACTGGCCGGGGCGCGCGTTCCATCAGGCCAGGGTCCTCGGCTTCGGCCTCGAAGACGATGGAGCAGGCCGGGTCAATCAAAAGCTCCAGCAGCACGATGTGCACCGGCAGAAGCAGCGCAGGCCAGTGCAGCAGCGTGGGCACCAGCGCCAGGCCAATGATGGGGATGTGCACGGCAAAGACGAAGCGCGTCGCCTTGCGGATGTTGTCGTCGATGCGCCGGCCCTGGCGGATGGCCGCGACGATGCGGGCAAAGCTGTCGTCCAGCAGCACCAGTGCAGCGGCCTCGCGCGCAACGTCGGTGCCGCGCTCGCCCATGGCGATGCCCACGTCGGCGGCCTTGAGCGCTGGCGCGTCGTTGACGCCATCGCCGGTCATGGCCACCACCTCGCCCGATGCGCGCAGCAGCTGCACCAGGCGCAGCTTGTGCTCTGGCTTGAGGCGGGCGCACAAGTCCACATGGCGTAGGCGTGCCGTCAGAGCGGCGTCGCCCAGCGCTTCCAGCTCGGCGCCTGTGAGGATGTCGGGGCGCTCGGACAGGCCCACCTGGCGCGCGATGGCGCGCGCCGTGGCCGGGTGGTCGCCGGTCATCATCACCACGCGCACGCCGGCGCGCCGGCATTCAGCCAGGGCGGCGGGAACTTCGGGGCGCGGCGGGTCGGCC
>JAVEXR010000025.1:0-14398 GCA_034003925.1 Candidatus Moraniibacteriota bacterium
GGAGATTTGGCAAGATAAATCTCAAGAGTCGCCCTAATAAAAACGGGAAGCTAAGTGGAACCGTCCATTTTTTGGACCTTAGCAATTCGTAATTTTATTTTGGCGTTTTTTTATTTTTTTCTCCATGTCTATAGGCAGGAAAGCTCGATAATGCAAAGATCTTCTCCAAGTAATACAATACTATGAAATCATATTATGTTTACATATTAACAAATAAAAAAGATGGCGTCTTATACATTGGAGTAACTAATAATTTAGAACGAAGAATTTATGAACATAAGAATAAGAAAATTAAAGGATTTACAGAAAAATATAATTTAGATAGATTGGTCTTTTATGAAGACAACAGTGATGTTGCATTCGCAATTCAAAGAGAAAAACAACTCAAAAAATGGAATAGAAAATGGAAAATAAATTTAATAGAAAAGAATAGCCCCAATTGGAATGATCTAGCAGTTAGCTGGTATGGAGATTAAATCACGAGATGTCCGGGTCAAGCCCGAACATGACAAAATCGTTAAATCTTGTCATCCTCGCGAATGCGGGGATCTCCTAACTTGTTATTTCCGTGAAAATGGAAATCTATTCCAAATAAAGAAATAGATCCCCGATAAATGAATTCCTGCAGCTCATAAATTCACTAAGAAACTCTACTTTCGAGGATGACAATCAAAAAAAAATGAGTCATTAATCAAATAATATATCAAAACGTATGAAAAAAGAAAATCAAGAAGAAAAAAATGAAATATTAAAACACTCTACTGCTCACATCCTAGCGGCGGCAGTTTTGGAAATGTTTCCCGAGGCTAAATTTGGAATCGGACCAGCCATTGAAGATGGCTTTTACTACGATTTTGATCTACCTCGAACTCTCATCCCTGAAGATTTAGAAATCCTAGAAGGAAAAATGCAAAGCATCGTAAAAGAAAACCATCTTTTTGAAAGAAGAGACATTTCCATCGAAGAGGCTTTGGAACACTTTACTAAGCTTAATCAGACTTACAAAATTGAATTAATCAATGATTTAAAAACCGCCGGAGAAACGACTGTGTCTGTTTATAAGTCTGGACATTTTACTGACCTTTGCCGAGGACCGCATGTAGAATCCACTAAAGAAATAAATTCCCAAGCTTTTAAACTGACTAAAATCTCAGGAGCTTATTGGAAGGCTGATGAAAAAAACACTCAGCTACAAAGAATTTATGGAGTAGTTTTTAATGACAAAAAAGAATTAAAAGAATATCTCAAACAACAAGAAGAAGCTAAGCTAAGAGATCATCGCAAACTTGGCAGAGAATTAGATTTATTTCATATTGATGAAAAAGTTGGATTAGGACTTCCTCTTTGGCATCCTAAAGGAGCGATGCTTTGGCGAGTAATTGAAGACTTTTGGTATAAAGAACATCAAAAGAATGGCTATGAATTAGTGCGCAGCCCTCATATTGGAGGAAGAAATTTATGGGAAACCTCTGGTCATTGGGGATTTTATAATGCAAGTATGTATCCCCCTATTGAAGTTGGCCAAACTCTAGAAGAAAAACAAAATGAGATTAAAGCCAAGGAATCTGAAGAATTTCTACTCAAACCGATGAATTGTCCTTTTCATGTACAAATTTTTAAAAACACTCCTAAGTCTTATCGCGATCTCCCTTGTCGTTGGGCAGAGTGTGGAACAGTCTATCGTTTCGAGAAAAAAGGAGAGCTTTCAGGACTAACTCGCGTGCGAGGATTTACTCAAGATGATGCCCACATAATTTGTCAAAAATCTCAAGTAGAGGAAGAGTTGAAAAAAGTGATTGATTTTATTTTGTTCATCTATCAATCTTTTGGTTTTGCCAAAGATGATGTCAAAGTATTTTTATCACTAAGGGACCCAAAAAATACTGTTAAATATGCAGGTGACGATGCCGGTTGGGAATTTACTCAAGAAGTGCTTCGAAAAGTAGCCGCCGAAAAGGGTTTGGATTTTATTGAAGAAGAAGGCGAAGCTGCTTTCTATGGTCCTAAACTTGATTTCAAAATCAAAGATTGCTTAGGAAGAATGTGGCAATGCTCTACATTACAATTTGACTTTAACCTGCCGGAAAGATTTGAAATGAGTTTCACAAATAATCTTGGCGAAGATGAAAAACCTTTTGTTTTGCATCGCGCCTTATTTGGATCTTTCGAAAGATTTATCGGACTACTAATCGAGCATTACGCAGGAGCTTTTCCGACTTGGCTTTCTCCTGTTCAAATTTCTATCGTACCTGTTAGTGAAAAATTCAATGATTATGCCAAAGAAGTGCGAGATAAGCTCCTCGCTCAAGGCCTACGCGTAGAATTAAACATCAAAGATGAAAGTCTAGGCAAAAGAATTCGCGAAGAAGAAAAATCTAAAGTTCCCCACATTCTTATCATCGGAGAAAAAGAAGTAGCCGACAGCACTGTGACTGTGCGCTCACGCGGAATCAAGGAGCAACAAACTTTGAAAGTAGATGAATTTGTAAGTAAGATTGAGAAAGAAGTGAATGAGAAGAAATAAAAGAAAGTTTGTAAAGTCATAAAGTTTTTAAGGTTCATAAAGTAAAAACATCCATTTTGTGGATGTTTTTTACTTTTGTTGAGATTTTTTTAGGTCATTTTTCTGATTCACGCTTCAAGATTTCTCCGCTCTTAAATATTTAAGTACAAATATTTATTCGGTCGAAATGACATCATGAGTTGTTTAAATAAATTTTTCATTTTGAATTATTAATTGAGATCCTACCACCCTCCTCCGCCGCCACCGCCTCCACCTCCACCTGAGCTGCCGCCTCCACCTGAGCCAGACGGAGCCGAAGTACTAGCTGCAATGCTACTGGACAAGTTTGACAAAGTTGAACTAAAATTATCCGCATTAAATGAACTTGGACCATTGCCCACATACCAAGCTGGCGCATAATTAGTGAAATATTCCTCACCATAAATTTCTTTGATTCTTTTTATCCAAATATCCGTAATCCCAAAAAGAACTGCATAAGGCAAAAATTTCTCAAAAATATTTTCTTTTTCATAAAATTTAGCCCTATCTTTATCCACTGTTTCCATAAAAAGTTTGAAACCTTTAATTTGCCAATTCATCTCTGCACCCGCCAAAGTGCGCTTGGGCATGATAAAACCAAAGAATAAAATAATCGCACCTGAAATTAACATTGCCAAACTTAGCCAACCAGAAATAGATGCTCCCAAGGCCACTCCTGCGCCAGCTAAAATAATGCCGACTACCAAAAAAGCTACAGGATATTTTAAACCGCTAGCCGCAATCAACTGTTTAGTGCTAAGCATATTATTTCCCGCACTTTTTAATTCACTTAAAATTTTATAAAAATCATTTTTTAAAGAAGAAATTTTAATAACGTTTCCTTTTTCAAATAATTTATTTAAAATAATTTTCTGCGGTCCAACTAATTTATTTTCCGCCTCTCTATTTCCAACTCTGCTAAATTCATAATCCTTAGAAGTAAAAAATAAAATTTTATTTTCAATTTCCTTGATAGTAATTATGCCCAAGACCGCGAAGTTAATGATTTCCGATGTAATAAAATGATTCTTAAAAGTTCCATTAGTCGTCAAAAGCCCCATTTCTGTCGGCGACATATCTTTGGGGGCTTCGTACTGGGCAATTACTGTTTTATTAAAAGTCGGATCATCACCATACTTTTTCCAAAGTCTAAAACAGGCTATAAAAACTATTACTGGGATTATAAAAAAAATATAATTGCCATATTTTTCCCAAAAAGTAGGCACATAAGGAGTAAGTATATTTTTAGCAAAAGCTACAGCTACGGTGATGCCTTCTCTTTTGGCAAGCGTCCTATTGGAATCAACTATCAAATTAGCTCCATCATCCCAATAAAATTCCGCCGCTTGAGAGCCTTTTGCACCCAGCGCTCCCGCATATAGATCAACAGTGACTTCGTCATTTTTAATCTCTTCTGGAAACTTTACCTCGATATGTGCCTTATCAATTTCTAAATCCCAATAATTCCCCGTCAAATTCCAATATAGCTCATCAAAATTATCATTATAAAAACGAATAGCATTTTTAACTTGGTATTTTATTACATATGTATTAACTCCTTGCACAGTTTTATCAGCCTCCCCTATCTTCCAAGTTACTGTCTTATCCGCGCTGTTTTTACTTTCGGTATAACTATAATCATTACCCTTTAAGTCCGTGATACTGATAAGCTCAACTGGAGTTTCGATATTCCCCTTGCCTTCGATAGTCACTTTTTCGGGTAAAATTCGAAATATACCGTGCTTATCAAAGCCCGTACCACAATCAGCTATGATTGTCTCGGTAATATTTAAGCTAGAATCTTTATTAACAACTACTTCCGAATTAAAATCCTGAATATACCAATCGGTGACATTTTCCCGAGCTAAGGAAACATTGAATGGGATAAATAATATAGCAACTAAAATTAACCCCATCTTAATAATTTTGTTAAACATAAAATATATATTATTAAATTTTTGGTTTTCTAATAAAGAAAAATAATATTACTGCCGTAATTGCCCCCAATGTATCAGCTAGCATATCTTTTTGCGCATCCCAAATATCACCTTGGCTTCCCAAATAAGCTGCGCCCGCCTCTGGATTGGCTAAAGCAGCGTAAATCCATTCAATCACTTCATAGCTCATTGCTACGGTAGCAATTACAAAAATCGGATAAGTAAATAATAAAAATTTATTGCCCACTAATCTTTTATTCCAGATCCATTCCACTACCGCAAAAGCATAAAAACCCACTGAAAAGTGAGCTATCCTATCAAAATGGTTTCTCGAAAAACCAAAAAAATCCGTAATCCAATCAAAGGGCACTAGGGCAAATGTCCAATGTCCCCCAATAGTGTGAAGATAAATAAGTACAAACACCAAAGCATAAGCTATTTTTGAAAATCTTATTCCGTGAAAATAAAGACCCAGAATAACTGCCAAAATTATCCAGACAGTTAGGTTTTCCACAAACCAAGTTGCTCTGTCAAATGGGTTAAAAGCTAAAACTAAGAACAAAACTGCATAACCTATCATTAAATACCTTAAAAAAACTCCGGATTCTTTTTCTTTTTTCATATTTTATTTTAATTTTTATTCACCCTTATTCTATCATAACTAATTATCACAAAATGTTTTTTGCTATTTTTTAGGCCAACCCCAATTCCATCTTGGCTTTTCTCCTTTCTTGTAAGCAACACGAATAAAAGTAATAGTGAGTAGAACTACAGGGAGGACAAAAGTAAACAACACTTCTCTATCTAAGGAATTTTCATCAATTGTCAGTGCAAATAAAATCAGAAGTGCCACATAAATTAAAGTTATAAGCCAGCCTTGCCAAGTGACAGGCGTCCAACCCCAACCAAATAATTTCGCCTTAAACCAATAACCTTTAGGATTGTCTTTTAGGTATTCAATATATTTCTTTAACATATTTTTTATTTTATTTTAAGATAGCATACGTTAACAAGCAAATGCTTGCTAAATATAAATTCATCTCTATCTTACGACATAAATCCCTCTTGGTAAAGTATTTTAAGAAAATAAAACGGCGCTAATGGTGAATACCACTAGCGCCTTTGAGCTGCCATAGCCAAGGAATTAGCTAATCGTCCAGTTCTTCAATGGACAACTGTCTTACTGCATAAGCTACCGGGTTCTTTTGAGCCAAAATATTTAAAGCCAAAAGAACGGCATTTTTGTCAGACAAAACAGTACCCATAGGAACTTGGCTCGGTGTCCGAAGACTACTCCAAATATCGTCTGGAAATTTATCAGCCGAAATCGGCACCCCGATTACCGGCCAACTGATTCTAGCTGCCAAAACAGGACCCAACCCATTGGACATACCAACGCAAGCCAAAACCACACCGCCACCCGGAAAATCTGTAAGTATTTTTTCCAACTGAAGCAGGCATTTTTGAGGAGATTTATGTCCGGACAAAATAATTTCCACCACGTCAATACCCGGCACAGCTGGTATATTTGGCATGGGATCATTTTTGGATCCGCGCCAAACTACAATGGCTTGTTGCGGAATTTGAAACTGCTGGACTAAATGAGCCACTTGAGCATATTTGTCGGCGATTTTTTTCATATCCACATTATCGCGAAAAAGCTGCTTGGACAATTCATTCCAATTGGCATCTCGCAATCGCCAACTGTCGGCATCGATAACATCCGCCACTACCAATTCTCCATCCACAATGCCCAATTCAATTTTGATGTCGATAAAGCGACATTTTAATTGAGCCCAGGCACCTTCCAATACCAAACCGACTCGACGAAGCAAATTTTCAACCATTTCCACTGTAATTCCATCGGGCAAAATATCATCCCTGGAAATTTCCACGTGAAGATCTGCTGACTTATCCCACTTCGGCTTCTTGGGATGAAACAATCGCCATACTCCATCATTGGGATTAACAATGAAGGGATCATCAATCGGCCTATTGGTCTCAGGATCATTGGGAACCGCTCCACACAGATCGCCATTTTTATTTTTGACTACGCCACCGGTGGTCTTGAGAAATAATTCAAAGACTGCTCGATGGAAACGATGTGGTCGATCCCCAGGAGAAACCTCCAGATACGGATGCCTTTTCAAGAAACTCCCCACGGCATAACGCCTCCAGATAATCTCCAAAAGAATCATCTCTACTTTGGAAAACAAAAATTCCGTCGAAGTCAATTGCTTTTTAAAAGCCACCGGTATCCCGGCATCTTTAAGAAATTGAAAAACGGCACAAGTCGTAGCTGTTGCCATTTTCGCCTTGCCGACCATCTTTCTGGTTTCGCTTGGATTATCATTTTTGGTAATATCATTTTTATTTCCGACAATCACCTGAGATGAATCTCCTTCTACTTCCCAGATTGTCTTCGTCTTTCCATCAGCCAAAATCTCGCCTTTTTTCATAGCGCCAGTCTCCTTTTCATGTTTAATTGTACAAAATAACTCCTTGTTTCTCACCCTTTGGTGATTAGACAATTAAAGTATGTAAAAATTGTTTTGTAAAGAAAATATTTATACCAAAAAACACGGTTTTAGCCGTGTTTTTTAAATATCAATTTCAACATCTAGAACATATACAACTCCGCCAGCTGGCGGATAGAACATCTATGCTCTCGAAACATATTCCCCTTTTTCAGTATTCACGATAATCTTATCTCCTTCATTAATGAATAACGGGGTAGTAATCTTAGCGCCAGTTTCAACTGTCACCAATTTATCACCACTAGAGGCTGTGTCACCCTTAATCCCAGGAGGAGCGTCTGTTACAGTTAAAGTTACCTTAACAGGAAGTTCAATATTTATCGGACTACCATTAAAATTAATGATATTCACCTCTACTCCCTCTACCAAATAATTAGCCAAGTCTCCAATAACTTTTTTGGGTAATGAAAATTGCTCATAATTACTGCTGTCCATAAAGGCAAAGCCCTCCCCATCTTGGTAAAGATATTGAGCATAAGTTTTTTCAATATCAGCTTCATCAACCTTATCGGAGCCTTGAAAAGTTTTTTCTAAAACTGCACCCGTAGCTAAATTTTTCAGCTTAGTGCGGAGAACCGCTCCAGCTCTTCCTGTTTTAGAATGTTCATCATAGAGAACCTTAAAAGGCTCACCCTCGACGACGATATTTTTACCTGATTTTATTTTTGAAATGTTTAACATGAATTTAGTTAACGTTACTCAAACAATCTTTATTTAATCACAATCGGTGTGATTGCCATAATTCTAGATTTTTTGATAGCTCGAGTTAAAATCCTCTGATGTCTGGCACAAGTACCGAATCTTCTTGGAGGATAAATTTTTCCTTGAGAATTAACAAATCTTCTTAATAATTCCGCATTCTTATAATCAATTTTGTCTATTTTATCTTGGCAAAATTGACAAGTCTTTTTTTCTAACATTTTTTTAGGGCTTAAGTTTATATTAGATCTAAATTAATATAATAAGCTGATAATTTTACTTAAATTAAAATGGCACATCCTCAATCTTTACCTCTTCCTGCTCTTCGTCCAAATTGATAGTAGGAATCTCCTCTTCTCTCATTGGCGCAGCAGCTGCAACGGGAGCGGCGGCGGCTTGATTTTGTCCTTGAGGTGCTTGCTGTGCACTAGGATTAGCATTAGCTCGCGGAGCACCGTAGTTTCCTTGAGTTGATCCTTGTCCTTGAGGTTTGGCACCAAATTGCATTTCTGTAGCTACTACTTCAGTTATTCTTCTCTCTATATTATCTTTACCGGTATAACTTCTAGTTTGTAACCTGCCTTCAAAAAAAGCTTCCTGACCCTTCACTAAATATTGTCCAGCAATCTCAGCCACTTTTCCGAAAAGAACAATGCTGTGAAATTCAGTAGTTTCTTGCTTTTGACCATTTTTGTCAGTCCAAAAGCTATTGGTTGCCAAGCTGATGCTTGCTACTGTAGAACCAGTGTTAGTAGTTCTAATCTCAGGGTCTCGAGTAAGTCGTCCAACTAAAGTCACCTTATTGATGTTCATATTTTTTATTTTGAAGATAAAATGCACAATATTTTATTGCAAATTATATTCACTTAAGAAATTAGATGTTAAGGATTTCGTCTAATTTTTCATCAATATCATCTCCCAAAATTCCCTCTTCTTTTTTCTTGGTTTTCTTCTTTGGCTTTTCTTGAGATAATTCAGCTTTGATTTCTTTTACTTCAGCTTCTTTAACCTCCTCAACCTTAGCCTCTTTTTTTACCTCTTCCTTTACTTCCTCTTTTTTTACTTCTTTTTCTACTGCCTCTTTCTTATCCTCCTTAACTTCTTCTTTTGCTTCCTTTACAGCCTCTTTAACTTCTCTCTTGGCTACAACTGGAGCAACTACTTTTTTAACATCTCTCTTTGTTTCTCTAGCTAAATATTGTTCCTTATTTTTTTCTTCAATATTTTCTAAATCTTTTAGCGGTGGAAGATCATCTGTCTTTACTAACATGTATCTCAAGATTTCTTGATTAAATCTCAATTCCTTGTTAATTTCTCCCATTATATCATAATCTGACTCCATTTCATCACGTTCATCTCGAGAAGGCACTGTAAATCTTCTAGCTACGTAAGTTCCTCTCGCTTCTCCCTTGATTTCATAGGATAATCTCCTCTTTCTAACAAATTCTCCCTCCAAGAAGGTTCCTTTGTGTTTTTCAATTATTTGTTCGATTATTGGTCTTATCTTATCTAGGTTAGCCTCCTTGGACTCCCCAATAAGATAGCAGATTTCATACTCCATATTGTTTCAATTGCTGATCATTATTTATTTTAAAATAAACAAAAACCAAAATAAATTACTTAAAAAATAAACTTACCAAAAGAAAGTCCTTACTGGTAAGTTTATTAAACGTCTTATCCTTTTAGAAAAGGCGAGACATTCTTAGGACTTTCTTAAGTTGTAATAGACTCACTATACCAGCTCTCCTGTCGATTGTCAACGAGATAAGGGATTATTCCTTTTCTCTAAATCCGCTTCCAGCTGGAATAAGTCTTCCGATAATAACATTTTCCTTTAGACCCTTTAGCGTATCTTCTTTGCTTTCTATTGAAGCATTGATTAACACTCTAGCAGTTTCGATAAATGAAGCCGCACTCAAGAATGATTCAGTCGATAACGCTACTTTGGTAATTCCTAGAATAACTGGTTTACCTTGAGCTCTCTTCTTAGTATTCTTCTTAGCTTTTTCATTTACATTTTCAAATCTTTCTCGGCTAACTACATCTCCTACTAGCAATTCAGTTTCTCCAGAATTCTCTATCTTGATTCTGCTAAGCATTTGTCTAATGATAACCTCGATATGTTTATCATTAATTCCTTCACCTTGAGAAGCATAGATTTCTTGAATTTCTTTAACGATATATCGATGAACTGCTTCGTAGCCCATGACTTTATAAAGTTTCTTAAGATCGATGTGCCCTTCTGACAAAACTGTTCCCTGAGCAATCAAATCTCCCTTAGCAACTTTAACACTGGCATTGGCAGGAATCTGATATTCTTTTACATCATCTTTATCCTCAGTAGATTCAATCTTGATGGTGGTGTATTTTCCACGAGCATCTGTTTCGATACTTAAAACTTTTCCATCAACTTCAGAAATAAGAGCTTCTCCCTTTGGAGGACGAACCTCAAAGATTTCTTCAACACGAGGAAGACCTTGGGTAATATCTGATCCAGCCACACCTCCAATATGGAAGGTACGCATAGTAAGCTGAGTACCAGGCTCTCCAATCGCTTGAGCAGCCACGATTCCCACCGCTTCACCTTTTTTAACAAGACCACCTCTTCCTAAATCTAATCCATAACATTTTTGACAAACTCCCACTCTGGTCTTACAAGCCACTACACTCCTAATTTTAACTTTAGCAATGTTAGCTTTTTCAATCGCTTTAGCCTCTTCACTAGTAGCAATTGTTCCCTTGGAAGCTAATTTTTCTTTGGTTTTTGGATCAAGAACATCTTCTAATAAAACTCTTCCCACTACTCGATCAGCAAAGCTTTGTCCGATTCTATCTGAATCCTCTTTATATAAGTAAGTTCCTTCAGTATCTCCACAGTCTTCCTCCCTAATGACAATATCCTGACTAACATCTACTAAACGACGAGTTAGGTAACCAGCTGTAGCTGTTCGAAGAGCGGTGTCGGCCATACCTTTTCTAGCTCCATGAGTGGACATAAAGTATTCCAACACATTTAGACCTTCTTTGAATGAGCTTTTAACTGGCAATTCCATAGTTTCTCCACTAGCATCTGCCATTAAACCTTTCATACCAGTCATCTGTACTACTACAGACTCACTACCTCGAGCCTTGGAGTAAACCATAGCATAAACCGGACCTTCTTTATCTAAAGACTCTCTAACTTTATCAGTAATTCTATTTTTGGCTTCATTCCAAATTTCAATAGATTTATTTTTCTTTTCTTCTGCAGTCAAGAGACCATCGTTATATTGATCCATAACTACGCCAATTTTTGCTTCTGACTCTTGCATAATTGCACCTTTTTCTTTTGGCACAACTAGGTCGTCCATTCCCCAACTGATTCCAGATTTTCCAGCTGCTTTAAATCCTAGATTTTTTACATTATCTACGAACTCAGCCGTTTTTTCTTGTCCGACAGCCACAATCATTTTGGAAACTATTTTCTTTAGTTCCACTTTGGTCATTTCTGCGTTAACAAATCTCAATTCCTCCGGAAGAAGTTCATTAAACATTAATCTTCCCACAGAAGCTTCAATTAATTCTCCGTTAAAAATAACTTTTATTCTTTCGTTAACCTTAACGTGACCTAATTGATAAGCCATCATAGCTTCTTCACTTGAAGAAAATGCTTTATATTGTTTTCCTTCTACTTCCTTGATGTGAGTCAGATAATACATTCCCAACACGATATCCAAAGTTGGAATAGTGATTGGATCACCACTAGCTGGTTTTAATAAGTTCTTTGAAGAAAGCATCATATTAGCACTTTCCTCTCTGGCCTTATCAGTAAGTGGCACATGAACCGCCATCTGATCTCCATCGAAGTCAGCGTTAAAGGCGCTACACACCATCGGATGTAATTGAATAGCTTTTCCTTCGATAAGCACTGGTTGAAAAGCTTGGATTGAAAGTCTATGAAGGGTGGGTGCTCGGTTTAGAAGTACATAATGCTTTCTAATGATATTATCCAAAATTTCATAAGCTACCTCAGTCTCAGTATCCACCATTCTTCCAGCCATTCTAACGTTATGAGCGTATTCCTTGGTGATTAAATTATTGATAATAAAAGGTTTAAATAGTTCTAGGGCCATTTTCTTTGGCAAACCAACTTGGTGAAGTTTCAATTGTGGTCCCACCACGATTACACTTCGTCCTGAATAATCAACTCGTTTTCCAAGAAGATTTTGACGGAAACGTCCTTGCTTTCCCTTTAGAGAATCAGCCAAAGATCGAAGAGGTCTCTTTTGTCCAGTAGAAGCAGCGACAGATGCATGAGAACGACGCATACTATTATCAAACAAAGAATCTACCGCTTCTTGAAGCATTCTTTTTTCATTTCGAGTAATAACTTCTGGCGCACCCAAACTGATCAATTTCTTAAGACGATTATTTCTGTTGATAATTCTTCGATATAAATCATTTAAGTCACTCGTAGCATATCTTCCACCATTAAGAGCCACCATCGGACGAAGATCTGGAGGAATAACTGGAATTACAGTTGGAAACATCCAATCTAATTCAAGTTTTGATTCCTTAAATCCTTGCAACAATTTTATTCTTCGAATAATTTTTTGGTCTGTCGCTTTACCAGCTGAAGCTAGCTCTTTTTTAAGATGAACAATAGTACTTTCAATATCTAAAGTTGACAATAATACTCTAATTGCCTCAGCTCCAATTCCTGCAGTAAAAACTTGTCCAGCTTGAGAAGACAAATTGAAATAATCAATTTCTGACAAAACTTGGAAAAGTTTAAGATTTTTTACTTCGTTAGCAATATAATCATGTTGTCCCTTTAAGTCTTCTGCAATAGCATTGAAGTCAGCAGCTGTTTTGTTTTCTTGTTTAGCTTTCTTTAACTTATTTTTGTATTCTCGTTTAGTTTGTTCGAGAAACTCTCTTCTTCTCTCTTCATCAATACTAGTAACGATATAAGCAGAAAAATAAACTACTCTCTCTAAATTTTGGTAAGACAATCCCAAAGCCAAACCAACGCGAGAAGGAACGCTACGCAAAAACCAAATATGAGAAACTGGCACAGCCAATTTGATGTGCCCCATTCTTTCTCTTCGAACATTTGATTTAGTAACCTCTACTCCACACTTATCGCAAACTATCCCCTTGTATCGGATTCTCTTATATTTTCCACAATAACACTCCCAATCCTTAGCAGGACCGAAAATTTTCTCACAGAAAAGACCGTCTTTTTCATAACGTTGAGTCCTATAGTTGATAGTTTCTGGCTTAGTTACCTCTCCTCTGGACCAGCCCAAAATTTTATCTGGACTAGCGAGACTTAAGCGAACACTTTTGAAGTCGCTTACACCTGTATTGTTTTCCATACTTTTTTGGAAAAGGTTAGTCAAAACCCGAATGGGTCGATTGAGCTAACTTAAAATATTATGAAGTTATTTTAAAATAGTAATCTACTATTGTGCTTATTCCTCAGTTTCCTGAGCTTTTTTAATTCCAGTTAACTCTACATCCATACATAGTCCTTTTAACTCATTGACTAACACATGGAAAGAAGCTGGAATACTCGGACTACTGATTCTCTCGCCTTTAATGATAGATTCATAAGCACTTGATCTTCCTCTTACATCATCTGACTTAATAGTCAACATTTCTTGCAATGTGTAAGCTGCTCCATAACCCTCAAGCGCCCAAACTTCCATTTCTCCAAAACGCTGTCCACCAAATTGAGCTTTTCCTCCTAGCGGTTGTTGAGTAATTAATGAGTATGGTCCGATTGATCTCATGTGCATCTTATCATCGATAAGATGGTTGAGTTTCATTATATACATCATTCCTACTGTTGATTCGTTATCGAAATATTCACCAGTTTTTCCATCCACTAACCGAACCTTTCCATTTTCTGGCAAACCAGCTTTTCTCAATTCTCCCTTGATATCATCTTCACTTACTCCATCTAATGCAGGAGTAGCTACTTTATAACCCAATTTAGAAGCGGCCCAACCAAGATGAATTTCCAAAATCTGACCGATATTCATACGGCTAGCTACACCCAATGGATTTAAAATAACATCCATCGGAGTTCCATCTGGAAGATGTGGCATATCTTCTACCGGAGCGATTCTTGAAATAACACCTTTGTTTCCATGACGACCGGCTAATTTATCTCCTACTGCCACTCTTCGCAATTGAGCTACTGAAATTTGAATTTTCTTTATAACTCCAGTTGATAATTTATCTCCTTGCTCTCGAGAAAACACTCTTACATCTACAACTTTTCCATGTTTTCCATGAGAAAGATAAAGGGATGAATCTTTTACATCTCTGGATTTTTCTCCAAAGATAGCTCTTAATAGTCTTTCTTCAGCAGTCAAATCCCCTTCTCCTTTTGGAGTAATTTTTCCTACCAAAATATCTCCGGAAACTACTTCAGCTCCAACACGGATAATTCCATCTTGATCAAGATTTTTTAGTCTATCTTCTCCAATGTTTGGAATATCTCGAGTAACCACCTCTGGTCCAAGTTTTGTATCTCGCACATCAATTGAAAAATCTTCTATATGGATAGAGCTATATCTATCATCGTGTAATAATCTTTCTGAAAGAATAATAGCATCCTCAAAATTGTAACCTTCCCAAGGAATGAAAGCGGTTAATACATTTTGTCCCAAAGCGATTTCTCCATGATCAGT
>JAVEXR010000026.1:0-14185 GCA_034003925.1 Candidatus Moraniibacteriota bacterium
TCAAATGTTCTTTCAATTGTCCCATTAGCATTAATACGCGTTATATAATTTCTAGGCAAACTATCATAGTTTTGAAACCATCCGCCTATAACCATTTTTCCATCTTCTTGAAAAATCATACCCTCCACATAATTATCCGCACCATAAGCTGGACTAAAAGATGTATCCAATGATCCGTCTGTATTTATTCGAGCAATACGATTCCTGGAAACATTATTATATCCAGTAAAAGATCCCAGAATTATTATTCTTCCATCTGCTTGGATAGCGCTTGACCAAATGCTGTTATTAGCACCCGCACCCGGATCAAAACTAGTATCCAATGTTCCATTAGTATTGATTCTTGCGATATGCCCTATTGAGAATTCATTGTAAGTATTAAATGCACCACCTATAATTATTTTTCCATCGGATTGCAAGGATGCCGCATAAACAAAACCATCTGCTCCCGTTCCAGGATCAAAACTGGTATCTATTGTTCCATCTGTATTTATTCTAGCGATACGATTCCTACTCATACCGTCATAAGTACTAAAGAATCCGACAATAATAATCTTGCCATCAGATTGTATCAAGATTTCCTGAACCATCCCAGTAGCTCCCGCCCCCGGATTAAAGCCAGTGTCTAAGGTTCCATCTGCGTTAAGCCGCGCTATATGGCTTCTAGCCACCTCATTGTAATCGGTAAAATCTCCTCCAATAAGTATTTTTCCATCAGATTGAATATTTATTGAATACACCGATGGGTATGCCCCCGTTCCAGGATCAAAACCAGTATCCAGTGTTCCATCTGCGTTAAGCCGTGCTATGCAATTCCTGGCTACACCATTATATGCAGTAAAATGCCCGCCAATTAAAATCTTATCATCAGATTGAACGCTTATCACCTGAATGGATCCATTGGCTCCCTCGCCGATATTAAAACTAGTATCCACTAAACCATCAGCACTGAGACGAGCAATGCGATTTCTAGCAACACCACTAAAAGATGTGAATGATCCGCCTACGATAATTTTTCCATCGGACTGAGTAGCCAGGTCTTCTACTTTGTCATTAGCTAAGTCTGCCGCACTAACTGCTTGGCACATACCTAAAAATATCAACGCCAGATAAAGCAATCTAAATCTTTTTACATTTTTTATTTCTTTTTTCATAATTTTATGCGTATCAAATATACACATTGACTAAAATAAATATTATTAAAACTAACCAAAAGTTAAAATTTAAACTCTAAAGCGCATCATATCCTTTTTCAATTGCCAAGAGGTTTTTCTGAGTTAATTCCTCTCCGATCTTTTTTTCAAAAATATTTCTAAATTGACTCATTACACTTTCCAGCTTAACAATTTCAGTAACACCCACTAATTTCCCTAAAATTACACCGTTGGGTTGAATCATACCTATTGTATCCAAGGCTATTCCACTAGCATCAATCGTCTTAATGTTACCGTTAAAATTTTTAACATCTTTCCTGATTTCTTCTTCGGTTTTTCGAGTATTAACGATAACTGATTCATTTTCAGTTATATTATTTCCCACATCTTCACTAGTAATTAAGGTATCATCCAAAACTACTACTATGTCAGGATCAATAATTGGCTCATGATTTCGAATGGGATTTGAAGAAATTTTAACAAAAGCTTTGGTAGGTGCCCCACTTCTCTGTGGTCCATAAAAAGAAAAAGCTTGAACAAATCTGCCCTCACTTACTGCAGCCTGAGCCAATGATTCAGCGATGCTCTTTGCACCCTGTCCAGCTCTGGCAAAAAATATTATTTCAAAAGTTTCTTTATTAAATTTCATATAAGGATTTGAATCACGAATCAACCTTAACTAATCTCAAATAATCACAAATAGAATTCGAGAAGATTAGAGAAAAAATTCGTGTAGATTAGCGATTTATATCATTACTATTTATATCTTAATGCCTCAAGCGTATCTAAAGCAGCAGCTCTTTTAGCTGGATAAAATCCAGTTACTAATCCCACTACCGTAGAAAAAATCACTATAAAAATCACGAACCAAAGCGGTATGTAAAATATATCCACACTTATTCCTCCAAAGTTCTCAGCTATCAAGTTAAGCATTAAATTAAAAACCTCAGTTCCTCCAAAACCGATTACAATTCCTATGGCTCCTCCCAAAAAACCTATCAATACAGACTCTGTTAAAAACATACCCCAAATGTCTTGAGCTGAAGCACCCAATGATTTCATTATGGCAATTTCCTGAGTTCTTTCCAATAATGAAATCGTCATAGTATTAAACATTCCAATAGCACTAACTATCAAGGCCAACATACCGAAAGATAACAATACGATTTGAATCACTTTAAATATTTTTCTAGTTTGATCTACTGTATCAGAAATAGCTGAAACGATATAACCTTTTTGAGTTATATTATCTCGCACTGAACCAATTTTTCCCTCGGAATCAACTCTGATTTTTATTCGATTAAAATAATCAAAGCCCAACTCATTTACAGACGCACTGGAAACATATACATTAGCCTTGGATTTATCATTTATCATTCCAATAACTCTATATTTCTTCTCCACAGTTTCATCCTCTTTGGAATTTTTACGCTCTTCGTCCGTCAAAGTTGAAATATCAATTACTATTTCTTTATTCCTAAAATCACTACTGTCAATATGCAATAAATCCAATACAGAGCTAGTTACTACAATCTCATTTTTAGATTCATCTGAAAAAACATCGCCTTTCTGAACAACAATCCCCTCTAGTTTAAAAAAATCTGCGTTAACAATATTCACCTTAGCCTCTGTAGTAAAATCACTGCTATGTATTTTAAATTTTTGAGTGATTATCGGTGCCATTTTCAAAACACCCTCCACTTTTTCTATTTCTGGCAAATCCTTATCGGAAATAACACCTGCTCCTCCATTTTTATCAACTTTAGGATATACATCAATTGAAAGCAGTGAATCACTAGTGGCAATTCTCTCCAAGACAACTTTCTGAAAACCATATCCAAGTGAAACCAAAAAGAATATGGAAGCGATTCCCACACTAATACCCGTTACTGTTAAAAATGTTCTCAATCTATTATTTTTAAATGACCGAGCCGATATTCTAATTGTATCTAATGCCAACATACCTATTTGTATATTACACTTTAAAAAAGTTATACTTATTTTATATTATATATTATGCCATTCCATAACTCATCATCAAAATCATATCCAATGTTCTTGATATCTTCTTTGCTGTATGACTATTGAATCCAACTCCGTTATTAATGACTGGAGCATCCAGTATTTCCCGAAAAGCAACCCTTTCAATCTTATTAGTTATTCTACCCTTGATTAGTTCTTTTAATTTATCCACCTGATTAGGAGTAATCGTAACATTTTCCTGAGTTAACAAATATTTAACGATTGAATTAGCTTTATATTCATAATCATCATTTTCCACATCACTGATAATATGTGCCAAGGCAATCACATCCTCCACCTTTTTAGCTACTCGATGAGCTGTTCGAATATCCATATCCACTCCGCCCTCCTTGTCGGATTTATCCATTTTTTCAAAGAAATCCTCTGGCGTAATAGTGTTTAAAATCCTCCTTCTGATATTTTCTTCTAAGATAGCCATTTCTTTTTGATCCATATCTACCAAAACTGCCCTGGTTAAAATTTCTGATTTCATTGGGGTGATTAAAACCTTAATCTGATCCTTAGACAATCCTTGAAAATTTCTAAGCATTGTTTCGATTTTAACAAAATCATCATCTTCATCTTTTTTAGTAACGCGCATTGTCTCTCCCGAAGAATTTCTAATATCCTCTCTAACTATTTTCCCATCCTTCATATAAATAATATGGTCTCCCCATATTATATTTTCAGGATTGTGAGAAACCATGATAACTGTCTTATTCTCATTTTTATTCAATTGACTCAAAATTTGCATAACGTTATTAGCAGATTTGGAATCAAGGTTTCCTACCGGCTCGTCAGCTAATATTATAGGCTGATCATTAATAATCGCCCTAGCGATACCGATTCGCTGTTGCTGTCCCCCAGAAAGCTCGGATGGTAATTTATGTGCCTGAGGTTCTATTCCAAATCTATCCAAAAGTTGCATCGCCCTCGCCTCTCTTTCTTTTTTACCGCTAGAAACAAAAATTTGAGGAATAGCCACGTTATCCAACACGCTTAGAGTAGGAATCAGATTGTATGATTGGAAAACCATCCCGATTGTTCTTCGATGAAAATACACATGCTCTCGCTTACTCATTGTCAAAAGATTTTTATCACCCACAAAAACTTCTCCAGTATCAGGAACCTCTAGTCCGGAGATAGTATTTAATAAGCTAGATTTACCACAACCACTTGGACCATAAATAATCGCAAAAGAATTTTTTCTTATTTGAAGATTAATACCCTCCAATGCCTTAAAAGCATTGGGCTTACCATTGTTATAAGTCAGCTCAACGTTATTTAATTTTATCAAAACTTCATCCTCCATTTTTTGTTTTTTATTTTTCTTTAAAGAAATTAACTATTTAATATTATAGCACAAAAGATAAAAATATTTCAATCTTTAAATCATAATCTCATAATATCCATATTCCACACGCACTTTTAAAGTCTAGCGCTCTCAATTATTTCCTTATATGCATAAAAACTTCCCCTAGGCTTACGCTCCAAAGTTTTATAATCTATTTCAACTAAACCAAAACGTGGAGCATAACCATAAAGCCATTCATAATTATCCAACAAGGACCAATAGAAATAACCCTGCACATCAACTCCGCTATCGATGGCTTTTTTTACATAAAAAAGATGCTTTTTGATAAATTCCATCCTCTTCTCATCACTCAAACCTTCTGCTGTCGGCAACCCATTTTCTAAAATATAAATTGGAAGATTGTATTTACCTCGAACCTCTTTTAAAACCCTAAATATCCCCTCAGGATAACTGATCCATTTCATCGGATGATTCTCATCTTCCTCAATGGTAAAGCCAAAATAAATTTGATTTTTAGTGTCCAGTCTTATTTTCCTCCAATCAAAAACAATCTTTCCAATCCGATAATAATCAATTCCAAAATAATCTTGATAACCTTTAATCTTATTGCCCAATAAATCTATTCGATACCATTGACTCAGTTTATTTAAAATATTAACCATGTTTGAATCCGCTTTTTCATACCAATTATATAAAAAACTTATCCCCACTTGTGCACCGGGATTTGCCTCATGGATTAAGCCATAAACATTTTTATAAGCCTTGGCAACATTATTTAAAGCTCGACAGAATTTAAAAGGATTCTTAAATCCTGGCGGATAAACTCCTCCCAAATAACCCATCCCCAAGGGAACCATTGGTTCATTAAAAACCACATAAACGTCAATCAAATCACCTAACTCATCCACAATTTTTTGACAATAGCGCGTAAAAATTTCTACTGATTTTTTATTATGAAATCCGTATTTTTTTTGAAACCAAATAGGGCTAGTCCAATGCCATAAAGTAACGACTGTTTTAATATTTCTCTTCTTTAAATCTTCCAATATCCCCTGATAATGATGAATTCCATCTTTAGAAAAAACTCCTTCGTGAGGCTCAATGCTGGCCCACTCCAAGGAAAGACGAAAAGAATTGACGCCCAATTCCTCAAGCAAATCATGGTCGGATTTATATCTGTGCCAATAGTCACAGGCAATGCCGGATTTATCTTTAGTTTTCCCCTTTTCTTCCCATTGCCACCAATCAGAATTGGAATTATTGCCCTCTATCTGATAAGAAGATGTCGCCACTCCCCACAAAAACTTTGCAGGAAATTTTAAATTATTTTTTATTTTTGTTTTCATTTATTAATTTTATTAAAAAAATTACTAAAATAATTTTGAATTCACAATTTTGATTTTTGATTCAAATCTTAATTTATTAATTTTTTAAAAATTAAATCACTTTCTTTTTTGTCACGTCCTAAGGATACTTTGATTAAACCATTTGGTCATTTGACATTGATTTAAAATTCGAAATTTCACTCCCTCAAACTAACGATTTCTTGATATTTTATCGATATTATTCGGCATCCATCGATGCAAAGCTTCTGGGATAACAATAGACCCGTCTTCCTGCTGGTAATTTTCTATTATGGCAATCAGGGCTCGGCTTATAGCGATTGCAGTCCCATTAAGCATATGCAGAAATTCTTTTTTGCCGTCTTCTTTTTTATATTTTATATTTAATCCCCGAGCTTGAAAATCTGTACAATTTGAAGTAGAGGTAATCTCCGCCCAATCTCCCATTCCTTCTTCTTTATTAGGCTTACCAGGCATCCAAGCTTCTAAATCATAAGTTCGAATTGAAGGAGAGCCCAAATCAGCTGTACAATGATCAATCACTCGAAAAGGAATTTTTAATCCCTCAAAAATCTCTCTCTCAATTGCCAACATCTCCAAATGAGCCTCTTCGCTTTTCTCCGGCACCACATATTGGAACATCTCTATCTTAGTAAACTGATGCACTCTGAAAATTCCCTTGGAAAATTTTGAATAAGCCCCTGCCTCGGTTCGAAAACAATGCGATACAGCCACATATTTTTTCGGCAATTCAGCCTCCTCTAAAACCTCATTCATATGATATCCTCCCATTGTTATCTCTGCTGTACCCACCAAGCACAAATCTGAATTATCAACATTGTAAACCTGAGTTGATTCCCCTCGCGGATTAAAACCCAGCCCCTCAAGCACCTCTCTTTTGGCTAAGTCTGGAGTAGAAAACGGGGTAAATCCTTTCCTCATTGCAATTTCCAAAGCATACTGAATTAAGGCAAACTCCATTAGCGCTAATTCATTTTTGAGGTAATAAAATTTAGCTCCAGAAACTTTTGTCGCCCGCTCAAACTCAATCAAATCATTTAATTCTGCTAGCTCCACATGATCTTTAGGTTCAAAATTAAATTTGGTCGGCTCCAAAAAAGTATCCAAAACCGGATTATCATCCTCGTTTAAACTCACTGCCACCTCTGGATGAGTTAGGTTTGGAATAGCCAGCCAAATCTCTCGATGTTTCTCTTTAAGAGGAATCAATTTTTCCTCAATTGTTTTTATTTCCTCACCTACCTTCTTCATTTCCTCAATCTGCTCAGGAGTTGGCTTGGTTTTTGAAGTGGTATTTCTTTGAGATCTCAAGTTATTCAACTCGATTTCCACCTCTCTGATCTCTTGATCTAATTTAAGAAAATAGTCAATATCAACGCTAGATAATCTATTTTTACTATTTTCTTTTACTATCTTAGCATTTTCTCTGATAAACTTTATATCCAGCATAAACTTATACTATTAAATTATTATATTTTTAAATTGTTTTTATTATAACTTACCTTAATTAAAAATTCAAAAAATAGATTATTTGTTTTTTCCGAATAAATATCCAATATCTCCCACCATACATTTTTCTCTGGCTTCCATAAAATACTCTAATTCATAACACCTTGGAAGAATGCTATCCTTCTCAAATGAAAACTTTTTTTGCGCACTGGCTTCTTGACCCTCTTTTATTTTCATTTGAACTAAGGTTACGCTCCCAAAATCATATTTATTTGCAATATCAAATCTTTTTGCAACGCTTTCTGGTAAAGCATCGCCCGTTTTGATATCATCACTTTCTCGAAGAAAAAAATACATTCCATTTGAATCCAAATTTTTCGTATCCATAACCCTAACTGGCTTTTTTTTATCAATCTCAAGTAAATACAATAATGGGCGAATATGATAAGGACTCGACTGCACATACAGGTTTCCCTTATGTTCATCAGATATTTGAACTATCTTATCTACTATTTGGTTCCATTGCTTCATGGTTACTATGTAATACGGTTCCAAAATAAACTCTTTATTTTTTTCATATTTCAAACTATAGCTCTCTGCCAGCTTCAACCAATTACTTGTTCCTAAAATATTATAGAAAAATAAAAAGATAAAAAGCACCAAGACTATCTTCTTTCCATTATTAAATTTATCCTCTATCAGAGAAAACGCGAGACCCAGCATGATAAAAGGCATTATAACAACCGGAAAAAAATAGCGAGAATCAACTTTTAGCGCCAATGGAAATAAAAGCAAACCAAAAATTATCTGAGCTACTATGATCAATATTAAAAAATTACGCTTGCCTATAGCAGTATTATCTTTGTCAGCTTTTTTCAGATATACAAACTTTAATATCAGCAATAGGACCCCCCCAGCAACAAAAATCATACCTAAAAACCCCTTAAGTAAATTTATTTTAAATTCTTTTTCGGAAATATTGTAACCAATAAGCTCTCTCAAGCTCTTACTACTTTCCACTCTGACCAATTCTTTTATGTCATTTTGAGAAGTCAGCAATATAGAATAATAGCGAGTATAATTGAAGGCATTCATAAAAACAGATTTGCCCAAGCTAGGATGTTCATCTCTTTCCCCTTTGGAAATTGTGGCTTTTTTAAATTCTGATAAATTTTCTCCTTTAGTTAAAATATCATTGATTATCCAAGGAGAAAACAAAACCACCCATATCCCCAAGGCAACAGCCAAATGTTTCAAAGTAATTTTATTTTTTAAAACAACAAAGTATATCAATACTATTAAAGGCACACCTATCAAAGTAACTGCATGCAGTTGCATCACCACACCCATTCCCAATGCCAAGATAGAAATCCATAAGATTTTATTTGAATCTTTTTGAGAATATTTAAGAGCTGCATAAAGAGCTAAGATAAAAAAGAACGGGATAGGATTTGGATTCCAAGAAAAATGAGCATATTCTACCAAAAACAAGCTTACTGAAAAAATCGCTGTCAGGTACAAGGAAACTTTTTGATTAAAAAATTCTCTTAAAAAAATAAAAAATAAGGGAATTGTCAAAACAGAAAATAAAACTTCCAAAATAACCAAGGCATAAGGAGAAACTCCAAAAAAATAACTCATCACCAAAGCTGGGATATAATATATGGAACCCAATCTAAAAGCTGTTCCTCCAGCTAGCGGTCCTAATAACGGAAATTCATCCAAGCCATTTTCAATAACATTATTTATTAATTTATAATCTCTAGCTTGATCTATTTCAAAAAATATTAGATCAAAAAAATCATAAAAGCGAAAAACAGCCCCTAGAATAGTAATAGCCAATAATAATATGATAATTTTCTTTTTTAATTTAAAAAATTTTAGCATAAAAGCCCCAGTTTGAATAATTTCTAATTTTGAATTTTTAATTTTGATTCAAATATTAATTTTTTAATTTTTAAATATTTAAAACCAGACTACTTTTTTGAAACGTAATAAATCAAGTCTTTGTCATTCGGATACATCCTTTAAACACACCGCAAAGAGGCCGATTTATCGCGTCTCAATAAATATATGCACTTGTGTTTTAGACGTGACAGTACCACTCTTTACTTTATAAACTTTATAACTTTACAAACTTTCTACTTCCTCCTTTTTATTTCATTTAAAACTTTTTTCATTCCTTCCACACTTTTGTCATCCAAAAGCGACAAAACAACTACTCGGGGATTTTTCTTTTTTAATTTATCCACAATTTTTGATACTTCTTGAGGACTCTTTTCATCTGCCTTGCTTACGATTATCCACTCTTCTTTTTTCAAAAGTTCTTTATTAAATTTTCCTAATTCTTTTCTGATTATCTTATAATCTTCTAGCGGGTTTTCACTGTCAGCTGCGATAAAATGAAATAACATTTTAGTGCGCTCAATATGGCGCAAAAATTTGTGTCCCAAGCCTTTGCCTTCCGAAGCGCCCTCAATAATTCCAGGAATATCTGCTAAGATTAATTCATAATAAACACCTAGATGTGGTTCCAAAGTAGTAAATTTATAATTTGCCACCTTACTGGATGAATTAGTTAGTTCATTTAAAAGACTGGATTTTCCCACATTTGGATAGCCTACAAAACCAATATCTGCAATTAATTTTAATTCCAATCTTAACTCCGCCTGCTCCCCCACTTCTCCGGGATTGGACTTTGTTGGAGTAGTATTAGTACTGGAGCGAAAATAAAAATTTCCAAAACCACCATTGCCACCCTTAGTAACGACAACTTCTTCTCCAATTTTATTTATTTCATAATCCTTCTTGTTAGTTAAATCATGCACCACTGTCCCCACTGGTACGATTACTATTCCGTCTTGTCCATTGGCGCCCGTTCGCATATTTTGCTCACCTTGGCCACCATCTTTGGCAGTTACTAATTTTTTAGTTTTAAATGGTCTAAGAGCTCCTAAATCATTTACCCCTCGTACAATCACGTTGCCACCTCTTCCACCATTTCCGCCAGTTGGCCCTTGATTCATCAGCGTCTTAGCAAAAGCCACCATGCCATCTCCTCCCTTTCCCGCTTTCACTTTAATTGTAACATCATCTATTAACATATATATTTATAAATTCCAATTTCCAAGATACAATTTCCCAGCCTACCGGCAGGCAGGCAAATAAATTTCAAAATTCAAATCTCAAAAAAAACCAATCTAATTATTTTAATTTGTAATTTGTTTGTTTCTTGTTTTCTTGTAATTCGTATCTTAATTTCTTAATTTTCAACAATTTAACAATTCAACAATTTATTCTATCGTCCTCACTGGAGGAAAAATTACCGTTTCTCGAATTGAGCGACCCATCATTACTGCAAATAATCGCTCACTCATACCATAACCAAAGGCTGGCGGCATTCCATATTCCAAAGCCTCAATGAAATCTTCATCCAACATTTGAGCTTCACTATCTCCAGCTTCCCTTAATTTCATCTGCTCTTCAAATCTTTCTCGTTGATCAATTGGATCATTTAGTTCTGCAAAACCATTTCCCAATTCGCTCTTACAAGCCACTGGTTGAAAACGCAAAACTCGATTAGGGGTAGCAGGATCTTTTTTAGCTAAAGGTGAGACATCCAATGGTTGACCAACCAGAAAACAAGGTTGAATTAATCTTTGGCGTACAGTTTTTTTATAAATAGTGTCCACCATTCTTCCCCTACCATCAGCTTTATCATATTTTATTCCCAATTCATCAGCCTTTTTTCTTAATTCATCGACTGTTACGTCCGTACTCAAATCAATGCCTGTTTCTTTTTTAAATTCAGTGAAATAGTCCACTCTCGGCCAGGGCTTACTCCAATCAATTTCCTCACCCTCCCAAGCAGACTTCATACCTTCCCCTAAAACTTCCTTAGCAATGGCTTTATACATTTTTTCTACCAATTCCATACCCTTTTCCATATCAGCATAAGCCCAATAAAATTCCATATGATCAAATTCCTGCAGATGTTCGCGTGAGATACCCTCATTACGAAAAACTCTTCCAATCTCAAAAACTCTTTCATATCCACCCACCAAAAGTCTTTTCAGATGAAGCTCTAGCGAAATTCTCAAATAAAAATCTCTATCTAGTGCATTATAATGCGTAATAAAAGGCTCCGCATCTGCTCCTCCGGGAATACTTTCCAATACAGGCGTTTGCACTTCAAGAAATTTCTCATCAGTCAAAACCTTTCTCACAGTCTGCCAAAAAATATTTTTCTTCACAAACAATTCCCGAGTTTCTTTGTTACCCATTAAATCTAAATATCTTTTTCTTAAAACCTTCTCCACATCTTTCAGTCCATAATATTCACTCGGAATCGGACGAATATTCTTAGTTAAAATTTTCCAAGCTGTCACTGACAAAGATTTCTCTTCGGTCTTGGTCCTAAATAAAGTTCCTTGTACCTGAATAAAATCACCCACTTCAATATTTTTAGAAAATAATTTATATTCTTCTACGCCGACATTATTTTTATTAAAAAACAATTGCATTTTATCGGTCCCATCTTCAATATGCACAAAAGCCGAACCCCCCATCGAGCGCACGCTGCGTACCCTTCCCACTAAAAAAACTTCCCCTTTAATAGAGTCAAAATTATCCAAAACTTCCTTATTAGTATGGGTTCTTTGGGATTTTTCTGGGTATGGGTCGATATTGGCATTTCTTAGATTTTCCAGCTTTTCCAGCTTGGCTTTTAGTATATCTTCGCGCATAAAAATTGCATTTTAAGTATTTATAATTCTACATCTTAGTATAATCATATAATGCACATTTAGCAAATATATACGCTTAAACAACCAACAAACAATAATCACTCAATAACCAATAAAATCAATAACTAATTTTAAACATTAACACTTTGAGTGAGTGTTAAATATTGGGTATTGAATATTATTTTTTAGCAGTATTAATTTTTAAAATTTTATCTTTTTCACCTTATAAACTTTACAACTTTATTCACCCCGTTAAATTATGTAATTCGTACTATTTAACAGGGTAAACTTTTTTTATTATTTCGCTTCCACAATCCACCAATCAAAAGTCACTTCCTCTTGGGTAGGATTTACCAATTCTACTGTAAAATTATTATTTTCAACAATATCAGTCACCATCAAGGTAGCCTCCTGGGTTAATTTTGATTTGATAGTCATAAATACTTTTGAAGCACCCTTCACTGCCGCTGTCTTAACCATCACCCTCTTTCCATCATTAACAGCGTGTCCAGTTTCATCATCCAATCCATCATTATCTCCGTCTGTTTGTACAAGACTACATTTATTGTCGGCGCCCAGTTCTATCATAGCTGGACAGATAATCGCTGTCCCAATCGTAGGTGCCTCATCATCTGAATTCTTTATGACTAATGCTCCGGTTTCTGTAATGGTGGCTTCTAAGACATCAATCTTTACCACTCCATCGGAAGCATCTAAGAAGCTTAGTAGGGAGTTTAGTTTATCATTCATTTCTACAAAATCAACTTCTGCTACTTGAGCTCTGATTTCTTCCATTTGAGTAGCTAGTTGGGAAATTAGTAAACCATTGCCTTCACTAGCTGCTTCTAGGGTAGCTATTCTTGTTTCAAAGTCGTCATTGGTAATTACTAGATTATTGATACTTTCTTGAACTATAGCTAGTTGGGTATCTACAGAAGTTTGGAGTTGTAAAAGAGTGGTAGCGTCAGAGTCAGTTTTAAGAGCTAAGGTTGTGATAGTTTGTTCAGTTTGGGAAACATATTCTTCAAAACTTGTATCACTTATTTCTATCTTATTGTTTAGAGCTTTTACGCCCAAGACCATATATCCTAAAGTGTTAACTGGATTGATAACTCTACCATCGTAGTGCATAGCCCATGGAGATTCGTCTGCCATAACTCCCACGTATTGAGTATCTGAATCCCCTGTTCCCATTCCTTCTTTGTAATGGAAGTTATATATGTTTGTTTCTAGAAGTTGATTTAAAGCTATGTTGGGATCAGTAACCATGTTGTCGATATCTTTTAGGATGCGCAGTGATCCAGCGGCAGTCCAAGAAGTTATTCCGTCTCCATTAACATCAGTTAATTGCTGTCCAGCTGTTCCTACGGCTGCTGGTAAAGTCATTGTCCAGCTGCCTGCTGCTGCTGCGGGTTGAAGTTGAACATAACCAGAAGTATCTCCAGCTAAACGCAAAGTTCCTAGACTTGTTCCCGCCGAACCAATATCCAATTTCGCTCCCGGAGTATCAGTACCTATTCCAACATTGCCTCCACCAATGACAAAGTTGGCGTTATTTTCTAAAGCAAGAGCAATATTGCTCGCACTATCCCCCATAAATCCTAAACGTGTTCCACTGCCCAATCTCCATTCAAGAAAACCTGTTCTAGCAGCGGAATCATCTGTATTCATGGTCATGTAACCATTGGTACCATCGGCGGTGCTAATTGCTCCCACAACGTTCAATTTCGTCGCTGGATTTGTCGTTCCAATTCCAACATTGCCATTTCTCAAAATGGTCATTAATGTAGTTGGTGTTCCGGCATCTGAATAAGTACTAAATCCCAATGCACTTGTTGTAGTATCTGGAACAGGCCTACTGGCTATTCCCCACATTCTATTATTTGCGCTAGCTGCACCACGATTCAATAAAAATCCTGCCTCTCCATTACTTAGACCAGTATCAATGGCTGCATAAGTACTTGCTGAAGCATTATAAGCTTGTAATTTAATAGATGCAAAAGATGTCCCGTTTAATGTTCCCGGAGTTGCTGTACTGATTCCAATTCTTCCACTATCTCTATTAAATATAACATTATTACCCAATGGATTGATGTATAATGATCTACTATTATAACTTTGAAGTTGATCATAGCT
>JAVEXR010000105.1:0-3037 GCA_034003925.1 Candidatus Moraniibacteriota bacterium
GCTGAGGAAAATTGGCCATTGCCGACCCCTAGAAACACGTTAATTGAGTTGTCATTTCTATTGGTGGATACTAGATCTAATAAGCCGTCCTTATTTAGATCTTCAGCTATAACGTAGTACGGCATAGCTCCACCTACTAAGCTGGTTGAGACATCAAAACTGCCATTTCCTTTGCCAATCAAGATACTTAAAGTGTCATCCGTTCTGTTTGTCGTTGCCAAATCGAGCACGCCATCATTATTAAAGTCACCAGTTGTCACCGAATTTGGCATAGCTCCCGTGACGAAACTGCTAACGTCATTGAAACTACCACTACCAGATCCAAAAAGGATGTTCACTATGCCGTCGAGGGAAACCGCTCCGACAATATCAAGGGCTCCGTCTCCATTGAAATCACCTGTATTTATTTGCCACGGACCGTTTCCGATAGCAAAGCTGGCTGCAGTCTCAAAACTGCCCGTTCCTATAGCGCCGCCTAGTCCAGATGATATTACGCTACTTGCGGTAGATCCCACTTGTAGCGCTAGATCTCCGTAGCTCCCGTCAAATAGAGAACGGCCATTAAACTCAGTTGAATTTGAAATTCTAAAAAACTCCTCAGATAAAGATTGTGCCTCTTGATCTAAAACCTCTCGCTGTTTAGAGGAATAGACGCCATTTCCTGCTTGTTGAGCAAGCTCTTCAATGCGCATGACAATGGAACTTAACTGTTCTAATGCAGCTTCTGCGATATTTAAGACACTAATACCATCATTAACGTTATTGATTGCCACTCCCGTTAGGCGTGCTTCCGTACTTAGTGAATTAGCAAGTGCAAGACCTGCTGGATCGTCGCTGGCTTTGTTAATACGTAATCCGGAGGAGAGACGTTCGAAAGCAGTGCTTAAGGTGGCAGAGGTATTCTGCAGTCTATTGCTAGCCTGTAGTGCAGAAATATTTGTCGTCAGTGACAACGCCATCCGTAGTTCCATTGTTATCGCTGCAGTCGTTAGCGCACCGGTCCTTGCGGCTAAAATAGATCTGAAGCGATTTATATCAGTGATAAAGGACGGCAATTATCTGAAGTTATTAATAAATGGAGGCTAAATACTTGTAGGAGTCTGCTATGGCTATCCACTTGCTTTACGGCTGTAAGCAAAGCTAAACAGATACAATAATTAATAAAATTAGGTATCCATTTGCAAGAATAGAATATTTCTACAGTAAATCCAGAAAGGAAATTACGGAAAAACTAGGATAAGAGTGGGGCTTTTACGCAATTGTTCCCATATTCTCGGATTGTAATCCGAGAATCAACACCAGCAAGACAAAACTAAATTCGCTCCCACATTATAGTAATCTATCCTACAGATCTCTTTTGGAGTTTCTGCAAACCAACAATAGTTTCTAGGAGGAATCACAAAATGGAAGCCAAGGCTGAGAATAACGCTCTATTATCGGAACATGGAATTTCGTTAGATGTGTCGGCTTCGTCACAAAATCGGGTGTTGCAATGCATACTCTTACCAAGTAAGTCGTAGCAACTAATTACAAACTAAACTATTATACCACGCTCTTTCAGTTTGGCCTCGAGCTCCTTAATGGAGATAGGTGTATCACTCGTCCCTCTCCTGGAATTTGTATCGCCCACTGTTTTCCCTAAGGTTACTTTCTTAGCTCGGTCCGTCAAATCTTTTACGGAACGGTTATTAGTTGGGTTGAAGCCTCGGGGTTTAGGTAAACTTTTTATTTCTGCGGTGGTAGCCGGTGGAGGGATTTTCCTTTTTATAGGAGCTATTGTTATGTCAGCTAGTGGTTGTGCCAGAAAGGCCATTAGTTGATCAACAGCACCTTGGTCCCGTATGATACTATTGTGGAGTATTATGTTAATAGCCCTTAGGGATTTGTTACCCACCTTGTCGCCCGGTTCAATAACAACGGGAGCATGTAAAGCGGCAGCAGAAGATGCTAAAAAAGGAGGCGGCTTACTAAAACAAATCACTGTGGGAGGTATAATCTCTGACCCTTTGAAAGCTTTGTAAAATTGCTTTATTCTATCTTCAGCTAGTCTTAGCTCAGCACAAGCTTTGTATGCCATCTTACGAGGAGAGTCCAGATAGCTTCGATCCAGCCCTGCTATTTTTGAGGAGGTAACAATCTGGTGTATCTGAGCGCCGATCTCTCTAGTGGAGAGGTAATTTTCGAGCTGAGGATGGGGGATTAATTCTAGGACGGTCGAGTCTGGTAAAAAGCGACCAGCGACTAGTGCCAAAGGAGTTCCCGCAGCCATTTTATCACGTAGCAGTGGAAAGTAATCAGTGTCGCCTCTAAATGCAGAGATTTTATCATGGAGAACGTTCGCAGCTTCAACATTTTGCCAAATTGATGAAAACCGATCAACGTCTCGATTAAAACTCTCGCTAATTAGATCCACTCCTACTAAACTTTGTTCTCTGTTGGGCGGGTCAATAACGGGACTAACGCTGGTTAAGAACATAGGTATCTCTATTAGATAAAAGCTTAAGAAAGCTTGGGGTGAAAGTCAGTAAGTTATAATGTAATCGGACGCTACTGGATGATCAGCAACATTTCAACAAAAACTTAGGTTAAAAGATTGTTAGGGCAATAAGTCATGGAGTTTATTCGATCTTAAAACGAAAATCATTAGGCGAGGCTAAAACAGATAAAAATGATTAATATAAGTTGATATTTATCTTTGTACAAGCATTACTCGGCTGTGCTATTTTGTTAAAAGGAGAAGTTATTGCTGTGGGGATCAGCGTCCGCATGGCTGGACTTAGGTTTTATGAAAGGTGTTGAAATGATCAGCTTTTGGTTTGAGTGGCTTGTTGCCTTTTTTAGGGATGTGACCCCAAGAAGCGAACACAGCTTGCTGATGCCGGAACGCCCAAATGGGAAAAACCCGTTGTTGGCTGAGGAACATGTTGGGTCGTCCGTTGGCTACCGGCTTCATTGCCTGGATTTGCGAGATCCGGTCACTGGAAAAAATGCAGACCGGTATCTGGGCCGCTGACTAAATTGGTTTTTATGCTTCTAA
>JAVEXR010000027.1:0-14008 GCA_034003925.1 Candidatus Moraniibacteriota bacterium
TGAAAGCTATCTAACAAGGTCCCTTCGTCTAACGGCTAGGACGCCAGGTTCTCATCCTGGTAATAGGGGTTCGATTCCCCTAGGGACTACATAATAATAAACGGGCTAAAAGCCTGTTTTTTATTGGCTTTTTTGAGGTATTTTAGACGATACTGGGATAAGATTTATTATTTTCTTATCTTCCAACTGAAGGATTGTCTCCGTATTGTCTCCACTTTTGTTTTCTAAGGTCTTAACTGCCTCTTTAATGGCAAGTGAAGTTAAGTGAGAGTATCTCATTGTCGTCTTAATGTCAGCATGACCAAGCAACTCTTTAATGATGACTATTGATATTCCGTTTTGAGCTAAGTGAGATGCAAATGTATGTCTAAGGGTATGCCAGCCTATATTCCTGAATCCAGCTCTCTTACAAGCCCTATGCAGCCAATTTAAACAAAGCACCGGGCCAAGTGGCTTGCCGTCTTCCCTGCAAAATACAAATCCATTTTTCTGAGATCTATGGCTCAAGGCTTCACTAACGTCTCCCAATAAAGGCACGTGTCTAATTTTATTACTTTTAGGACTGCCTAAGTGCCCTCTAGCAATGGATTTCTGAATAGTGGCTAAACTATTCTTAAAATCAATATCTCCCCATTCCAAGGCAATTAATTCCCCAAAACGAAGGCCTGTTTTTAGGGCAAACAAAACCATTTCCTTATACCCATACCTACTTCGAGGAGTGTCCATTACTAGAGCTAATCAAGTTTTTTCAACTGATATCACTTATATCAAATTAGAGCACGGTTTCTGCTATCTAGTCGCGGTTATTGATTGGTATTCTAGATATGTTGTTTCTTGGGAACTATCAAATACTTTAGACATTGATTTCTGCCTAAGAGCTCTAGAGAGAGCCTATGAAATTGCTATCCCTGATATTTTAAACAGTGACCAAGGCAGTCATTTCACCAGTCCTAAATTTACCGCTATTTCTAAATCCAACAAAGTGAAGATCAGCATGGATGGCAGAGGAAGATATCTAGATAATATCTTCGTGGAAAGACTGTGGAGGACAGTGAAACAAGAAGATGTTTATATTAATCAGTATGGTTCTATGCTTGAGGCTAAAACTGGATTAAGCAAGTCCTTTGATGACTATAATAATTATCGCCCTCATCAATCGCTAGACGACAAAACCCCAGCTGAGATCTATTTTGGCCGAAACAAAAAAACCGCCTTCTTTCAGCAGTTTACAAATCCAAATATAAATTTAATTAACAAAAATACCACTCCAGTGAAATCAACTTTTTAATAGCGTCAAAATTGTTTGACAAACTGGACCATTACAGTGTAGCGGAAATTCTAATCAAATTTAATCTCTTTTTCCAAGTAGTAATTCTTAATTAATTTCCCCCTCCCATTATAAAGATATAGAGAGTGCTGTTCCGCGCAAAATGTGTATATACCATAAGCCTTAGGAGGTGTGCCCGCTAATGCAAAAAAATAACAATCCGCACCTTTGTCTTTCTGGGGACCCCATACAATAAGCTCTCTATCTATTAATGAGCATTTTCTAATCAATATTCTTCTTATCTCTTCTAAAGTTATTTCCTTAATATATCTTGAAATCATATAACTTAATTAAAAATTTCTAACATAACCCTCTAAATTAGTTGCTATTAAATCTATTTGATTTTTATCTAAATTTATTTCTGTTTTGTTTTTTATAAATGTCACAAAAGCCTTGTCATTAAAAACTAACACCTCTCCATTATTATTTCCGTTATTGACAAACCATCCAGGGAAAATAACCACTGGCGTTACCTTGATTTTAACTTTGACATTATCGTTTATAAATCCCTCCAGCCAATATTTTTGTCCTCTTGCCTGTTCAATTGGATTCTTAAATTCTTTGCCACTAACAAACCCATCAATTGAAACTTTATCTCCATTATAATATATTTGCGAATCCTGACCATTTTTTTTGCGATACGTTTTTGTTTCAATTGTAAAAGCTCCTGCCGGGCCTATCGCAATATGATCTATATTAAATGAATTTCCCAGAATATCATGATAAACACGATATCCGATTTTCTTTAACTCTTCTAAAGACTCTGCTACTTGTCGCTCACCGTCTCTTCCTAGCTTTATATTGCTTATTTCTTTATTTGCTTTAATAATTTTAAATAAAGAATAAATAAAAAATACTAATAAAATAATAGTATAGAACCATGGGCCAATATTAGAATTTGTGTAGTATTTCACCCATTCAAATATTGTTAGTACCGCTACAAAAAGAACCATAATAATCGGCATACTAATATCTTTTTCGAATTTATCTATGATTTTTTCATTTAATGACTGGCCGGCATTACGCAATGGCCCATTTTTAAGAGGGGATCTTTTCTCTTTATTTTGATTTAAATTCATATAAAAAATGGATTATTTAGATTTTTTAGTTTATTTTAGCACCTTACCAACAAGTCACAACCTCTTCACCTATCTTATCCTTTAAATAGCTTTCTACTTCAGTAATCCCTCCAATTTCATCAATTAAACCATTATCTTTGGCCATTTGGCCGGGCATAGATGAACCATCAGCTAAAGCTCGCACCTTATTGATGTCTAAATTACGATCAGTAGCAATAACTCTAATAATATCTTCATGAATAATATTAAGATCCCTCATTATAAGAGTTTTCTCTTCATCAGTTAAAGGTTTATTAGGGTCGCCATAATCTTTATACTTGCCAGCACTAAGCGAATTATAGGTTAAGCCATCTTGGTTATTTTGCTTAGCATAATCAAGGTAAGACATGGTAATGCCAATTCCACCAATATCTGAATAAGGAGAAGCAAAAATAGTGTCAGCAGCTACAGCAACTAAATAAGCACCAGAGGTGGCAGCATTACGCACCATTGCTACCACTGGCTTACTGATCTCTTGATGTAAAGCTTGATTAATCTCATAAGAGGCAACTGGCAAGCCACCATAGGAGTCAATTTCTAATATAATAGCCTTGATATCATCGTTAGCTTCCGCTTCCATAAGAGCTGAAACAATATATTCTGAGGCGGTTTCATCACTTAAAGAATTGCCATTACCATCTCTATTTTCAGGAATTATATAAGTAACTAAATCACCACGCAATTCAATCCCTAACACATTACAATCTGCATATTCTTCTTCACTATAATCATAATCATCGCCATAATAATAGCCTCCAAATTGATAATCGTACTCATCTCTAACAATAATCAGAGCTCCTAAAAAGATAATAAAAAAAGCCAAACTTTTAATTATTTTCTTAAATGACGGTCTTTTCCAATTTCTGGGATTTAATTTTTTGTAATTAAGCTCCGCTTTACAGATTTTAAATTGGAGGATTCCCTTGAAAATGTTTGACATATTTTTAAATTATTTAATAATCTACCAGTTCTATATCTATTTTCTTATACTAATTATATCTATATCTGGAGAACATTTATCACTCGGCGTACAATCAATGCCGTTGACGATCCCTTTTACGATATAAATATCATTAAAGTAATCAGCATTTTCATCAAAAGGGACATTATAATAATTTAAAATATAAGGAACCCAATTCCCATCCCAATCGGGATTTACACTAAGATCATCGGCTCCCATTAAATCCTCAGAAAAAGCCCAAAACATATCGCAAGGCTTATTTATATTAACATTCTGATGCTCGTCATCAATAATACAAAATTTAATGCCAGTAATTTGAGAATAATAGCTGCTTATCTTTCCAGACCACTCAACCATTTCTCCCTCATACTGACTTTTATAATAATCGTATTTATTACCATCTATAATTTTAGAATTTAAAACATCATTATAACTTAATGAATCTAATATTCTTAAATAATCAACTTTCTGCTCTAAAACAGGCACAAATCTATTATTTTCATAAACAAACTTTGTCCTAACGTACCCAAAGGGGCAGCAATAACCGCCTTCAAGATCTTTGTCGTTATACCAATCTAAATAAAAACCATTCCCTATTTCAACTGGCGTAATATCTGCTATATTTACCTCATCGACTGAAAAGATAATTTGATTGTTTTTAATAATATCAACTGTATGCGGACAATGGTTTCCGCCAACTCCGCAACCATAGACTATTATCTCATCACTGCCATCGCCATCAACATCGAATTTTTTCAAACTAATAGTCAAATTAGGGAGATAATATGATGCTAATTCTTTATATTCACTATAATTTTCTTTAATCTGATCTAAATAGCCACAATCTTCATTCTTATTTTCTCCACAAATACTATTTTCTTTGATTATTTCTTCCAAGGATTTATTATGGCCTAAATCTCTAATATCAGTAGAGTAAGTATTTTTAGGTAAGGTAATAGAGGTTGTTGGATATGATTGATAAGTCATCTCATCTAAAGAAGCTCTTTCCCACCCATCTCTACCATCAGAAGAGCCGTGCCTGATATTTTTCTCTGAGAAATAACTTATCGACAATCTTATTTCTGCCAGCCTATCTGCTGACTTATTATTTAAAACTACAAATTCTTTTTCTTCTACTTTTTGATTTAAAAATAATATAAACAAGATAATAATAATCGCTAAAAAGGGGATGAATATTAAATATCTATTGATATTTTTAATCTTGTAATTTTGCATATTCTTTTTTTATGTGTTTTATAATTTCCATTCCCTTATCTATATTTTTTTGATAAAGATTATCAACCACTTTAACTGTCCACAGGAGACTCTGAATTAAGACTCCAATATGATCTCTCAGTATTATACCATAGAAGCTAATACATTAACTTCTGATTGCACTAGCGAGCCCTGTTTCATGACTGTCGATAAATTCCTCTTGAATGGTTCTATTAAATTTCTCAATGTACGTTGGACTAATACAAACTATTCAAAAAATTCATATTTTAAAGCATAATTAATAATTACATCAAAAAATTTTATATTTTTAAAAATCTATACGGTGATTTTCTAAATTCTATTTATCGTTTTGTCCAATTATCATAATTAAAGATATGGCGGCAAACCAGATTATTAAAATTTTTATGACGGCCCAAATCAAATAAACAAATAAACTCCTAAAAAGAGCTTCACTAAATCCCCAATCCCATCTTTCAAACCAATAAATCATATCATAGACGTTATATGTAAATTTATAGGTTAAAATGCTAGCCGTAATAAATATTAATATTTTTATGAAGAGGATTGGTTTATTTTTAAAAAATTTATAAGGCAGAATGAACATATTCTTCCAGAACCTTACAAATCTAACATTAGCTTTCTTAATTGATGTTTTTAAGGATTTTTCAGAAAAATCAAAGAATATTAAATACAACCCAGTTAAAAATGTGCCTATGCCAAATGTTATCGATTCTATAAGAAAATAATTGTCGAAAATAAAAGCACTTTCATAAAAATAAGACAAAAATGTTGCGGTAAATAATGCTAAAAAGAAAGTGATAATCAAAAAAAATCCTAATTTTAAAGTTATGTGTTTAATTTTTTTCATATTTTTAAATTTAGATTACTATCTTAAAAACAAGCCTCTTCTCCATGATATATACGTTGATATTCTTTGCTCTGATCATTGAAAATATATCTATCCGTTTCTTGCGTTGCAGCTCCATGGTCTCCACATTGCCATATAATTTCAACATCGCCATTACTATCAGGTTTAAATCTATTTACCCAATAGAAATCATCTGGGGAATTTTGTGTTGCCCAATATTCATAATCTACATGATATAAAGACTTGTTGATATTATAAAATATAGGCTCATCAAATTTCACATCATACCCGGCGACAGCTCTCGTTAAATGACCACACGAAAGACGTTCCCCTGTTAATAAAAACTCATAATCCAAGCCGTCACCAGTATAATCTTTAAAATTTATTAAATTTGACCTTTCTATCTCATTACTATCACTTTCCGAACCTCCATAGAAATAAAAATTATTTGCTTTAGTATTTAATAAGGAAAATGAAACCTTACCCGCAAACTCATCGTCATAATCTGGAATCTTCAGAGCTCGATATATCTTTTCGCCATCAAACATAAAAAGAACATAATCGCCTTTTATTTGAATCTGGCCAGCGATATCACCTCCACAGGTTATATAATTATCAAAATTGGGGTGCTCAATTGTATTATAATTTTTTATATAGATGCCCAAGTATTTTTCCTGGCCTGGTATTTTTTGCAAATCTCTTAGAAAATAATCAGATGGTAGCTGCTGAAACACCTTTAACCTTATCGGATCATTATAAATCCAGTCCATGTTAGCATCTTTGGCTTTTTTAATTACTTCCGCTTGTTTCTCCAAATCATCCAAGGTGCTAAATGGCACGTCTTTTAATGGCTCGACTACATTAAATCTGGGGTCTTTTTTATAAGCATAGTCATCCATTTTTTTTCTGTCTTGTTGTTTAATAGTCAGAAAAATAGATGAAATTATAACGATAGCAAATACTGTCGTAACTATTATTATTGTTGTTTTCTTCATATTATTAATATTAAAATAATCACCACCCTATAAGCAGCGCTGTCTGTTTCTAATATACAATTTATTATTTGGATCCATAGCTAATAATTTATCAAAAATACTTAAAGCCTCTTTATAAAAACCCAGATTAATTAAAGCTATACCCTTGTAAAGAAGTGCTTCTTTATTATTTGGGTTATCTGCTAATACCTGATTACAAAGTGTAACTGCCTCATTATCTTTGTATAAACGATTAAAAACATTGGCCTTTTGAGCTCTTGCGGCTTCATTTTTAGGATCTATTCTTATGGCCTCATCAAAAATTTCTAAAGCCTTATTATAATCTCCAGATATTGCTGCATCCACTCCATTATTAATAAAAGCATTTAAGTTATTTGTATTTGGTTCAAGTTTATTAGGATCAAGATTTGGCTCCCCTCCGCAAATTTTATAGAATAAAATCAATTGAATTAAAGCTATAATAACAAAATATATATTATGGAAATAAATAGCGATAATCGCCAATAATCCTCCTAGAATAGAGGCCGCTCTGTATCCCCAAACTTTTCTATTTGCTTTATGAACAGGTTTAACAAAACTTACTAAAGCTGTTATTCCTAGCCAGATAAAACATAAGGAGATAATATATAAAAATATTTCTTTTAAATAAGTCATATAATTTTATAATTACAAACGTATTATCATGGGCTTAATCACTAGTTTAATCATTATCTTTCAAAAGCATCAATATTATCACACTAGTTTTACAGTCTTTTACTTACTAAGTATACCACTTTACCAATAAAAACCTCAATAACTTTAATTTAATTAATAAAATGATATTTTAGTTGCATTCTTTTTATTGGGATAATTTAGCTTAATTCATAAAATTCAACTGAAATATAGTGTTTCCCAGTGATTTTCTCAATCATATCAGCCTGTTCTCTGTTCAAGCTAATCTTATAGGCAAATACCCTTTCCCAAAAATTCTCTTTATTCTTATGGCCCATAGAGAAACAATGGGCGAAATTAACTCCATAACCAGTGCCTAAGATTCGATAATATTGTTCTTCGCCATCCTCTAGGCCATAAATTACAGCCTCCTCAGTCGCTCCATCTGGGGATTCCCTTCTAATTATTTCAATGTTTTCTTTTTTCATAAATTTAATGATTAATAATAAAAAAGCTCTTCCCCAACAAAGGAAAGAGTTTTTATTATGAAAATAAAAAATCGACCTTTATCTTTCCCTCATCGGGCTAGAATTAGCACCTTCTGGACGGATTACTCCAGGGTTGCTGGCAGGTCATAGGGCTAGTTCCCTCGCTGCACTCTTTATAAAACGATTATTTAATTGTGACTATATTATAGCAAAGATTTTTCAGCTTGGCTATAAACCTCTTTTAATTCAGAAACAAAAAGAATATTATAATATAATTCTATAACTACGCCATATTAAATGTGCCTTTAAATTAAAAAGACAACACAATGGTATATTTTAAATATTTATGAATTATTTCTAATAAATTGCATATATTTTTTCATAATACTTGAAATCGTAATACTCATTATATTAATAGTTTCCAATATCTGACTATTATATTTTTTTAATAATTTATTTTCTCTGAAATCCTCTTTTTCTTTTTTGCCCGCTGCTAGAAAAATAGCCTCTTCCAAGGCTGCATCAGAAAAATAGAATCGGATATTCTCAATATTTTCTCCTATCGAGTAATAAGCAAAAGAATTATGAGAATCTTTAACTTTAGAATAAAATCTACTAATGTATCCCCTTTTTAATATTTTTCCTGAATGATCATAATGGAATGCTAGATTGCTTCTAATTTTAATTGTGGTTTTTACAAAATCTATAGCATTAGTATTACTTCCCGTAGCTACATCCCTAACACTATTCCAAATTTGTTGATCATGCTTAGATAATTTATTGAATATTTCTTTAAACTTTGCATCTTGAAAAATAGTATTATTTTTTTCAATAAAAATAAAAAATTCATCTATAATTCCAGCCATTAATTTCTGTATTTGTAATGCTATCCCAGTATAATTACCGGCATGGCTCGTTATTTCATTAACGGAAGGCACCTCATAGTGGTCATGTAGCATTTTATTGAACCAAATCAGGCCTTTTAAATCATTAAATATAACGCCTAATCCAAGAAAAAAGCTACCAATATTATCTTGTTTATTCTCATTAACAATCTTCTTTGGGTCAATATTTCTTAATTCTCCTATGAATTTATCTTTCATGAATTTAATTTTCTACTTTTCCAACAGCCTCTCTATAATTACAATAATCACATTCTGAGCTTGCTTGAGGCATTTTTCCATCAAGACACTTTTTAATTTCAGTGAGTGTCTCCTCTACCCAAGAATCATTGCCTTTATATGGCAACAAATCAATATCGAATTCTAATTTTCCATCGAAAGCTTCTCTATCGGTCTTACCATTACAATAAACAAAATAACCTGTATTAGAAACCTTTAAGCCATTTTTGCGAAGCAACCACTGATATATCTCCATCTGCCTCTTATAGCCATCCTGCCAATCGGCATCAAGATTAACTTGAGAGGTTTTACTGGTCGACTTATAGTCTACAACTATCACCTCATTATTCTTATCCCTCCACAAATCATCTACAGCCCCGGTGATAATAAAATTTGTTGGTTTGTGGAGATATTGTACACCCTTAAAGTTCTCCCGCCACTCATCAATCATTTCATGTTGAAATGGCACCGCATCTAAGCCATAGGCTTTCATCAGAGGATGAGTTTCTTGTTTCGCTCTCTGTACATCAAATTCTTTCTTTAAAAGAGTGTCGACGGCAGAATTTAAGTTAAAAGGAAATCCAGGTGGTTGCCCTACACCGAGCCGGCGATCAAGATAGAAGCATTTCGGACAATGCATAAAGTTTTCTATCTTTGAACGAGATAACTTAAAAGGCTCTGAACTTTTGGGATCGTAAATATTTCTGGTTCTAGTTGGTTTATAATAATCGGACATAAATTTTCTTTTCTAACTTATATATTCGACCAATGTAATTTTATATATTCTGCCACCTGTCTCATATTTAATGGCTGAGAAGAAGAAGATTTTCTCACAAAAAATTCATTATTATTTTCATTATTTAAATAAGCTGGAATATCAGATGGTAAGATCTCTACAATACAGATGTCAGCGCCGTCTATCTCTATTATTCTCCAATCAATATAATGATAAAATTCTTTCCCCAAGTATTGATTAATTATTTGAGTTAACTGCAATAAAAACCCATCTTTATTTTTTTTATGTAAAGTTTGATAATCTTTTTCTAACCCTAAAGCAGCTCCACTATCGTCAACTCCAATAATCAGTTTTCCTCCGTCAGCATTTAAAAAGGCGCACATTGTTTTAGCAACTACATATTCCAAAATCCTGTTTGTGTTGTTCTTCTCATAATCCCATCTCAATGATGATTTAAATTCAACAAAATTATTCTCACCTTGAGAAATAATTTTTTTATAAACATAGTTCTCTTTTGCTGAATTTTCTAGAATATTTTCTTCTTTAGATTTTTTTGAGGAATCAAAATCTTCATTTTGAATAATTATTTTCTTTAATAACTCTTTCATAATTAGTTCCCTTCAGGACACAAATAGCAAAGCCATATAAAGCACCGTGCAACGCTATTGAAATCCACTTCCAGTCTAACGATTTAATTTTATTTTGTGAAATATAAAAATAAGATTTTTCTAAAAAATCTAAAGCATTTATTTCTTCCGTTATTTCTAAATAATTGGGTTTTACCACAAGTTTTAAGAATTTAATTTTTTTTCATCCAACTTTCTATCCATTTCAACTCTGCCGGTTTATAAAATTCTTTAAAATCATCAAAATGAGTCTTAATCTCACAATAAGCATTAAAAGCCATATTTCCGGCAAAATAACCTTTGAATTCATCCGGACAGACCAACCAAGACGGAGATTTTTCCCATTCATTTTTTATTGCCTCTTCGTCAGATAAATTTCTAAACATGGTATTGAGGCACCAAATCGCGTGATCTTCAAGTGCTTTCTTTCGTGTTCTTCCATACTTATCCTTATCATCTTTTTCGGGACGGAATAAATAAAACATATTTGTTATTTCAAGTATTTTATAAAACTGCTTACGTTATTTGAAAAGATAAAAAATATACTTAAATATTTTTCGACAGTTCCGATATCTGCTTTTAATAAATCTTTTTCCTTTTTAAGCTCATTTAGAAAGCTTTCAATAATAGAATTATTTCTTTCTAAATTTTCAACTCCGTACCTATTATAATATTCCGGGCCAAAACTTAATTTATTAATTTCATTAAGGATATTTTGGTATCTTAAGTTAAATTGACGATAGCCATCACAGTGGCTTGGTTGGTAAAGGAGAGCAATTTTATTTTCGTCTTCCTTTTTTATGTCATTTTTATGATTTTTGCCTAAATCGCTCAAATATTTTTCAAATGTTTGTATATCCAAACTAAATTTTTTTAATCGTTTTTTACAACTTTTTAACTTATTAAAGTAATTTTGCCGTTTGTCCCTATTTTCTTCTAATAATTCTTTAATTCTATTATAGGCAAAATCAAATTGATTATCGTCTAAATATCCATATTTCGTGGTTTGCGTTTCAGTATAATTTCCGAATGTTCTTGAAATTGAAAATTTTCTACCAATCTTCATTATATTTGAAAATCCTAAAATCATCGCCGTTAAATCTGTATAATATTCATTATCTTTCTGCGGATGATTTAGTGAATGCAAGATAATGTGCGAAAGCTCATGAGCCATAACTGCCATAAACGCATTTGGCCTAGTTGCGCAGTTTTTACTTAAAGTAATATCTATAGGAAAATCTTTAAATCCGGGCATGCCAAACATTGGCAAATTTACTGGAATATTAACTTGGGCGGTTATGCCCTCATTGCCTTTTCCGTCTTTGTCTGTTTTAACAAGTTGCGTACTTTGGAACTTATCGCCAAAATAAATATTGACTTTAATCGGTAAATTTAAATTATTAGCAATTTCTTTTATACATCTCTCTGTGTCTTTAAAAGAGTCAACAGGGGGTAAAATTTTGTCAAAACCGATAGGTTCTTTTAATCCTAATAAAGCGACCAATTCATCGATTGCCTTGTATAAATATTTTTTATCAATTTTGTTTTCCATAATTTCAAAATACAATAAATATCTCTTAAAGTCAATTTAAAAAAATCGATTTATCTTTACTTTCTAGCTATTTTGAGGTATTTTATAGATATATGGCTAAACTTAGCGAATGGTCTAAATCTCACCCACTGTTAATGGAGTTTGGAGAAGAGCGACTAATAAAATTAGAAAATTTGAAAAATCAATACAACATAACTGACGCTGATTTTGCGTTATCTATTTTAGGTTCTCCGGCTTTTACATTAAAAATCCAGGAATCCGAATATAAAAAACTAAAAAAACTTTATCCTAACGCAACGGAGCCTGAAATTTTAAAAATAATGATAGGAACAAGGTATTTTGATAAATCAGAAAAAGAAATCGATTTAATAATGAGCGTAGTTTATTCTTTTGAAAGTTTGTGTAATTACGTAATCAAGCAGGACGAAATAGACACCCCATATCACGTTCCCGGCATAGCCAATAAATTAATAGATGAAATAATAAATAGTTAATTAGTTATAAAATCTACGTTTTAACAATATATGGAAACAAAAGATTGGCTATTAATTTTTACTCCGATTATCTCCCTGCTCTTTGGTTCGTGGATAACCTATTTTTTTACTGTAAAAACAAAAAGAGACGAAGCGATGATTAAATTTAAGGAAGAAAAATATTCAAATTTATTAATTTTATTACAGGGTTTTGTTGGCCAAACAACGTCCGGAGAATTAAAGAAAAAATTTTTCGAAGAACAGTATCGGTCATGGCTTTATTCTTCTGACGAAGTAGTAAAATCAATAAATGATTTAGTTAATTTATTGGTGATCGAAAAAGGTAAAAATCCAAATCAGGGTAATGGCAGAAAAGTAGTTGGCAACATAGTATTGGCGATGAGAAATGACTTAATGGGGAAAACTAAATTGAAGTATTCAGATTTTTGGTATACCGACGTTTTAGGAGAGTAATATAAGAATATATGGAAAGAACAGAAATTATTGGAATATCATTGTTTAAAAAATGGGTCGGCGGAAAAGGAGAGATTTTTGATACTTCCCGTCAGGGCGTTGGATACGACTTTAAAGTTAAATGGAACGATACCGGCGCAGAAGAAACATTTGAAGTTAAGGGTACTACAAAAATAATGAAGATCCCAGACATGAGCATTAGGGAATTTGATTCAGATAAAAAACTTAGGGCAGACTACCTATTTGTAGCCGGAAATTTATCTAATCCAGGCCAGGAGGTAATATATGTTATACCGAGAAAAGCCCTAACTAGTGAAAATTTAAAATTAAAACAAACATATCACATTAGATTATTTCAAAATAAAAAGAAAATGGGGCAATATCAAATTTAAGTAAATTTAAAAATATGGCTACAAAAAAAGAGGCATTAAAAAAATATCTAGAAGCCGACAAAAAATTAAAGGATTATAGAAGCCAATTTGTCGGAACTGGTTGGGAGGGTGAAAAATTTAACGCTCCCAAAAAAGTATTAACAAAAAAAGCCATAGAAGAGCTTAAAAAACTCGAAAAAGAACTCGAAGAGGCTCATAAAGAGTATGCTGGTTAATTAATTTTATGAATGATATTGAAGTTTTATATCTTCCTGATATATCCGATGAAGAAAAAGCTATTGTCAAACAGGCCTTTAAGGATTTTAATTTGCAGTTTCACAAGTATGAAACTAAAGGAATGCTCGGAGGGGCTTTTGATGTCGAAATCAAATTCATTATTGATTTCTTAAATTCTGGCGGAGTAAACGCAATTTCTAACGCAATTGGCATTTTATCTTCTATAACTTGGCTGTCGTCAGAAATATTCAAAAGAAATAGAAAGAAAATTTCCGATAATAACACTAGACCACGCTATACTATTTTAAATTTTAATTTTGGCAGTCAGTCTATTAATATTTCTAATGTTAATGAAAATAATAGCACAAACATCTCACTTGTTGATTATGATAAGTGTATTAGAGAGGAGTCCGAGTATTCCGAAGCTGTATTAAAGGAATATTTTGACAGGTTAAAAAAGTAATAAACTATCTCAAAATTTCCGCCCACTTCTCAATTTCCCCAATAATTTCATTAAAATTTTGATAAATATCAGACTTCAGGACTGCAAAATCAAAAAATACTCAATATTTGTTGGGTATTTTTTGATTGTTTAAAAAAGCCGTAATTTTTAGTTACGGCTAATACATAATTTATCCCTTGAATAGCTCGGCGATTTTTCTAGGAGTAAATTTACGATCTTGATAATAATCAGTCTCAAACCCTGGATTAAAATTAAACAGTTCCCTCTCATGAAAATAACCATTTGCTTTTTCAAGTTCTTTTATAACCGTC
>JAVEXR010000001.1:0-14865 GCA_034003925.1 Candidatus Moraniibacteriota bacterium
GTGCCTGTCGGCGAGCAGAAAGGTCAGGCCCTGAAATGGTATGCAAAGATTTTTGAAGGCATTATCAATATTTGGAAATGGTGGAATATTAAATACGCTATTCCGGGTATGATGAGAAAAATCTTTCGTTTAACCGAAGAGCAAGGAATGAAGTTTGACTTGCAAATCATTAACGGCGATGTCATCGAAAGCGAATACAACGAACGCGGAATGATTGTGGAATTAGATTGCTTAGCCTTGAGAGATGTTCTCTATTCTATACCGTCCGGAGTCGGGCTTAGGGAAACATATGTTGTCCCGGGTGATCATGAGCTCGGCTACAGGTTAGCCTTGAGCACTGATCCCAAAGGGGGAATCTCTGGGGAAAGTCTGGATAGTTTCTTTCATGTCATCGGGCCTTTATGGCAAACTTTTGTTGCTGGAGGAATTCATTTTATCACTCTTAGCTCATCGTTGATGATGCAGAAGTTGGATCATTTACCACTGAAAGAACAATCAGAGATTAAAGATTTTCGCCTCAAACAGGAAGTTTTTATCCAGAGGACACTTGAGCAAATTCCTGAGGGGAAAACCGTGTTTGTGTTTCTGCATGACCCGGATGCAATTTCTAAGTTTGACGAATATATTCGGGATTATTACTACATGCATAACAAAAACATCAAGGTATTCTGTGGCCATATGCATGCCGAGTGGAGTCTGGATGTTTACAGGAAACTTGGCAATATGGCATTGTCAAAACGCGCGAATCTTTTACCTGGAAAAATTCATAAATGGGCAAAGGGTAATCGCTCACGCCTGAAACTTTTTGAAAAGTATCAACTGCAAATTGTTCCTGCGCCCGGCGGTATGATGGGTCTAGGAGGAGGGTTTTTGATTTTAACTATCCATAATGCCAAGTTTAGGATAGACCGGTATAAAGTATGATGAGGCATAGTTCTTCATTGCGACCGCCTGACTTATTGGCCCTGCTTGTTTCTAAAAACAAGCAGGGCCTTTTTTATATCAATTTTTGTATGCAAAGTTGGGATGAGTAGATTTCCGCGTCACTCATTCGCCGCCGCTCATTCATTCTTTGCCCTGGGTAGCGCCAAACGCTCTTTTTCGCGTTTGTCGGCGTTCATTGCAATAATTTTTTGCTAAAAATTATTTTATTCACTTGCTACCCGCCTGCCTGCCGGCAGGCAGGTTCGAATCCCTGTCCTAGCTAAATAAAATTAAAAACACACCCTAGTCGGGCGTGTCTTTTGATTTTATAAGTTGCGCGTGTGGGACGAAGTTGGAACCTTTTTAGCTATAGAGATGTTAGCAAAACAATGAAGTTAGCTGGGCACAGTCATTGAACGGAGGATTAAGCTCCTAGCAGAATTACATCTTTTCTATCTCTCTAATCACATCATCAAAACTCGAAACTATCTTAAATGGCTTTCCCTTTTCAAGCCTATCTTTTTTATGAAAACCAAAGTCCACGGCAATTGTTTTGATGCCGACTTTATTGCCTTCCAGAATATCCCCAAGGGTATCAGTAACAAAGACACAATCATTCGCATCAAGCTTATATTTTTCAAATAAGTATTTAAACTTTTCAACTTTAGATTGATGCGTTTCTGACCCCATCATTTCCTTGAAAATATGGGTGAACTTATTATTTTGAAAATAGATATTCAAGGCTTTTTCCTGATTGGATGAAATTATAAACAGGGCATATTTTTCGTACAGTTTTTCCAGATTATTTTTGATATTCTCATCTATTTTCAAATACTTGAATGCCTCGTTTTGTAACTTAAAAAAATCATCGTTATCTTTTTTCTTAAGATCCTTGTTTTCAAAGATATTTCCATTAAAAAAATCTCGGTATTTCTCTTCAGTCAATTCCTCACCAAAAATGCCGATATTTATTTTATAGGCTAAATCAAAGGTATCATGGATTACGCCGTCAAAATCAAAGATGATTGCTTTCGTAAATTTTATAATTATCATAGTATTATCTACTCATTATACTATTAAATCCAGCCTATTCAAAGTCGCTTGATTTTAAATAGGCATATGGAGTGATTTTGGATAATTGGGAGATTGTAAGAGGTAAAGCTGAGAGAATCGAAGCTTTGATTAAGAAATAAAAAAAGCGACCTCTTGAGGCGGGTCGCCATAGCTTCAGATGAAGCAAACCTTTTAATCAGAAATCAAGCTTCCTTTCGTACAGCAAAAGTATTGTCAGTTTCTGAACTTCTCCCCAATAGGGTTAAAATTTGGCGGAGGACTTTGGAATCAGCCTTTTCTGGCTTAAGCCGGTTCACCGCAGACTTAACCTCGCTGATAATAGTTTTAATCTCGGAATATGTTTTTAATCTTTTCAAATATTCCTCAATCCCTCGGCGATGAAAACCACCAGTTTTCTCTTTTAGGGCAAGTAGTTCTTGTTCTAAGAGATCCCTGAAATGTTTTTTTGCCTTGAGGTAAGGAATGACGCGACAATACTCATCGTCGAATATTACATCGGCACATACGTCTTCGTAGTCAATTTCCTCAATGACAATCCTGACGACGGGAAGATTGATGAATCTTTGACGATTGTAGGTGAAATCTCCGAAGATGGTAACTTCTGCAACATACGCATTAAAACTTACCAGCTCACCTCTTAACTCACCGTGCAAAATAATTTCCTGAATCATTGCAAACCTCCTTTGCCCTCTTTAGGGATTGGTTTGAATTGTTAAACGCCAGCCACTATGACTAACTTAGTACTTTAGCACAAAACCAGATAAAAGTCAACTGCTCAACCAAAAAACAGCCTATTTAAGCTGTTTTTCGTCGTTATTGCGCGTGTGGGAAGAAGTTAGAACTTATTTAATGAGGGAGTTGAATTGAATTAAATATAAATAGTTGATTATCCCTTTGGTTCGCTATCATCAAAATCGTCATATTTTTCTATAAAAACAAAAGTTTTTGTTTCGGATGAATAAACGCATTTTCCTCCTTGTATTTTATTGAAATCACTTAAGAAATTTTCTAAATTGGCAACATCTTTTAGATTTGTTTCTGAAGGAATAATAATTTCAATTTTTTTATTTTTATAAAAAATGATTAGTTTTGTTGGTCTTTTTTTATTAAACAAAACTTTTAACAATTTTTTTGCAAGCCCTCTCCCTAGTTCGTCAAAAAATCCTTTTGTAGTAAGTATTATTGTTATAGTTAATCCAACATGAAACCAATCCAATAATGGAAATATTCCAAAAGCTCCTCCTCCTTTATCTCCTGGAGGTTCAACTTTATTAGCTATAGCGACATTATCATTTCTATCAAAATCTTTTTTTAATTGATTGAATGTTTCTTCCTCAAATTCATTAGCAATTTGTATTTTACTTTTTTCAAATTCCTCAATTTTTTTAAATTCACTTGTGTCTTCAATGCTGTAAATATGAAAAGTGTATACTTTAGCCATAAATTAAAATTTAACTAATTATTATTAATATTAATCTTAAACTTGATTTTTGTCCAAAAATAAGGCGATCTATTTGACTTTTACTTTAAATAAGGCTACATTAAACTGATTTAATTAATCGGTTTTTTGTATGACTATGAAAAATTCTCAAGCAGAAAAAATATATGAAAAATTGTTATTGCTACAAGTCAATGATGATTTTATGATTGATGTTTTAGTCTTGCGTAAGAAGTGCAAAGATTTAAGCGAAATAATTTGTGTAGATGATGAAGAGATTATTTTTTCATATGATGATACGCCAGAATTTGAGAATGATTTAAAAGAGTTAATGAATAAATATAATCTTCCAAATATTTTCCATTTTCCCTTAAAAACGTTTATTGTAAATAATTTTTTATTAAAGCCAGAGTATTATCCAGAAATAACGCCAAGATTAATTCCAACCATAGAAGAGCCATTTTTTTATACTTCAGAAGAAACAGGAGAAGATGCAGTCCACTTTCCTAAAAACTGGGGAGATGAGCAATTTGTAGCGATTGAAATTTTTCCCGAAACTACCATAAATGATATTGCTAGTAATTGGGATAAAATCGCCGAAGAAAGAGATCGTTTGTATGGATTGGACAGGAGTAAGTCAGAAAGATTTGTAAAAAGTAAAAATATTGAAAGAGATTTGCTTATTTATAAATTAAGAAAAGAAGGCAAAAAATATGCAGAAATAAAAGATATTATTAACGGTGATGTTAGATTTATTGATAAAAAAATAGAGTATCAAGAAGTCTCAAAAATCATAAAAAGATTAAAAACAAAAGCTGAAAAGAAGGTGCCACCCAAGAAATCCTAGTACGCCTTATATTTAAAAATCAAAAAGAGTTAAATTAACTGCATTAGAAATAATGTGGTTTTTTTATGTCCTATAAATTCAGCCAAAAACTTAGGAAAAGAATGATTGAGTATTTTGAAAAATACCACTGTTTAACTATTTCTAATGATGAAGCAGATGAATATCTGGATTCATTGGCTGAATTATTTATCATTTTTAATTCAATTGAGGAGTGATTCCTTTTGGCTTTAGACAAAAGGAATTCTCCTCATTACTTAACTTGATTATAAACACATTTAAACAGAAATTAATTATGTATTATCACAAAAAAATTATTATTTCAGGCAATTATGTTGAGTTGTATGAATACGAACAAAATCTAAAACGCAATTTTACTCGAAATAAAAATAAAAAGAAAAAAATAGTAGAACTTGAAAAAGAACAGTTGATACTAGATTTTTTAATTGAAGATAAAAAAGAAACAAAACGGTTGCATAAACGCATAGATTCCATTAATAGAACCCGTACTAGCATAAGGCGAATTATAAACAGCAATCAAGATTTAACGAAATTTTACACTCTGACATTTAAAAAAAATATCCAAGATGTAAAAATTGCCAATAGGTTTTTTAATAAATTCATAATGAAAATGAATTATCGCTATCAACAACTTAAGTATATTGCCATTATCGAGTTTCAACATCGTGGAGCGGTGCATTATCATTTTCTTTGCAATCTTCCGTATATCAAATCAAGAGAAGTGGCAGATGTTTGGGAACACGGATTTATAAAAATAAAAAGAATAAAGAACGTCTCAAATCTGGGTGCTTATGTTTGCAAATACTTGCAAAAGGATATGGAAGATGAGAGATTATTTAACAAGAAAAAGTTTTTTTGTTCAAAAAATATTAATAAGCCGATAGAGGTTTATGGCTATAGAGCTGTTGAAGAATTAATCTTACAATATGACCTTAACAATAGAAAACCCGATTATGAAACTCCCTTTGAACACGAATACATAGGCAAGGGAAAATACAAATCTTTTGAAATTAAAAATATCGTTACTTGATTTTATTTAAAAATATCTGTAAGTTATACTCATATGAAATATATACTTTACGCACGAAAATCAACTGAACAAGAAGAACGACAGGCGATGTCTATCGAATCGCAAGAAAATGAACTTTTGCGTATGGCAAACAACTTGGGAATTAAGATTGATAAAACCTACAAAGAAAGTATGTCCGCCAAGAAAATTGGACGTCCAATCTTTAACGAAATGTTAGATTATATTAGTAAAAATAAAAATTGTATTGTTTTATCTTGGAAAGTGGACAGATTAACGAGAAATATTTTTGACGGAGCGAGAATTATTGAACTTTTAGAAAATGGCAACATCAAGGAAATTAGAACTATTGATAAAGTTATCGTGGATAATCCGATTGATAAATTTATGTTGTCGATTGATTTCGGTGTAGGAAAAAAATATTCTGATGATTTAAGTGTAAATGTAAAGCGTGGTAATCGGGCTAAGCTAGAACGAGGAGGATGGCCTGGACCCGCACCGTTAGGATATATAAATAATAAAGCCGACAAAACAATTTCTTTAGATAAAAAAATGACTCCGTTTATTCGTCGAGGATTTGAACTATATGCGACTGGAAGTTATAGCATAAAAGATATTGCTAATATTTTATACGAGGATGGTTTTCGCACTCGTTCAGGTAAAAAAGTTCACAAAAGCAAAATTCATACAATGTTATCTAATCCTTTTTATTCGGGCATTATGTCTAGAAACGGAAAATATTATTTGGGGAGCCACGAACAAGTGATTTTCAAGCAGGCTTTCGATAATGCTCAAGATGTTCTTTTTGGCAAAAACCATAGTAAAAAGCAGAAACATTTCTTTCCTTTAAGAGGATTTTTCCGTTGTAAATCCTGTGGATGTTCTTTGACCGCTACAACAAAGAAAAACCACCATTATTATTATTGTACGAACGGACGAGGTAATTGTGAGGAACACAAAAGCTATATGCGTTCTGAATACTTAGAAGGAATCGTGGCGACTGCTTTTGCTGATCTAAAATTTAACAAAGAATTGATTGAAATAATGTACGAGGCAAGTAAGGAAAAATTGAAAAACAAAGAAAATTACCAAGAAGATGTCCAAAAAACCATTCTCACACAGCTAGAATTGGTAAATAAGAAACAAAATAAGCTTTTAGATAATCAATTGGCTGATTTAGTTACTGACGAGGTCTATGAGGCAAAATCGAAAGAATTAAGTAAACAAAAAATAACATTAGAGCAACAACTTAAAAATAGTGGTGATAATCCCGATAATGGCTTAGCAACTTTGGAACTTACCAAAGAAGTCTTTTTGTACGCCAATACAGCCAAAAAACGGTTTTTAGCAGGTGATGATAAGGAAAAAAGAAAAGTGCTAGAAAAAGTACTTTGGAACCTTGAAATCGAGGGCAAGAAAATGGCGTCAATTCGGTACAAAATGCCATTTGAGTTAATCAAAAAATCACCAAAAAATGGTGATTTGTATGCAAAGTTGGGGATGAGGGATTCGAACCCCCGCGTGACGGGATCAAAACCCGTTGCCTTACCGCTTGGCTAATCCCCAACTTTAAATACAAAATGAAATTATTAAGATTCTTACCTCCGCTTGTCCCGATATTAATCGGGATGCCTTATACCGACGAATTGGGACTATCCCAACTTTAAATACAAAATACTTTTATTAAATTTTTAACTCTATATAAAAACCTTATTGATTCGAATCCATCCGCATGTCCCGATAGTAATCGGGATGCCTTACCGCTTGACTAATCCCCAATATATTTTGTAAGTTACAGCTTCCAAGAAACAAGATACAAACAAACTTCAAATTTCAATTATCAAAAATCAAATTGTTTGAAATTTTGAAGATTGGTTATTGGAAATTGTTTGGAAATTGCATCTTGAGATTTGTTTCTTGAATAAAAAATAATTTAACAATTATTTTTTATTCAGTTACTACTGTGGCGCCCATCATACTCATAGCGTCAGAGAGAAGTGATTCTTGAGAGTTTCCATTCTGACCGCATTCTCCTTCATTCATTTCAGACATCGGGTCAGGTAAAATTTTCTTTAATTTTACTCCGGACTCTTCTTCAGTCACAGCTTCTACTTTAAACACCAACCCTGTGATTTTATTAGAAATATCGGCAATTGTCAACCTATTTTCAGCTTTATTAACGAGATCTTTTTGGAAAGAGTGTCGAATAACGATATTAACCATATTAGGTTGAGAACTTTCAATCGGCACAGAATTAGAAAGCATCATAGCTAGAGAACAATTTTCTTTACATAATTCATCAATAATTACTTTCCAATTTTTTTCTACTTCATAAATATTTATTTTTCCATCAGTACTTGCTTGAGGTGCAGGGATTTCATCTTCTGTAACAACGTTTTCTGTCGGAGCAGGGGGTACTTCGATTTCTGCTGGTGCTGGAGTCGCTTCTTTGACGGGGGCAATATCTTTTTGCGGTGCAACTGGAGGGGTAACTTTGACTGGAGGTTTTATCTCAGGCGATGGTGCAGTTGGAGCAGGAGTGATATTGGCGGAATTAAAATTATCATTTCCAGAGTTGGTTAACTCTACAATCATTGATTCAAGGGGAAGCTGAGGAATAAAAGATTCTTTAATTTTAGAAACATTTTCAGAAACTTTGTTGATGCAGAGAATAATAAATCCAAGGGAAGCTTTTTGGGTGACAGCTTTTATTTTTTCTTTTTGCTCTTTGGTCATTTTAACAAAAAGTTGTTTATCCATATGATCATCGATACTGAGGAGCATCACTTTGCGCAAATACTCGAGCCAAGTTTTAGCTAAAAATTCTAAATTGTAGCCATCTTTATAAATTTTATTGATAAGCAAAAGCGCCTCAGCTGTTTTTTTGTCAAAAACCAGTTCAGTCAGATTTTCAACTGATTGATTGTTACTAATCCCCAATATGTCAGCTACTTTTTCGCTAGTAATCTTGTCTTTTTCCAGAGTAATGATTTGCTCTAAGAGGGATTCAGCATCGCGCATACCACCCTCGGCGCTGATGGCAATTAATTCTAGGGCTGAGTCTTCGATAGCTATCTTTTCTTTTTTAGCGATGATGGAAAGCTTGCCGATGATTTCATCAATATCAAATTTGGAAAAATCAAATCTTTGGCAACGAGAAATGATGGTCTCCGGAACCTTATGAATTTCGGTGGTAGCTAGGATAAAGATGATATGGGCAGGTGGTTCCTCTAAAATCTTTAAAAGGGCGTTAAAAGCGCCAGAAGAGAGCATATGTACCTCATCAATGATATAAATTTTGTATTTTCCTTTAAAAGGGGAGAGTTTGGCGGTTTCTCGCAGTTCACGGATATTATCAACGCCAGTATTGGAGGCGGCATCAATTTCGATGATGTCAGCAGAAGTATTGTTTTCAAATTGTTGGCAGTTTTCACACTTTAAGCAGGGATAAAGATAAGTTTCCTTGGATTTTTTTAGCGGAGCGGTGCAGTTGACTGTTTTAGCAAAAATTCTGGCAAAAGTAGTCTTGCCGGTTCCTCTGGGGCCGGTAAAAAGATAAGCCTGACCGACACGATTATTTTCAATAGCATTAGAAAGAGTTCGGACGATATGTTGTTGTCCGACGACATCATTAAATTGAGAGGGTCGATATTTGCGATATAGAGTAGAGGACATATGATTCATTTAAACATATTAGCATGTTAACATTTTAACATTAAAATATGAACTAAAGCATTATAATTTCAGAGTTTTGCCAATTTTTTACAGGCATAATAGCATTTTAGCATAGTTGAGGGGATTGGGGAAATTGACAAAAACAGTAGAGTTTATAAAGTTTACCCTGTTAAATCCGCAGAAGCGGTGCAGATCAATTTAACTGGGTGAATAAGGTTCTTAAGGTTTGCAGGATGGGAATTTGTGTCCACACTTTACGGATAAAATAAAATAAATCAGCTCGAAGGGAGCGTTAAGAAACTTTGTCATGGAGCGGATGCGGAACCCAAAGTTTTAGCGGATGAGAGTTAGATTTATTTATATTTTAGTAGTACGTGTGGCAGTTTTTTGTAACTTCTTTTGCTGTCAAAAAAGTTAGTAAGAAAATTATTAAAAATCTATCTTCTGGAATGACAGATTAGAAATTAAAAGACAAACCCCCTCTCAATCTCCCCCTTTAAAAAGGGGGAGAAGTAAAGAGGGGGATTCAAAATTATTTTCTAAAAAAACACCTCCGAGGGAAGTGTTTTTTTGTGGTATTTTATAAAGAAGATTACTTCTTAAAGACCCAGAGTTTGTAACCGACAAAATTCCAAAGTAGTCCGGCGATGCTTCCGATAGCGGCTCCGATTAAGCCCCATTGGTCAGGATTAAGTCCTCCGATTGGATTAATAGCTCCAAAAACATAGGAAGCGGTAGCAATATTGATAACAAAACCGATGATGCTGACAGCAAAAAATTGAATAATTTCTGAAGAGGTTTTTTTATTGTTTCCTTGAAATGTCCAATATTTATTCCAATAGTAACTGTTAATGTTGGCTACTATAAAGGAAAGACCTTTGTATAAAGAGTAAAAAGTTATTCCCATCAAAAAAGCATCCGTAGCGCTGATATTAAAATAATTTTTTGCAGTAAATGTTAAGAATGATAAAAACCCCAAATCCACAACAGTATTTAAGACCCCAATAACGATAAATTTTGCCAATTGCCAGACAATACTTATTTTTTGGCTAATTTTGAAAGCGATTACTGCTCCCAGTGGGGTAGCGATAAAAAAGAAAGGGACAATTGTGTAGAAAATTGATTCATACAGCTCAGGTTTGGCAGCTTTTACGACCGGCATAAATAACAATCCGATGAGAAGTCCGGCCAAAAAACTGAATTTTAAATCCTTGCGACTTAAAGTTGTGTTTTCAGACATATTTTTTTCTAATTTACCACTAGAACAAAAAACACTAGAGCAAAGATGCTTCAATGTTTTGATGTTTTAATGCTTTTATTTTTTATTTAATGTTTTGTTAGGCTTTGATATTGGTTTTTTCTTCTTGGATCTCTTTTTTGATTTCTTCGATATCACTCATCCATTCATCAATTACAGAATCCTTGACGCTAGTTTCCTTTGCTTCTTCTTTTTCCTCTTCTTCCTGGGCATCATCCTCTTCATAAGAAGACATATTTTTTGAGGCAGTGGCAGTCAGCGTATCATAGTTAGTAATTTCGCTATTTTTTTGTAAAACATTTTCTACTGCAGCCCAAAGACTTGATTTTTCAGTAGGAACAGTAATTACCACCTCATCTCCTGGTTCAATTTTAAAGTAAGTTATAGAAGCTAATAGTATTTTATAGGGAACACCTTCGCTGATGACAAAGTAATTTCCACCTTCATCTTGTCCGGCTACTCCGATTAGGTTTTTGCGCTCTATCGGTCCGACTTGCTTATACATAAAACTGCCGTTATTAATCGTAAGCTTTAGCATATCACCCTCTACCAATTTTGATTTGGAAGCATAATTGGCTGGAACCGGATATTGTTTGCCATCATCACTGATCATTATTTGTCCGTCAAAAGTTCCATAAACAACATCCCCCTCATCTTCTTCGGGCTTTTGTCCGGTAATTTTTTTACCCTCTAACTGAATAAGCATAGCTTTGGCGCTTTGGATAGTTTTTTCGGCGTCAGCAATAGTTTTCTTGAGGGCGGTTATTTGTAAAGTTTTGTCATTATCTAAGGTTTTTTTTGTCATTTTTTTTGTTTTAAAAATTTCTAAATAAGCTTTACTTATAAAACGCAATTGCTCATAGAAATCTTTCAATTTTTATTTGTGTTTTCTATTTTAATAATTAAATTATATATCATCTGCCAGACATTGACAAGGGTTTATTTTCTTGCTATTATTTTAAGTTATCAAAGGATTTAAATAGATTTTGTTTTTATGTTTGACAGAGAAAAAAAATGGGTAGCGCAAAGGCTCAACGCTTATTTTTTATTTATAGCGGTGGCTTTTGGTATAAGTGCTTATCTTTTATTAGTGGATAATTCTAGAGAATATTGGGCTAAAGTCAACATTTTAGTTTCTCCCAAAAATACCAAAACAGCCATCCATCTGGATAAAGTGAGAGAGAATATCTTTGTTATCACTGAAAAAATTAATCTTTTAGAAAAAGAAGTTTCTATAAAAAAGAATGACGCCGACAGTCTTATCGAAATCCAAGTAAGTGGAAAAAGTGAAGCTAAGACCTTGAGCTTGATGGAAAATTCTGCTCGAGATTTATTGGATTCAATCAGTCGATATTATGATGTAAAAAATGATTTGAGTCTGGAGATTGTTTCTCGAGAAGCTCAAGTGAAAATTGCCAACAAAGGTTTGATTTTATTAGAGAGTATCGCCATCGGTTTGATATTGTCATTTTTGGTGCAACTACTTTTGGATTTAGTGGAAAAAATAATCTTGCTTTCGGTCAGTAGAAAAAAAATATATAATAAACAAAAAGTTCAAGCCCAAAAAGAATTGGATAATTTCTTTAAATTAAATAGAGAAAAAATTCAAAAACTTACCCTGTCTTTTCCTCAAAAAAGAGAAGAGCAAAAAGAGGCACCAGTGGAAAAAACTATCAAAAAAGATATTCCAATTTCTAGAATCAGTCCGGAGCTTTTTACCCAGCGTTCAGTTGGGTCAAAAAAAGCTTCTTCACCTGCCAATTTGCCGATTGCCGAGGAGGATCTAAATAAAATAGTTCAATTAGAGGCTCGAGCCAATACGGAACCTTTTATGCCAGAATCGATGGGAATTCCATCAGTTCAAGAAAAAAAAGAGTTAATCGATGCAGATGAGCTCAAAGAGGCTTTTCGTGAACCGACCGAAGAGGAATTTAAAAAAAGATTAAACCAATTATTGGGAAATAAATAAATTTTGCAAAATTTTATGACAGGAAAAAAAATATTAAAATTTTCTATAATTACTTTGCTAATAGCTTTGATTTTTTCAATTGCTTATTTTGCAGGAAAAATGGATAGCGAGAAAAGCGAAAGTAATGATGTCAGCTCCTCGAGCTCTATCTTGAAAATGTCTAAGATGATGCTGTCTGGAGAAAAAACTTTCTTGGTTCTTTTTCAAAACAATATGGAATTGCGTCCAGGAGGTGGCTTTATCGGTTCTTTTGGTGTAGTAAAAATAGAAAATGGTAAGGTTAAATCTTATGAAATTCATGACACTTCAAATTTTGACGGACGTATCCCAGAAAATAAAGAGATGCCTTTTCCGATGAAAAAAGTTTTTAGGATTGATGCTTGGAAATTGAGAGACTCTAACTATTCTCCAGACTATCCGACTAATGCTAAAAAAGCTCTTGAATTTTATTATCAAGGTCAGGGAGGAGAAAAATTTGACGGAGTACTCGCGATGAACGCAGCGGTTTTGGAAAGTATTTTAAAAGTTACCGGTCCGATAAAAGTGGAGGGCTATCCGGTTGTTTTTGAGCCGGGAAGCGCTCTTGTCACTCTTGAAAAGCAAGTGGAGATCGATTTTGCTAAGCAGGGTATCGAAAGGGAAAATCGAAAAGATGTAATGCATGACTTTTTAAATGAAGTACTTAAAAAAACAACAGCTCTATCAAAGTTGGATAAATTAAAATTAGCTAAGAGTTTAGTGGGGGAATTTAAAAATAAAAATATCCAATTATATTTTAATGAAAATAAAGACGGTGAGGCTCTTTTGGAAGAATTGGGTTGGAGTGGAAAAGTGGACAGCGCTTGGGATAATGATTATTTGATGGTGGTGGACGCTAATCTGGGAGCTTATAAAAGTGATTATTTTGTAAAGCGAAATATGCAATACACAGTAGATTTAGCCAAGGAAATTCCAGAGGCATCTTTAAAAATAACTTATAATCATACTGGTAAAGTTAAAGATTGGATGACTCGAGATTATCTTACTTATTTGCGCGTGTATTTGCCCAAGGGTGCTCGTATAAATAATTTTGCCAATATAGTTGAATCTGAAGTTGCGTACGGAGAAGAATTCAATAAAAAATTTGCTGGAGGATTTGTAAAAGTGCCACTTAATAGCACTAAGACTATTGAAATAAAATATAGTTTACCCCGAGAATTAAGGGACAAAGATTATAAATTAAAAATTCAAAAACAATCCGGTAGCGGCATAGTACCGACAGTAGTAGATGTTAAATTAAAAAATGGAGAAACTAAACACTTTGATTTGAGTTTAAATGGAGATGTGATTGTAAAATAGGGAGATGTTCTATCCGCCAGCTGGCGGAGTTGAAAATGTTCTAGATGTTGAAAGTGGGGAAAATAAAACTCAAAAAGTTTTTAAAGTTTTTAAAGTTTATAAGGTTTGTAAAGTGGGGATTTGTGTCCACACTTTACGGATAAAATAAAATAAATCAACTTGAAAAGAGCGTTAAAAAACTTTGTCATGGAGCGGATGCGGAACCCAAAGTTTTAGCGACGAGAGTTAGATTTATTTATTTTAGTAGTACGTGTGGCAGTTTTTTTGTAACTTCTTTTGCTGCCAAAAAAGTTATTGAAAAATTATTGTTAAAGACAAACTCTGATTAAAAAACGAGATTCCGTATAAGACACGTCACTCGCGACTGACAGGTTTAAAATTTAAAATTATTTTATTTTATTTTCAAAAAAAGTATTAAACATTACAACAATTACAACGCCTAGAACAATTACAACACTTAGAACATCTACAACATTTCACTGTCTCGTCAAAACCACGCCATAAACTTTTTTGGCTCCGGCTTGTTTTAAGACTTTAGCACATTCAAATAAAGTGCTGCCAGTAGTAGCGATATCATCAACCAAGAAAATAATTTTATCTTTGATTTGAAAAGATTTTTGAGCATTAAGACTAAAAGCGTCTTGAGTATTGACCTGTCTTTTTTGGCGGTTTTTTATTTCCATCTGAGGCTTGGTGTAGCGACTGCGAAGTAGAATATCAGAATAAACGGGCAATTCTAAGCCGGGAGTGAGATTTTTGCCCAGATATTGGGCCAGAAGTTGCGCCTGATTAAATCCTCTCCAGCGTAAGCGGCGAGGATGCAGTGGTACTGGAATCAATATTTCAGGCAGAGGAAGAGTGGAGGCCAGGATGGATTTTTCTAGAATTTTACCCAAAGTTAAACTTAGCTCAGACACAAAGCGATATTTATAATAATGAACAAGTTTAGCCACGATAGTTTTTTCTTTTTTCTTTCTGTAAAAAGAGGAAACCAAAATGCCATCGATATCATTTTCATATTTGCAAGAAAAACAAGTCTCCCCATTGGGAATGATAACCTTTTTGCAAATAGGGCAGCGCTGTTCTATTTTAAAAATTATTTTGTTAAAACATTTTTCGCAAAACCAAACACCTTCCTTATTGCAAGCGATGCAATGAATCGGAAAAACTGTGTCTAGGATAAATTTTTTTATATCCATGGCGAGAATAATTAAAGATGTTGTAAATGTTGTAATTGTTCTAGGTGTTCTAAATGTTCAAAGTGTTCTAGATGTTGAAAAGGAGTTGAGAAAATTTC
>JAVEXR010000001.1:14965-59454 GCA_034003925.1 Candidatus Moraniibacteriota bacterium
TAATTCATAATACATAATTCACGATACCCTAAACTAACGGCTGATTATTTTATTGTTTTTGATATCAAATTTAAGAGTATTGTTTTTTATTTTGTTGTGAGCGATTTTATCAGCAATTTCATTTTCGATAAAGTCTCGAATGTTTTTCTTGATATAACGGGCGCCTTTTTCAGTAGAAAAACTCTTTTCAATCAAAAATTTAATTAAATTTTTAGAATAAGTCAGTTTTATTTTTTTAGATGATAATCTTTGGGTTAATTTTTTTAACTCTAAATTTATTATTTTTTCAATGTCTTTTTCATTTAGAGCATTAAAGACTATGATTTCGTCCAGTCGATTTAATATTTCCGGTTTCATTTTTTCTTTTAGTTCAGATAAAACTTTCTGTTTGATATCTTCGAACTTTTTGTCCAGATTATTTCTATTGTTAGATGAAAAGCCGATGGATGAAGCTTGAGTAAATTCTTTGGTACCGATATTGGAAGTGAGAATAACTATAGTGTTTTTAAAATTAACTTTGCGACCCTCAGCGTCAGTTAAGACGCCTTCTTCGAGTAATTGAAGCAGGATATTAAATACATCCGGATGGGCTTTTTCTATCTCATCAAAAAGGATCAGACTATAGGGTTGACGTCGGACTTTTTCAGTCAATTTGCCTCCCTCTCCGTATCCGACATAGCCAGCTGGAGCGCCAATCAGCCTGGAAACATTGTGTTTTTCGACAAACTCACTCATATCTATCTTGATCAAGGAGTGGACATCGCCAAAGAATTCTTGAGCCAGAGTCTTGGCACTAAGAGTCTTACCGACTCCACTGGGCCCTAAAAAGAGAAATGAACCGATAGGTCTGTCGATGTCTCCGATGCCACTTTGTGCCCTTAGGATAGACCAGGATATTTTCTTTAAAGCTTCTTCTTGTCCGACGATAGTGGCGTTTAATTTTTCAAATATATTTTTGGTTTTTTCGGATGATTGGGCTAGTATTTTTTGGACAGGAATATTGGTAGAAATTGAAATGGTTTGAGCGATGTCAGCGCTAGTGATAAATAATTTATTTTCTTTGGCGTATTTTTTTTGCTCATTTTTGAATTGAGATACTTTGGCGATAAGCTCTTCTTCTTTTTTTCGTAGAAAAATAGCTTCATCATATTTTTCTTCGGCTACGAGAGTGTGCTTTTTATCAATCAGATCGGCTAATTTTTTTTCAGCTATTTTTAATTCTTTGGTAGCTGGGGATAAAGTAGCTTGGTTTTTTATTCGAGAGGCAGTTTCATCAATTAAATCAATGGATTTATCCGGCTGAAATCTATCTTGAGTGTAGCGAGAGCTGAGCTCTACTGCCGCGCTAATAGCTTCATCAGAGATGCTGACGCTATGAAATTTCTCATAATTTTTTTTGATGCCTTTGAGTATTTTTAAAGTGTCTTCGGAGCTGGGTTCTTTTAGGATGATGGGTTGAAATCTTCTTTCTAGGGCAGAATCTTTTTCGATATATTTTTTATATTCTTCCAGAGTGGTAGCTCCGATACAGCGAAGAGAGCCTTGAGTAAGTAAGGGTTTTAAAATATTAGCTGCGTCCAATCCGCCCGAAGCATTGCCAGCTCCGACGATGCTGTGAATCTCATCAATAAAAAGAATGACATCTTTATTAGCAGAAGCTTCTTGCAAAATATCCTTTAATCTTTGCTCAAATTCTCCTCTAAAATTAGTTCCAGCAACCACGAGAGCGATGTCTAAAGAGAGTATTTTTTTATTCATTAAGTTTTCTGGTACTTGCTCGGCGTTGATTCTTTTGGCTAATCCTTCTACAATGGCAGTTTTTCCGATACCCGGGTCTCCGATTAGGAGAGGGTTATTTTTGCTTTTTCTCCCTAGCGAATTAAAAATTCTTTCCAATTCTTTTTCGCGACCAACTAGTATTGTGTCCTCATTTTTTACTTTTTTATTTAGATTGTTGCAAAAATAATCCAAATTAGGAGTGGTACTGGTCTTTTTTGAACTACTGGAAAAAGCTGGGAAGTTGATATCTGGCAGATTGAGGGCTTTAAATATTCCTGATAAAAAACTTTTGTCTAACATATTTGAATTGGCGATCGGGGAGGATAAAACTTTTCCGGATATTTCTTTGGCTGTCCCATTTGGAAGGGGAGAATTTTTAGCGCTAATATCTATTATTTTTTTAACATTGTCATTGGGGTTTTCCATAATAGAAAAAACTAAATGCTCAGTGCCTATATAAGAATAACTAAATTTACTAGCTAAAAGATAGGCGCGAGTGATAATTTTTTTTAATTCCAAAGAAAGTTCTAGATTCTTTTTTATTTTTTTGGCGGAGTTTCCCTTTGCTTTAAAAATTTTATCAAAAGAATCTTTATCTATCGCTAGGTCGCGCAGAATGTTGCTTCCTAGGCTGCCTTTTTCCAAAAAAACAGCCAAGAGCAAATGCTCAGGATAAATGGCTTGTCCGCCATAGAAATTAGCAATATTGGAAGCCTCATGAAGGCTATTTTTTGCATGAATAGTCATTTTTTCAAAAATTTTGTTATCAATCATATTTTTATAATTTTAGCTTAAATATCATATTCTATTATGGCGGAAAGAGGGGGTTTTAGCAAGGGAGGAGAATGTTCTAAGTGTTGTAGATGTTCTATCCGCCAGCTGGCGGAGTTGGAAATGTTGGAGATAGGGGAGATGAGGAAATGTAGATTAATTTTGAATTTCTAATTTTGAATTTTGAGTGAAATCTTAATTTCTTAATGACTCAAACATTCCGTCAGTCGCGACTGACAGGTTGAAAATTTAAAGATAAACCCCCTCTCTAACTCTCCCCCTTGAGTACAAGAGGGAGAGGATTGACGCTTCCTCATTAGAAATTCGAAATTTAAAATCTACTGTTCTATTGTTAACATGCTAACGTGCTGACATGCTAATATGTTCCATGCTCTATACTAAATGATTATAAAAAAGTAAATGCAATTATTAAATTTCCAATGGATTATTTTTTTCGTAAATCTTAAATCATACATCTTAAATCTTCTGAAATTGTGTGTTATAATTTAAAGAGAAAAGATTCTTTTGAGCTATTTATCCCAATAGCCATTTTAGTCTTAGATGAATTATGAAAAACAAAAAAAGGAGGAGAATGATAGGGAAAATTTATTATTTACGAGCAATTTTAATTTGTTTTTTTTGCTCTTTTTTATTTTTAACCAGTGATGCCCAAGCAGAAACCCGAACCAAGACGGTGGAATATTTTTTGGGACAAAACCAAAATTCAGGGACAGGTTTGGCAGCTAATACTTACTGGTCTCCGACAGCCGTGACGATTGATCTGCCAGATGCTATAACTTCAGCTAATGCTATCAAATCAGCTTGGATAGATTTTACTTTTCAAACTGCCACTACAGGCGCTCCGGGAGTTGTAACAATCGGACTTACTCCTTCGGGCATGACGGAAAGTGTTTTTACCTCGGCTTCTTATTTGGCTTCTGGTGAAAACTATGCCATAAGAGTCAAGCCTAATTTTACTTCAGCTGTAGCCTCTAGGTTTAATGCGGCTGGAGCTTATTCTTTTAGTTTTAGGGCTAAAGTAGGGAGAGTAGCTACTAAGATGGCTAGCGCTAAACTTTTTATAACTTACGATTATGATAGTCAAGCGGCTGTTCAGTTGAATACTGTAAAATATATGATCGGGCAAAATAATGGAAACGTAGCAGTCGGTGCAACTGGAGTTACATTTACCTCTCCTAATCTATCAATTTCAGAGAGTGCTCCCACAGTCGTTTCAGCTTGGGCGGAAATAAGGGGACAGATTCCCGCTACCGGAACAACTGACAATACATTTGCAATCAATTATGATTCGGATACTGTAAAGAATTATTATTTGGATAACGCGGGAGGCGCAGATACTCAGGCTATTTATATATTGCATTCCAAGAATACGATTACTCTCAATACGACGCACACGCTAAAAGTAGCTGCCACTACAGGTTACCAGATGAATCTTGTTTCAGCGGAACAAGTAATAACTTATAAATTTAATTATGCTAATTCTACAACACTGACTAAAACAAGGGATATATTATTGGGCTCTGACGGATTTCAATCCTCATCGGTTTCTTTGGACATCGATGAGACGATAAATATTCCGGAAGATAATCATAGTTTTAAAAACATATTTTTGCGGGGAACAGCGCATAGCTCTACAGCGGGCAATCGTAATTTAGCGGCGCAGCTAGGGGGGACGACTCCGACTCCGACTTTAACGTTTGCCCAAACTGCTGCCACAGAAACGATGAATAATTTTTGGATATTGTCAAATGATGTAAATAATTTATCAACCATGACTCAGGGAGACAATCAGATTGCCACTACTTTTACGGGGACGATGACTTCGCGAGCGTCTCAAGTAGTATTAACTTATTCTTATAATAAAAGCTCGAGTAGTGAATCAGGCAGCGCCCTTTTTTGGACAGAGCAACAGACGGCTTATGGAACCACAGGGACACCCAGTGTGAATGTTTCGGTAGCCGGCACTACTCAGTCGGGTAGTTGGGATTCATATATTTGGGCTAATTCAGTAAACGGTAAGACAGCGGATAAGGACGCATATATATCAACTCAACCAACAGTAACTACTGTGTATAATTGGAATTCAACTGGCGAATATCAATGGATTTTATTTTTTCATCGGAATATTTCTGGAGAGATTAAGGATAATGGAAACTATACAATAAATCTAAATTCAAAAGGAAGTAATGTCATGGCAGCGGTTATGGGAGTTTCCTATGAATATTACGCTCCAACTACAGGCTCTTTATTAGTGGATATCGTAGATTCAGGAGGTGCATCAATAGTTAGCCCTTCGGTTAGTTTTTCGAGTGCGAATTTTAATTGGGGCGCTCAGCAATCTACAGCTACTATGGGAATTCCAGTTCAAAAAATAAGAGTGACTAACACCACTACTACTCCTAGTTGGACGCTTTCAATCGCTGGGACAGTGAGCACTAATCTCTGGACTAGCGGAGGAAATACTTATAATTTTAATGGGGATGCAACTACCGGAAGATTAAATGTAAATGCTAGTGGCGCAACCGTAACTCCGCAAGGCGGTTGCACTACAACGGGATTGACTAACGGATCATCAGCTTATTTTATCCAGAGCACTCAAGATTCAATCAATTTAATTACAGCCGGAGCTAGCGCTGGGACAAATTGCTATTGGGATATCACAGGCGTGAATATGACCCAAGATATACCGGCTGCACAATTAACTGGAAGTTATTCTTTGAATTTAATTCTGACAGTTATTTGACTTTTTCTTTCAGATGGTGTATAATTAATCTGTAAAAGTAAAAAAGGCAGTAAACGGGTGAAAATTCTTTTCCTCAAATCCTTAAATAAATAGGGAATTGAAGAAATGAATGTTCACCCTTTTTTAATTTAAAAAATAAGTAAATAAAAAAATAAAAAATTACTCTGTAGAAACATATATTATAAAATAATAAATAAAAAATATGTTTTTCCAAGGGAATAAAAATATGAAAACAAAAGTAATCAACTTGGTAGCTAGAAGAATCGGAATTTTTTCCATGATTCTTTTGGGAATTGTAGCTATTAAGGCCTCTGCCAGCAATCAATCCCAGTTAAATCAGTCGATTAACGAGGGAGTAAAAGCAATCGATATCGTAGACGCAGGAGGAGCTACAGTAGCTAGTCCAGCAGTCTCTTTTGCTTCGACTACCTTCTCCTATGACACCCAAAATACTACTGGAACATTGGGATCTTCTGCACAAAGAATTAGAGTTTTTAATCCTACTTCCACCTCTACTTGGACAGCTAGTATCGCGGGAAGTGCTACTGGTGCCACTTGGACAAATGGAACTGCCAATTACGATTTTAATGATGCCTCTGGATCTGGCTATACTGACGGAGCAGATACAGATAATTTAGGAGGACAGTTAGCAGTCAATCCAGCAGCAGGAACTTTGGCTGGCGTATCAAGTTGTGCTACAACTAATGTTTCCTTGGGTTCAAATAGTGCTTTTGCTGAAGGTACAACAGATAGTATCACATTAGCTTCAGGAGCTTCAGGCGCAGCAACTTTCTGTCGATGGGATGTGACTAACATAGGTCTTACTCAAAAGTTACCAGCCGCTCAGGTAGCTGGAGCATATTCCTTGAACTTAGTCCTTTCCATAATCTAAACAAAAGAAAAATTTATACATATTAAAGAACATTCTCCTTTGTGAGGATGTTTTTTAATTTGCATAGTTTATGTTATAATTTAAACAAATTTAAAATGACTTTTTTAAAATAAAATTATAAAAATAAATTATGAAAACAAAAGTAGTATTGAGTATGTTTTTGTTTGCAGTAATATTTGCTCTAGCTCCAGGACTCGTTACGGCTATCGAGTACGGACAAATGGGTGGCAGTCCGACTAACTTTGATCCTAACGTTCCTGATAGCAAATCCTGGTTTATTTATAAACTTGACCCCGGTACAACCAAAGAAGATTCTTTGACAGTGGTTAATCTTTTTGAAGACTCTTGGACAGCCATTATTTATGCAGCCGATAGTCTTAAAAGCTCTAGTGGGGGTTTTGCTCTTAGACAAATAACTGAACCCAAAGAAGCTGTAGGCTCTTGGGTAAAATTTTATCCCGAAGCTAAACCTGCTTTTGCCAATAAAGTCTTTGAAGATAAAAAAACCATTGACGAAGTGTGTAAAGTTTCTGGCGATGACCTAAAAAATAACTATGAGCTGAGTGAAGATAATATTTCTGAACTTAAGAAATGGTGTGAAGGAAAGGAATTGGTAGAAATGGATCTAAAATCCGGAGAGAAAAGGGAATTGCTTTTTGTGATCAGTATTCCCAAGGATGCCGATGTGGGAGAGCATACTGGAGGAATATTGATTCAAAAGAAAAGTAAGGACGAAGCTGCTCAGAGTGATGGCTCAAAAGTGATGCTGACTACTCGCGTAGGGGTGAGAATTTATGAAACCGTGCCTGGAGACATAAATAAGACATTGGCTTTTTCTAATTTAAAAATAGCTAAAAATTTTGATGAATTTTATTTACCTTGGGATAAAGATAAAAAAGATAAGTTTAAAGAGTATTTAATCACTTCGGATATTAAAAATAATGGCAATATTAGCGTTGATTTTAGTGAAAAAATAACCATTGCCAATGCAATAACTAGGAAAACAGAAAATATAGAAAATCGTAATTTTCAGGTTTTAAGAGGAGATAATTTTGTTTCAACTCTGTCTTGGAAAGGCCCGCGTTTTGGATTGTTGAGTTTTCAAAAAGAATATCGTTATGCAAATACTAACGGTGAAGAGCAAATAGTTCAATCTGAATTAATTAAGAAATGGTTTATTCCCTGGAGAGAGCTAGTAATAGTTACTTTTTTCGTTTTGATGGCGACGGGAGTCTATGTTTTTTGGAAAAGATATCAAAGAAAATATTATGGGGGAATCGGTTGGATAAATTATCAGGTAGGAGAGGGGGAAACTGTGCAGAGTTTAATCAAGAAATTCTCAGTGGATTGGAATGTTTTTGTTAAGACTAATAAATTAAAGAAGCCTTATCTATTAGAAGCTGGACAAATGATAAGGGTGCCTAAAAATAATTCTGGAGACTTGCCCGAAGAAGACTTTTTCTCAAAAGAAGAAACTAACCCAATTAAGAATTCACCGGAGAAAATTATTTTAACTCCCAAATCTCTGACTGATGGAGTAGCTAATAAAGATGAATTATCTGACGAAGATATTTTGAACAGAAAAGATCTTTTTGACGGCTCACCGGAAAAAGAAAATATTAAAGATGATGTGGTTGAGATAGCAGACATTAAAAAAGATACTAAGGATACTCTGATGAAAAATGATATTGTCGACAGTTCTTTATTTTTTGCTAGTGATGCTTCGAAAAAAGAAGAAAGTTTGGAGGTAATCAAGGAGGAAGAGGTATTGCCTGTGGCTAAAACTAAAAAAACAATTGTAAATGCTCAGCCTCTTAGGAAAAATGCTGATATTCGAAAACCACAAGCAACTATTGTTGAAGATGTGGAGAGTGATTTTAAATCTATTAAAGAAAGTGTGCCTGAGAAAAATGATGATTTAATAATTGAAGATGGTGCGGCAACTGTTTTGGGCAATAAGGATGATAGTAAGAGTTATTTTAAATTAGTGATTATAGCCTTAGCCTCGGTAATTATTATTTTATTGGGGACAGTTATTTATCTGCTTATGAATAACAAAGCAGCAGAAAAGACAGTGATTCAATCAGCACCAGCCAATAGTGAGAGCAATCAAGGGTCTGCTCCATCAGAAAATGTAGCGGTGGAAGAAAATAAAGAAGAGGCCACCGAAGAGGAACCGCTTGACCCGCTAAAAATGACAATTGAGGTCTATAATGCGAGCGGAGTGGCTGGGGCAGCTGGTAAAGTAAAAGACTTTTTAGTGAGTAAAAAATATGAGAGCGTAGAAGCTAAAAATTATCCTGGTGATGAGGTAGCTGGTTCAACTATCTATTATAAAGAGGAAAGAATGAAAGAAGAAGCTCAGTGGTTAGCTGATATGCTAAAGGATAGCGATATTGATGCTCAGGTTAAATTAGCCACCACAGAAGAAGAAAAAAGTGCTGACGTGGTCATTATCTTAGGAAAATAAAGATTTGTATTTTTTATAAAAGTAAAATTATAAAGTAGTTAAAAAAATGCGGGTGAACTTTTTTTTAAAGACAATTTGGATGATAGTTTTGATATGTAACTTTCAAATTGCTTCGGCTGATAGAGCTGTGGCGAGCAGTTTAAATGTGAATCAAAGCATCTTGCCGGTAAAATTCGTTTACTTAAGTGGTCATGGCTATATCAATGATATCTGGAGTAATGTAGGGGAACGGGATGATTTGTATGTAGTAAAATTCTTTAATGAGGACAAGGAAGAAGTGCCTCTGACAGAGGGATTGTTTTCGCAATATGCCGAGAAATCTCAAAAAGTGATAGTGCAGAGAGATATCACTCAAAGTAATCAATTCTTGAAAGGTGATAAATTGACTGAGGAAATATTAACTATCGTTTAGGCAAATCGAAATTTAAAAAACCATCCCGATAGTGAGGATGGTTTTTTTTATTGTCTAAGCCTCTTTATAATTTCTACTCGCTCACCTCCAGTTGGCGGATTGTCGAAGTGGTCGGGTAAATAAGAAAGGTTCATAAAGTTAATACGAGTATGTCATGCTGAACTCGATTCAGTATCTCAGGATTTATAAATGAGATCCCACACCTGCCTGCCGGCAGGCAGGTAAATGAATTTCTAACGCTCTCCGCCGGCTGGCGGATCCCTAAGAAATTTTACTTTCTCCGCCTTGGCAAGCTAGAGCGAGACAGGTGGATGACACCGCTGGGGTGTCAGTTTCTTAACGCTCCCTTCGACCTGCCCGCCATTGCCAAATCAAATGTCTTAAATAGTTTGTTTAATGTGCAGAATATATTGAGCTTGTGGATTATTAATAGATAAGGCTGTGGCAGGCGGGGTTGATTTATTTTATTTTATCTGCCCGCCTGCAATGCAAGCAAAGCTCTGCGGGCAGGTAAGGTGTGGATGGGATACATAATATGTTTTAATCTTAAAGCTCACAAAGCGGGTAAAATTAAAACCGCTAATTAACGCTAGCGGTTTTAATTGATGTTTTTATTTAGTTTTATCTTTGACGAAGGTCATAAATAGAACCGGCACTAAAAAGAGAGTTAGAAATGAGGATAGGATTAACCCAAATATTACCGCGCTTCCTAAGGCTCGCCATAGTTCATTGGAAAGAGTGATAGGGATAATACCGAAGATAGTACAGATAGAGGTAACAAAGATGGCTTCCAATCTTGATTTACCGGCATCAATAATGGAAACATCAAAGGGAATACCACTATTGATATTGAGATTTATCTTATCAATCAGAATGATAGCATTTTTAACTACTATCCCAAAAAGCGCCAATATTCCGATTAAGCCAGGAAAGCTTAGACTGATTCCAAAGATAGCCAGACCCAAAAATGTCCCAATGAGCGCCAATGGCAAAGTAACTAAAACAATGGCGGATTGTTTAAAGGAATTAAATTGAATAATCATTGTAGAAAAAATGAGTATTCCGGCAATGATCATTGCTCTAAGAATTGAGGCGACCGATTCAGCGTTTTGTTCATTTTCTCCTCCATAGGTGATTTCGTATCCTTCTGGTAATTCGTATTGTTGGGATAATTTCTCTTGGAATTGAGCTAAGATTTGATTGGAGTTGGTCCTCTTATCGGCTCCTGCAGAAAGATAGACCGTTCTTTTTTGATCAATGCGGTTTATGGTTTCGATAGAGGGTTTTAATTCAATCTTGGCCACATCTTTGAGATAAACAGGTTCGCCCAATTTGTTGATAATTTGCAGGTTTTGAATAGCATCTAGAGAAGGAATTTTTTCTTCATTGAAACTGGCTACCACATCGATGTCTTTATTGTCTTTTATTACGGTAGAGATAGTAGTACCTGAGATAGCTGTGCGTAGAGTCATGCCTACCAAAGAAGCATTAAGGTTATAAAGCTCCATTTTGGCGGTATCTAGTTTAAATGTGTATTCAGCTGGGGATTCTTTAAAGGATATGTCAGTGTTAATGGTGCCTTCAATTGAATCTAAGATTTTTCTTAAGTCGTTGGCGATGCTGTCTAGTTCTTGCAGATCGTCGCCTATGATTTGAGCTTGGAAGGCGGAACCAGAAGGTGGTCCTCCAGAGGGACTGCTAATATTTATGGTAGCTTCTTGGATGTCTTTGACATCATTGCGTAAACTGTCGGAAATTTCATAAGATTTTCTTTCTCTTTCTTTGGTGGGAGAGAGCTTTATTGTGATAGAGGCTGTGTTGGAAGTGTCTTGAGCTATGCCGATATTTCCTCCTTGTCCAGGATTACCAACTAGAGTAGAAAAATTAATTATCTCTGGATATTGGTAGAGTTTTTCTTCTACCTTTTGGATAATTTTATCTGATTGCCCAAGGTTTAGCCCGACAGGAGCGCGCATACTGATATATATTTCTTCGCTATCTGAGGTGGGGAAAAATTCTGTCTTAACAATGCCCGAAATTGGGAGAGATACAGCGATAGTAAATAAAAGTACAATAGCGCCAATAAAGGTGAAGCGAGATTTCTTGGTGCACAAAACTTTTTTGAGATATTTCTCATAAATTGGCAGAACTCTCTCAAAGTTAATAATTCCATGAATCAGTTTTTGAGAAAAAGTTCCAGCTTCTCGATTGCCCTGAGCATAAAGCTTGGCTTTGATAGCTTCATCATCGCGCCATTCTTTTTTAACCAAAACGGCGTTTTCAGCCAAAACGTTCTTTCCTCTTGTGAAATACCAAGACAACATCCAGATAGCGATAGCTAAGAAAAAGATGCTAAAGATATAACCATACACATTGTGCAAAGTGATAATAAAAATTCCCAGAAAGATTAAGGAAAAAAGGATAACGGCAAAGAAATTTTTAGTCAGACGAATTCTCTCCAGTACAGCGGCCAATGGATGGTTTATCATCAGGGCGATAAGAAGTGATGAAACTAAAGTTACTGAAACAGTAATAGGAATTGATTTGATATATTCTCCAATTATTCCTGAAGCCATTAGCAGGGGTAAAAATGCCCATACAGTAGCCAAGGTAGTGGTGGTAAGGACGATTTTAAAATCGCGAAGCACCAAAAGAACAGCCTCTTCGGGAGTAAATTTGCCACTTTTCATATATTGCTTGGTGGCGCTAACTACCACGATGGCGTCATCTACCAGTAGTCCCAAAGCCAAAAGTAATGAAAAGATCGAAAGAAAATTCAAAGAAGTCCCGGTAGAAAGCATCACTCCGAAAGTGGCAAAAAACACCAATGGAATAGCTAATCCAGCTACGAAAGCTTCCTTAAGACCCACCACTAAAAACAAAATTCCTACCACTAAAACTAAAGTTATCAAAAAATCATGAGCCAGTTGCTCAAAATCTTGTCTGATTAAATCAGCCTGATTGATGGTGGTGGCATAATCCAAATCTTCTGGTAATTTTTTTAATTCATTATCAATGGTTTCTTGCGCTTGAGCAACTGTGTCCAAAATTGAGCTGCCGGTTCTTTTGATAATCTGGATACTGATAGAATTTTGAGGAGAATTTCCGTTTTGAGAAAAACGGGACAAAATCTTTTTTTCAATAGATTGTTCTTTGACCTCGGCAATATCTCTTAAATAAACAATAGCTCCATTGCCAGTATGGGAAACAGGGATGTTAGCTAAAGCTTGCGCATCAAAAAAACGTGCGTCTGTTCTTACTGGATAATTATATTCTTCACCTTCGAAATTTCCAGCGGGAATAGCTCTATTGGTAGCGATAATAGCTTGATTAGCCTGGTCTATAGAGAGATTAAAAAAAGATAGTTTTTGAGGATCGTAAGCCACACTAAATTCACGTTCATCTCCTCCAGAAATTTTTATTTCTCGAATGCCGGAGATTTTTTCTAATTCATCTTGTATATTTTCAGCAAATTCTCGAAGAGTAAAACCATCAAAAGGTCCCGTTAACTCAAAGGTAACTACGGGCGTATCGTCAAAAGATATTTCCGTTACCTGAGGATCTTCGGCATCTTCGGGGATTTCATTTCTGATATCAGCTAATTTATCCCTTAATTTCCTGACAGAATTATCGATATCCTCATTGGCGTTAAACTCTACCGTTACTGAGGAAAAAGAATTAGTTGATTGAGAAGTGATTTTATCTATCCCTGAGATGCCAGAAATATGAGTTTCAATTTTTTTGGTAACCAGCTCTTCTACGTCAGTGGGTGAGGCGCCGGGATAAATATCTGTCACTACCGCAATCGGAATTTTAACTTCTGGATTAGATTCTCGCGGTAATTTAATATAAGAATAAATTCCCCAACCAGAAAGAATAAGAATCATTAAAATGACAACTCTAAAGTTAACCACAAAAAAATTCAACCAGCTTTTCTTAAGCTCTGGGTCAAATTCGAGTTTCTCTAAATAAACTAAATCACTGGATTTAATCTTATGAGATTTGGGAGAAGATTTTTCTTCGGGTATGATATTTTTCATTTTTGATAAGTTAAAGCAATAAGTTAATTGTTTTTCAATGTGAGTTCATCTCCTTCTTTTAGCAGCTTGCTACCATCGATAATTATTTTATCTTCTGGATTAAGTTCTGCTTTTATTTCAGCCATTTCGCCAATAACTTTAATCAGTTCAATGTTTGTCTTTTGAGCTTTTTGCTGGTTAATTGTGAAAATATAGTTTTCATTTTGACTGATGGTTATAGCGGATAGGGGTAAAATTAAATTTTCCAAAGACTGTGGCAAGTAATTCATATTGAACTCTACACTCACGACTGAACCAATAGCAAGTGGTTGATTATCAATAGGCGTAGCCTCAACTAAGAATCTCTTAGTACTTTCGTCGGCCTGAGGGGATATTAGGCTTATTTTTGCGCTTATGGCATTATCATTTTCAAGAAGTTTTATTTCGTCGCCTAATTTGAAATATGATAATTCCTCTTTATTTACAAAAAATTGAACTTCTAATTTTCCCATTTTGGAAATAGTAGCAATGGGTTGTCCGGCATTGATAGAATCTCCGACAGAAACAAATTTTTGAGTGATTGTGCCAGAAATAGGGGCGCTTACAAATTTACCATCCAAGGCGCCCTGTAGAGCTGCTTCGGCGCTTGCAAGTTGAGCTTCGGCAATTTCTTTGAGTCTTTTATTGGTATAATTCTCATGTTTTTTGTAAACTTTTTTAGCTAGGCGATAATTTTGATCAGCCGACTCTACCGCTGATTCCAATCCCTTGATCTGACTATCTTTAAGTCCATTTTCCCCAAAACTGGAAATTGTGCCAGCTAAATCAATGGTAGCTAGGCGTTGTCCTTGAGAGATGTTTTTGCCTAAATCAAAGTTTAATTGGGTAACTGTCCCGTTGCTGCTAGCGTTTAGGGTAATTTGTTGATTGCTGGCGATGATTGCGGGATAAATTGCAGTTTTCTTGAAACTGTGGCTATCTGAAACTGTTTGGGCTGATACCACAGTGGGTTTTTTAACGATAGTTTCTTCGGTGGCTGGTTTTTTTTGAGAAAATCTAAAAGCTAAAATAGCCAGAAGAGCTATGAGTATGATTGAGATAAGTAGTTTTGGCTTCATAATGATTATTGATAATTGAATTATTTCTTTCTATAAATATTTTTAAATTTAACTTCTTGCTCATCCAGAAAAGTCATTAATTTTTTCATGAATTTGATATGGGTGATGATTTCTTTTTTGCTAAAAATCTTTTCGTTAGCTAGATGGAATTTTTCTATTTCTTTCATGGCTTTTTTTACTTGAGTTTTTCCTAAGTCAGTTATTTTAAGAATGGTTTCACGTTTATCCTTGCTAGAGATACTCTTGCTCCTAGTAATAAGCCCATTTTTTTCTAAAATATTAAGCCTTTGGGTGATATTGGACTTGCTTTTGCCAGTCAGTAAAATCAATTCTTTGGCAGTAGTTACTTTTTTGTTGTGTAAATAGCCCAAAATTCGCATGGATGACAAGGACAGTCCCATTGGATGAAAGATGTACTTGTTGGCCATAGATTCAATTTTTTCTCCAATAAAGATAAAATCTTCGGAGGGAATTTTAATACATTTCATAATTTATTCTATTAAAGTTACTGGGTTATTAACTAGATTAGTTTACTCGTAAACTATTTTTTTGTCAAGAATGAAGTTATGTAAACATATGAACATAGTAGCTCCGCTATCCGTCAATTGGTCGGAGGCGGATTAGAAGTCAAATATCTATGTTTATAAGAGACAAGGACACAAGAAACAAGGATACAAATAAGAAACAAATTAAAAATCACAAATAATACTAATTCTAAATTTGAAAATTGTATATTGAATATCGCTTGGAAATTGTTTCTTGTATTCTTGTTTCTTTTAAAAAATGTAGTAATTGAGCAATTTTAATTTTTTATTTACTTAAAACCTTTCCTATATTACAATTAGTAATAAACAAGAAAGTTTAAAAATCGTATATGTATTACCAAGATTCTAGAAAATTAAAGATTTTTTTGGAAATACTAGCTCTAGTGGTAGTACTTTTGGGTTTGACGATATTTTTGTGGCAAAGGAGTCCAGATAAAGGAATTGGAGATGAGTATATTACCTTTGAAAATAAAGGTGATGAATATTGGGATGATGATCTAAAGATGAGCACGTTGTTGCCGGTAGAAAATGTCACGCCACCGCCACCCCCTCCACAAATGGAGAAGATGAAAAGTAATGGTTGTGTAGCTGATGGTCTTTTGAATGGTTATGTGGATGGCACAGGAGGCTCGATAGATATGATTAATCGCTCAAAATGTTATTATTTGCACCGCTCTATTGAAACTTGGTTAGAACCGCCGGATTTTCAGGAGATTAAGGAAAATATGCAAAAAATAGAGAAGAAAGAGGTGGTTTATGGAATGTTTATCGCCGAAGCAATCAGCACTAAGTCGGACTATTATTATGAAATAGGGGAGAGAGATTTTGATTTTGATAAAATGTGTCGGTCGGGAAGCAAAAACTTTTGGGGTGAACATACTTGCAAGCCTTCTTTGGCTAAAAAGGAGTATCAACGCTACGTCTTGGATATTACTAAAAAAGCTATGGACTTGGGCGTGCAAAGTTTTATGTTTGGACAGGTTTTTCACCAAGACTATATTTCAGATCCTTCTGTGGGCATTGTTTTGGAAAAAATGAGGAGATATGCTGATTTAAAAGGTATGAAAATTGTAATTGGGGCTCAAACTAATGATATTGAGGATGAGAGTTATCTGAGACAGTTTGATTTTATCGAAGGTGGGGTAGGTCTAAACACGAATGGAATCATTGAAGGTGGTCCTTGCTATTCGCGTTGGTGGAAACAAGAAGGAGACTGGTGTTGGGCTCTCCTTTGGCATGACAAATTTAAAAGCAAGGCTAATAATGTCTTTACTCACTTGGATTGGAGTGGAAAAGTCGGAGATGATATGAGCACTTTTTCTTTGATGACTAAAGAAGAGCGAGCCAATGCGCTTAAGCGCTTGGATAGTTATTTTGCTCAACGAGATGTGGGATTTTTGATGCCAATGGTGGCAGTTTTGCCTAAGGAAAACGGAGGCTGTCATGGCAAATCTAAGAAATTTTATTCAGCAGATAATAAATATTCATGTGATGATGAAGACGTGATAAATAGCTTATTGGGGAAATAAGAATAGTTTGTAAGGTTCATAAAGTTTTTAAGGTTTGTAAAGTGGAGGAGTAATGGGAATTATTTATTATTTAGTTAATGAGTTAAGAGTGAGAGTGAATCAAGAATGAAACCTGAATGCAATTTAGAAAGTGCTAATATGTTAAAATGTTAACGTGCTAAAATGAATCTATGAATATCATTAAAATTGAAAGTAAGGATAATAAAAAAATAAAAGAATTAAACAAGCTAAAGTTAAAGAAATACCGTGTCATTAGAGGCGAGTTTGTGGTAGAAAATTGGAAAATAATCCAAGATTCTTTTGCTGGTGGGATTTACTTTAAGGAACTTTTTCTGACTGAAAGTTTTTTGGATAAAAATAAAGATAAATTAGAGAGTATGCTTGGTGGCAATAATGTTTTTTTGATCAATGAAAGTATCGGGAAAAGCTTGTCTGCCCTAGAATCTCCCCAAGGAATTTTGGCGGTGTATGATAAGCTGGAAAAGACTCTTGATTTAGAGGAAAACGCTGTGTATTTAAATGGGATTAATGACCCTGGAAATATGGGCACTATTTTGAGGAGCGCCTTAGCTTTTGGTCTAAAAAATGTGATTTTGGATGAAAAATGCGTGGATCTCTACAACACCAAAACTATTCAAGCCGCCAAAGATGCTATTTTTAAATTAAACATAGTTTTCGATAAAGGCGGAGAAGTTTTCCAAAAAATAAAAGAAAATAACTTTGTTATTTTTGCTACCAATGTTAAAAAGGGAGAAAATCTCAGAGAGGCTTTTGGGAAAAAGGAGAAAAGTTGTATTATTTTGGGAAGTGAAAGCCAGGGAGTGGATGATTCTTTGGAGAGAGAAGCTACAAAACTTATCAATATAAAAACCACATCTAGTATTGAATCTCTAAATGTGGCTATTAGTGCGGGGATAATTTTTTACGAATTGTTCAGCAACTTAAAAGAGGATGGTGTAAATCATGATAAATAAGATCAGATTGACCATCGAATGTTTATGGTGAAAACTTTTAGTCTGAATAGTTTTTAGGACTATATCTCTGGAAACAATCAACATGGCAATTAAGGCAATGGTCCAAATTATATTATTGGATTGTTGTTTGGCGAAATCAAATATTTTCGTATTTAAGCTACCTATTGAGTAAGAGGGGGTAGTAACTATGGGTTTGGCATTGCTTTTACTTGTCTGAGCTCCCAATATATAGCTATTTCTATTAGCTAAAGCGGGTGCATTGGCAGCGAAAATATTTTTTTGAGGTGTTCCAAAAACAGTGACTGTGATTTTGGATTTTTTACCGTCAATTATTCCTGTAGCAGTAGCAATGCCGATTTCACTAAAATTAGAGCTTAGGATGTTTTTTTTGTGCGTAGGGCTGTCCATCCAAGCCTCATGTTCTTCTCGAGCGTCATCGTAATTGATAGCTAGGTTTTCTCCGGCATACTTATAAGTGTAGTTATTGACTTCAAACCAATGCCAAGGAGTCACTCCTTCGGGTGAAGTATGGGCAAAGTATTGTTTTTTGGCCATATCAGCTGCCTTAGATTGGGCTACTTTGGAAAGAGTGGGGTTTAAATGTAGGGGGTTTAAATTTTCCTGAGTACGACTGCTATTAATCAAAACAAAAACGTTTTGAGGATCAACCTCTTTGGCATAGGTAATTCCTGAAAAACAGAATAAAATCAAAAAATTAAGACTTAAAAAAAGGCTTATTTTACTGATATTTGTTTGTATTTGTGTTATTTTCATTAATTTTGAATAAAAAAAGCCGTTTCACCCATTGTTTTTAGCCCTTTTAGGGGTTAAAAGCTGCGAAACGACGCTATCTTTTAAACTTTTTCAACTTCTTACTACAACCTAATTATAGCACGAAATAAAGTAAAAAGCAAGACTAGATTACGTTAATATTTCAGTATGTCAACATTTAAACAAAAAACCAAATAAGTCGTTAAGCCAGATGTTATTATGCTAAAATGCTAACAGGTTAAAATGTTTTGACTCTTTTAAAATTAAAAAATGTATGCTAGAATGAATAAGTTAAGGAGGAGGGCTGATATTTGTCAGCCAGATAAAGGAACATAAAAATTACTAAAATAACAATAAATTTTCTAATAAGATTTGCGTATCTTTATTTTATGATGCGTAACTTCTTTTGTTTTATATGGCGACAGCAGACAGTAAAAATAAAAGTTCTTATGGGGCTAAATCAATTCAGGTTTTAGAAGGTTTGGAACCCGTGCGAAAAAGACCAGGTATGTATATCGGAGGAACTTCTTTGGAAGGTTTACACCATCTGATTTGGGAAGTGGTCAATAATTCCATTGATGAGGCGATGGGTGGACATTGCAATTATATAAAAGTAGAGCTTCTGCCAAAAAATATTATACGGGTAACAGATAATGGCCGAGGTATTCCTGTGGAAACTCATCATCAAACCAAAAAATCAACGCTAGAAACTATTATGACCGTTTTGCATGCCGGAGGTAAGTTTGGTGGTGATGGATATAAGGTTTCTGGAGGTTTGCACGGAGTAGGTGTTTCAGTGGTAAATGCTTTGTCTGTTTGGACTAAAGCTGAAATTAATACCGGTGGTTTTGTTTGGACTCAAGAATATGAACGAGGAAAATCTAAAGGTGGAGTTAAAAAAGGAGAAAAATCAAAAATTACCGGAACTGCAATAACTTTTCAAGCTGATCCACAGATTTTTCCTAAGATTGAGTACAGCTGGAAGAAAATATCTGAATATGTCAGACAGCAAGCTTATTTAACTAAGGGAGTTAAAGTTATCTTGGAAGATAGACGCAAGGTTGAAAATGAAAAAACTGATGAATATAAAGTAAGGAGAAGCGGATTTTATTTTGACGGAGGAATTATTTCTTTTGTTAATTATCTTAATCGTGGCAAGGAAGTAAAAAACGCAGTGCCTTTTTATGTGGACAAGGAAATGGATGGGGTACAAGTAGAAATTTCCTTGCAGTATACCGCCGGATTTAAGGAACATGTTTATTCTTTTGCTAATAATATTTATACTGTTGAGGGTGGAATGCATGTTACCGGTTTCCGCACTGCTTTAACGAGGTCTCTAAATAATTATGCTAAAAAGAATAATCTTTTAAAGGCTAAAGATGAAAGTTTAACTTCCGAAGATACTCAGGAGGGTTTAACGGTGGTAATTAATGTAAAATTAAGAGAGCCTCAATTTGAAGGACAAACTAAGGCAAAATTGGGCAATGGTGAAGTAAAAGGAATTGTTTCAGCTGTAACAACTGAAGCTTTGCAGGATTACTTTGATAATAATCCTAAGGATGCTAAGGAAATAATCGGAAAATGTGTCTTAACTGCCAGAGCTCGTTTGGCTGCCAGAGCTGCCAAGGACGCTGTAGTGAGAAAGGGATTATTGGAAGGAATGACCCTGCCTGGAAAATTGGCAGATTGCTCTAGCCGTAAAATGGAAGAATCTGAATTGTATATAGTAGAGGGAGACTCTGCTGGTGGTAGTGCTAAACAAGGACGAGATCGAGAATTTCAAGCTATTTTGCCCCTTCGAGGAAAACTAGTAAACGTGGAAAAAACCACCTTGGATAAAATTGTTAAATCGGATTCTCTTAAGCCAATTATTATCGCTTTGGGAGTAGGTATTGGTGAAAAATTGGATGTTGCCAAATTGCGTTACGGAAAGATAATTATAATGGCTGATGCCGACGTGGATGGAAGTCATATTCGCGTTTTACTTTTGACTTTATTTTATCGTTATTTTGAAGAGTTGTTTACCAGAGGGCATATTTATGTCGCTCAACCGCCACTTTATCAGATAAAAAAAGGTAAGCAGATTCATTATGCTTATAATGACAAGGAAAAAGAGGATGTGATGAAGAAGATGGGTTTGAGCCAAAAAGAGATTGAAGCCATGTCAGCTAAGGAGATTAATGAAGATGGAGAAGAAATAGAAGAATTAGAAACTGAAGAAATAGAAAAAAAGACTGGAATCAATATTCAAAGATATAAAGGTCTTGGAGAAATGAACCCAGAGCAACTTTGGGAAACTACTATGAATCCAGAGCATCGCAAGATGTTGCAAATCTCTATCGAAGATGCCGAAGAAGCAGATAGAACTTTTGATCTTTTGATGGGTAGCCAGGTAGAACCTCGTCGAAGATTTATCCAGACACACGCTAAGACGGTAAAGAATTTAGATGTTTAGGAGTATAGGATATATATCGTAGAGCATGAAATATGGAACAAAAACTCCCTATAAGTAGGGAGTTTTTTGATGGATGTGATTTTATGGATAAATTGTGTTAATATTGTTTTGTTATTTTTTTAAAAGTTCGGCTATAATAAAACAATTTTAAATTTAAAATTTTATGAACAAAAAAGAATATTTAACCTCGCTTTCTTCACTGAGAGGTATTGCGGCTATATTGGTCATTCTCTTTCATGTAAATGTTATCATCTTTGCACTGGCTCTATGGGACAGTTATTTTTCTCATTTTATAAGAAAGGGCTATCTTTGGGTGGATTTCTTTTTTCTTCTTTCGGGCTTTATAATGATGCATGTCTATTCGGAATCATTTAAGTCCAATATTCGGGGAAATTTTCGCAAATTTATGCGATCCAGGTTTGCTCGCATTTATCCGCTTCATTTGTTTTCTTTTTTATGCATGGTAGCTTATTATTTTTGGTATCGTGCTAATTTTCCGATGGGTCCTAATGATTATGCCTATACTTTTAATATGCAGGCTATTTGGAGCAATCTCTTTCTTATTCATTCTTTGGATATTCATAATTCTTTAACTTGGAATAGTGCCTCGTGGTCAATCAGTACTGAATGGTGGATGTATGTTATTTTCCCTTTCCTGCTGATACCTTTTCGTAAAATTAGTGACTGGAAAAAAATATTAATTTTGTTTTCTGTTATTGCCGGTTACTTATTTGTTATTTATTATCTCCACCCCATGTCAATGTCTCAATGGGGTTTAGTTGATCCGCAAACTAAAAATAGCTTGGATGTTACTTATGATTACGGATTTGTGCGTTGTTTTTTTGGCTTCCTTTTTGGAATGCTTCTTTATGAACTATATCGTATCGGTTGGGCGCGTCACCATTTAAAAAAAGATATTGTGTGGATCCTTACTGTGGCAGCTGTAATTACAGCTTTATGTTTTCCTTTGTCAGATTTTATTCCGGTTATTCTTTTTGGAAGCATCATCCTGGTGAGTGTTTATTCTGAGGGGGTAGGCAAGAAGATTTTAAATTTAAAACCCTTAATTTATCTGGGGGATATCTCTTATTCACTCTATCTCATGCATTTGCCTATTATGTTTTTTCTTTTTAATTATTTTAAAAGATTTTCCTGGGTAAAATTTCAAAATCCGGATCAAAAAACAGCTTGGTTTTACACATCAATTTTTCTAGTTGTAGTTATTATTGTTTCTTCTTTGACTTATAGGTTTGTCGAGATGCCCATGCGTCAAAAAATCAATCGAAATAAAAGAGGGTAGTGTAAAAACAAATCAGGACAAAAGAAGCAAGTGTTTTTTGTTTAATTTTGGTTTAAATACGGCAGAAGTAAAGTTTTTAATAATGCATAACCATTGGCATTGGGGTGTACGCCATCACTAGCATATTTGGTATCCATTGCATTATCCTTGCTGACAAAATTTGGATAGAGATTGATAAAAGTTGCCCCAATTTCATCCGCTAAAGATTTTAGACTGGTATTTAGATCTATTATCTTTTGACTGTCTATCTTTCCAATGGGTGAAAGTTCGTTATCGATAGGCAGTACACTTTCGATAAATAGGATGGTATCAGGAGAAGTAGTCTTTATTCTATTGGTTATAATTTTATAATTATTAAGAACATAAGAAATATCTCTGCCTTTGGATAAATCGTTTATGCCTATCATTATAAATATTTTTTTTGGTTTTAAGTCAAGAAGTGGGTCAAGTCTTAATAAAATATCGTCTGTAGTATTTCCGGAAATTCCAGCGTTTAAAATGTTATCGGATTTGAATAATTTGTTCCAATCCTTTCGAGCGGTGATGCTGTCTCCTAAAAAAATGATTTCTGAAGATGGTTTTTCCTTGAATTTGCCAGTGATTGATGTTAAATATTCAAAACCGGTTTGAGGATTATTTTTTCCGAAGTAAAGTGACCAGATGCTAAAAGTGTAAACCGATATTGATATTCCTAAAATAATTGTTATTAATATTTTTATTTTCATAATCTTATCTTAGCATAGTTTTTTTTCTGTACAAATGCAAAAAACTGATAGGAAAAATAATTTAGTCATATTTGTTTAAAGGAGGAAATATACCTACTCGTTTTCTACTCACACGCCTTTTGATTCCCCTCACTTAAAATAAAATAAAACTACACAAAAAGTGCAGTTTTATTATTTGAGCGGACTGATATATTTAACTAGAATTCAGTTGATGATAATATTTAGATAAATATGCGCCTATGAGTTATTTTACTATCGTATAACTGGATGCTTGTATTTTTTTACCAGAAGTGGGTACGACCGCGTACCATTTATATTTTCCAGCTGGTTTATTGGCTAAATATTTTACACTAAACTTTCCTTTGCTGTCGGTTTTTACAATCACTGGAGGATAAAAAGTTCCGTCAGGCTTAGAAAAATAAAGTCTCAGTTTGGAATTTTTCTTAAATCCCTTTCCTGATTGAACCAAGATTTCTCCTTTCTTCACAGAATTTTGTGAATTTTTTAAGCGTTTTTTTTCTTTCTTTTTATCTTTTTTCTTATGAGAGTTTACGGTATTGGTACTAACAGTTGTTTCTTTGTCTTCGCTATCCTTAATAATATCATTGGCTGTGTCGTTATTATTGACGATATCATCGGTTTTGTTATTTCCATAACCATAACCATATCCATAGCCAAAAGTTGTTTTGATTAATCCTTCGCCCATGGAAGTTGAAATTATGGTTAGACATAACGTGGTGGCTACGAAATAAACTCTTAGTCGTTGGGAAATTGATGTTTTTTTCATGCATTTGTGGCCAGTAAAAGCCCTTTAACTCATTATTGATTAACTGCTGAACATAACAAAAAAAGATGCTTTTGTCAAGCACCTTCTATATCTAGGATAATTGTAAGTCAAACCAATTTGGCTATTCTTCTAAGTTAGGAAGATGGTAAATAGTAATTATATCTCCAGAAAGAGCGCTAAAAGACACAGACTGAGAAGAAAAATATGTCCTAGCATATTCGACTATTTTCTGATTAGCTCGTGACTGAGCCATTGTATCAAGAAGTATGTAAACATCTCCATTTTCTCTAAGTGAATCAATGCGGCCGATAGAAGAAATTTCCGGCGCGCCAGAATAATATTCTCGTTTGTTTTCTGTTATAGATCCGTCATTCTCTTTGCCTGTATAAGAAATAGCTAGAGCATAAGATGACTGACCTAGATAAATCTTATCCATATAGGGATAAGGCGAGATTAGGAAGTCTCCTGGTTTGAGTGATTTTTGTAAAAATTGATAGGCCGACTGAAAATCTGGCTGAGGGGTGTAATCTTCTAGGATAAATTGTTTTTGTGGGATTGTTAGCAAAGACTTAACTGAAAAAACATCGACAAGCGCAAGAAGTGAAAGAGAAAAAATAACCGTAAGTATCTGTTTTTTTCTTTCTCCTGCTAAATGATACAGGAGGTTTGCGGCATAAAGAAAAATGATTGGAAGGAGAATAAATAGATATCTTTTTTGATTAACATAATAAAAAAATAAAAAGAAGGAAACGTTGAGAAAGAAAAAACTTAGGATAAAAAGATGTAAGCTCCTCCAGTATTTATTTTGGTAAATCGCCCAATAAGCTCCTATTATGGCTAACGGAAAAAATAATCCCAAGCTAAGCCAAAAATATCCAATCAAATAGTAGGTGATATAATTGCTTGGTAATAAAGAAAAACTATGTTGAAAATAAAAATAACCTAAAAAGCCTAAAATAATGAAAACAAAAGCAAAAACAGCGGAAGCTTTGTAATTTTTTTGAGCCAAAAAATAAACAAGAAGAGAGGGCAAGAGGAAAACTGCAGAAATTTTTGTAGCTATTGCCAAGCCAATAGAGAGAAGAAGAAAGAATAAGAATTTCCTCTTTTTAGTTTTATGATATTGCATAAGGAAATATAGTGTAAGCAAAACTAGAAATTCAAGCAGTGCATAGGCCCTTATTTGGCGACTCCAAGCTATTTGCCAATAAGAAAAAGAAATAAAAAAAGCAAAAATTAATCCGACATTTTTTTGAAAAATTTCTTTTCCGATTTTGTAGGCTAACGGAATGCATAATATTCCAAATATCACAGAAACTAGGCGATAAGTTTCGATGGATGCGCCCCCTGCATATTTTATAATTGCCAATAAATATGGAAAGAGTAAATCTCTGTTTGCGTATTGTCCAGAATCAAGAAGGGGGAGAAAATTTTTATAAATAGCATCCACTTGAGTAATAGTGAATCCTTCGTCTATCCATAAGCTGTCTGCACCCAGATAGTACAATCTTAAAAAAGCCCCCCAAGTGATAATGAGAGATAATAATAACATTTCCTTATTTAATATTTTTTTTATTTTATTAGGTAGAATCATATGTGAATAGTTTAACATATCAGAGACTCTTCTTAAAGAAAAATAAATAAATTTGAATTTAGTTTTATTTTATATTTAAATGGTCTAGTTAAGACGGACATAGTTAAGCTTATAAAAAATTATTTGTTTTGGGATAATGTTTTTTAAAAAATAAAACCCGCCAAAACAGAATTAATCTTCTGTTGGCGGGTTTTTGCTAATTAAAGCAAAGAAATTGCTATATTTTACAAACGAGCCAAAGCCTCCCTTATTCTTACTGCTCCATTCGAGGCAGCGCCAGCGCCAGGGTACCAATCTTTGAATCGTTCAAGCAGCTGATCTTCTTCTGTGGTTCTCCCATCTTTCTTGCCTCCGAGTTTCGGATTTAATAATGGGAGCTTCCATCTTTGTGTAATTCTTGCCAGGAAATCATCTTCCATGACGAAATAGTTGCATCCGTCATGAGTGCAATACATTTGAAATTGCTCAGGGTGGGCGGCCTCTTTAACAGTCAACACCTTGCTATAAACAAGGGCTTTTGCAATACTGAATTTCCCGCCATTGTGGCTGACCCACTGGAAATATCCACTCAGGCCATTTACTAATAGTTCAAAAGCCAAGCACTGCATCATGCCCCTGGTTTCTGATTCAGGCATAAAAGCTGCGATGGCAAATCCGGTATTAGAATAAGATGGATGTGGTCGAGATTGCAGATCTGTAAAAAGAGCTTTTGCGGCGATTATGGCAAGATGATTTTTTTCACTAATTGGCCCTTTCTTGAGTGCTTCAGAAATAATTTGTTCCGCATTTTTTTGCCAAGATGTATTCATGGTTGCCTCCGCTGTTTGGTTAACGAAATGAACTGTCACCTAAATTATTTTAGGATTTCATAGAATAACAATAAAACTTTCTTTTGTCCAGAATTTGTATAATTAAGAGTGATGGTGCTTAATGACTGGACAAATTTTTATTTTTGTCTATAATGGTAAGGTGAGTTTGAAAATTAAATAGTCTATGTAATTTCACCATAAGCGGGCCTGCCTCGCCGAAGTGAAATAGTAGTGAAAGCGGGCCTGCCTCGCCGTAGCGAAGCGTAGGCGGGTGTCGTATAGTGGCTTATTATATCAGCCTTCCAAGCTGAGGACGAGGGTTCGATTCCCTTCACCCGCTCATAAAAATGAACCCTGAATATAAATTTCAGGTTTTATTTTTTTAAATTTAAATCAAGGGCCATTAGCTCATCTGGTAGAGTGCTCCCATGGCATGGGAGAGGTGGCCGGTTCGAGTCCGGCATGGTCCACAAAAAATGTTCAAAATGTCGTATCTGTTGTAGATGTTGAAAATGTAAAAGATTTTAAAATTTGTAGTAGTTGTTAAAATGTCATAATGTGTATATCATTAAATAAATAAAATAGTAATCATATGATAAAAGATAAATTAAAAGACATGAAAACAAATATATTAATAGCAATTTTGTTATTAGTGGGAGGGGTTTTTGTTTATAAATATGTAGATGAATTTAGTTTTGGCACAGGAGAAGAAAAATTATTATCCGGAACCAATCAGTCAACAACAGGAAAAATAAAGGAAACTTTAAATGGTAAGGAGCGAGTAAATAATAATAGTAATAAAAAAAATATGGATCTAAAAATCGAAACAACCCAAGAAGGAACAGGTGATGCAAAAACTAAGGTAGGTGATACAATTTCAGTTCACTATATAGGCAAATTAACGGATGGGACAAAGTTTGATTCTAGTGTAGATAGAAATAAGCCTTTTGAATTTACTCTTGGGCAAGGAAAAGTGATTGCCGGTTGGGATGAAGGATTATTAGATATGAAAGTAGGAGAGAAAAGAATTCTAACTATTCCAGCTGATATGGCTTATGGTTCTCAGGGTGCCGGTGATGTGATTCCGCCTAATGCCACTTTGATTTTTAATGTAGAGTTGTTGGAGATTAAATAGGTAATAGTTTATAAGGTTGTAAAGTTTACCCCATTAAATCCACTAAAGCGGTGCGGAGCAATTTAACGGGGTGAATAATGTTTCTAAAGTGTTAAAAGTCATTTTTTGACTAAGGTCAAAAAATATGCTATACTAAATGAGTTGTAAAAAACGGGTGCGCTATTTTTTAGCCCCGTTTTTTATTTTTTAATAATTAAAACAAAAAGAAAATGATACAAACAAGTATTTTTCCTGGACGATATGTTCAGGGAGCAGGGGCTCTTTCCAACCTGCCAAAAGAAGTGGAAAAATTTGGAAAAACAGCTTTTGCTGTTTGTGATGAGTTTGCTCTAGGAGCAATTATTCCTAAATATCAAGAGGGGATTGAAAAAGAAATTGAAATTAAATTTGAAAAATTTAATGGAGAATGTTGCGATAAGGAAATCCAAAGAAACATTGCCTTAATTAAGGAAAACAATAGTGCAGTAGTTGTGGCTATCGGAGGAGGAAAAGCTATCGATACTGCCAAAGCTGCCGCCCATGAGCTAAAATTACCAGTAATTATCGTGCCAACTATTGCCTCAACGGACGCTCCTTGTAGCGCACTTTCAGTAATTTACACAGACGAAGGGGTAGTGGATAGATATTTATTTTTGCCTACTAATCCAAATGTAGTTTTGGTTGATACTGATATCATTGCCAATGCACCGGTAAGATTTTTAGTTTCTGGAATGGGGGATGCTCTAGCTACTTGGCTAGAAGCGAGATCATGTCAGATAAAATATGCTGATAATTTTGCTGCTGGCAAAGGAACGATGACAGCTTATGCTCTAGCAAAATTATGTTTCGATACTTTGTTTGAGTATGGAGTGATTGCCAAAGTTTCCAATGAAAACAAAATAGTTACTCCGGCTTTGGAGAAAGTTATTGAAGCCAACACGCTTTTGAGTGGTCTTGGATTTGAGAGTGGAGGAATTGCTTCTTGTCACGCTATTCACAATGGTTTGACTATGCTGGAGCCTACTCATGCTTATTTTCATGGGGAAAAAGTTTCTATTGGTGTAGTGGCTTCATTGTTCCTAACAGATAAAGATACTGATTTCATTGATGATATTTATGATTTTTGTGAATCTGTGGGTCTTCCTACAACTTTGGAACAAGTAGGACTAAATAATCCAAGTGATGAAGATATTATGAAAGTTGCTCAACGAGCTTGCGCTGAAGGTGAAACTATCTACAATGAGCTAGTGCCAATTACGCCAGAAGCAGTTTTTTCTGCGATTAAAGCAGCTGATGCTTATGGCAGAGATAGAAAAAATAATCATTGCCAATGTGATTGTTGAAGATAAGATATATAAATGTTATAATATAGTAAAATAAATTGTAACTTAACCTCGATTGAATAATACGACGTATCGTAATTTAATGGGGCAATAAAAATGAAAACAAAGAAAGAATCGAAAAAAGAAGAACCCAATAGTGCCTGGAAAGAAATGACTCAAACATTTGTGGCCAATATTTTGACCAAAGTGGGGGATAATATTTCTACCAAAGTTCAAACTTGGTTTAATGATATTAAACGCAGAACTTTAGGGGCTATTCTTTCATTGATTGGATTAATTTTTGTTTTAGTTTGCCTTTCTCTTTACATCAATACTTTTGTTAGCGAGGAAGCGAGTTGGATAGGCTACGGCGCAGTGGGAATGTTAATATTAAGTGTAGGTTATTTTCTTAGCAAAAAGTAATTAATTATTAATTAATTCAAGAAAACAATAAAACAAATTTTTGTTCTAGTGTTTGATTGATTAATCCCAGTTAAATAGTGCGGATTACTGCAATTTAACGGGACAAGAAAAATATGGATACACAAGAAGTAAAAAAAGAAGTAAAAAAGGAAGTGAAAAAAGTAAAGAAAGTAGTAAGTGCCAACATCGCCAAAGCTAAAGAAAAGGGAGCTGAGTTGGAGGGAATGGCCATGAAAGAAATGAAAAAGATTGAAAAAGAGTTGGAATCAACTTCCAAAAAAGTAGGCGCTTTCATCAAGAAGAATCCAGAAAAAGCAGCTGCTATTGCCGCTGGAATCGGTGTGGCATTAGGAACAGTGGCTGGATTATTTATGGGAGGAGGAAAGAAAAAGAAATAGTATTGTTTAAATAGAAAAACCTCGCCTCGGGCGGGGTTTTTTGTTTGAACAATAAATTATAAAGTTTTTAAAGTTCTTAAGGTTTATAAAGTGAAGAAAATAAATGAAAAATTTATTATTATTTAGTTAATGAATTAAGGCATTAACGAGTTGGAGGCACGGGCCTCAGAAAATGAAACCTGCCACTCGCAACTGGCGGGTTGAAATTTTAGAAAAAATGTGGTATTATTTTTTGAAGCTTAGTCTAATATTTTTTTATGAAATTTAAAATAAATTCAAAATTTAAACCGGCCGGTGATCAACCCCAAGCAATCCAAGAGTTGACTAAAGGCATCAAAGAAGGGAAGAGATTTCAAACACTTTTGGGTGTGACGGGAAGTGGTAAAACTTTTACTGTCGCTAATCTGATTGAAAAAACTCAAAAACCAACTTTAGTGATTGCACCCAATAAAACTTTGGCTGCTCAGCTAACTCAAGAATTTCGAGCTTTTTTTCCTAATAACGCGGTGGAATATTTCGTCAGTTATTATGATTATTATCAGCCTGAAGCTTATATTAGTTCGACAGATACTTATATTGAAAAAGAAACTCAAATCAATGATGAAATTGATAAATTGAGGCACAGTGCGACTGCTTCGGTGTTATCACGCCGAGATGTGATTGTGGTAGCGAGTGTATCTTGTATTTATGGTTTGGGCTCTCCGGCACGTTATGAAGAAATAACTTTGACTTTGAAGCAGGGAGATAAGATTACGCGAGAAGAAATTATAAAAGATTTAATCGGGATGTATTATATGCGTAGTGATATTCTCGAACGGGGAAAGTTTCGCGCCATCGGAGAGACAATTGAAATTGTTTCTCCCGGACGAGAAATAATAACACGTATTGAATTAGTTGATGACAAGGTTAAATCAATTACTGAGAGGGATATGCTCACTCACGATGAGTTGAGCAGTTTGGAAAAGGTGATGATTTTCCCAGCCAAGCATTTTGTGATGCCTGAAGAAATAATGGAAGATATCTTAAGGGATATTGAAAGCGAGATGAAAAAAAGAGTGGCTTATTTTCAGAAAAAAGGAAAATTATTAGAAGCTGAGAGAATTCAAAAAAGAACCAAATATGATATTGAGATGATGCGAGAAGTGGGGTATTGCAGTGGAATTGAAAATTATTCGCGCTATTTGAGTGAGCGAAAGGCTGGTGAATCACCCTATACTTTAATAGATTATTTTGATAAAGATTTTCTTTTGGTGATTGATGAATCTCATGTGACTATCCCGCAAATTGGAGGGATGTATTTCGGAGACAGATCCAGAAAAGCTAATTTGGTAGAAAATGGTTTTCGTTTACCTAGCGCCATGGATAATCGACCTTTGAAGTTTGATGAATTTGAAGACCGCATTAATCAAGCTATTTTGGTGAGCGCCACGCCTTCTAAATATGAAAAGGCTAATTCACCGACAATTGTAGAGCAGATTATTCGCCCGACAGGGCTAATTGATCCTGAATTGATAGTGCGAAGCGCTAAGACTCAAGTTAGGGATGTATTGGAAGAAATTAAAGCTGTTTCGGCTCGCGGAGAAAGAATTTTGATTACTACTTTGACCAAAAAACAATCTGAGAATCTGGCGGAGTTTCTGAAAGAAAATCAAATTAAATCCCAGTATCTCCATTCGGACGTAGATACCTTAGACAGAATTAAAACTTTGGAAGATTTGCGTAAAGGAAAATTTGATGTGCTGGTGGGAGTTAATCTTTTGCGTGAAGGACTTGATTTGCCAGAAGTTTCTCTGGTAGCGATTTTTGATGCAGACAAGGAAGGCTTTTTAAGGAGTGAAACTTCCCTTATCCAAACTATCGGTCGAGCAGCTAGAAATGTAAACGGGCGAGTTATTCTTTATGCGGATAACATTACCGGTTCATTGGAAAGAGCTATCCGAGAAACCGAAAGAAGACGCACTATTCAAGCAGCTTATAATAAAAAGCATCATATTACGCCTAAAACTATCAAGAAAAAGATTGAGTCTATCGTAGATCATGAAATTAATCCAGTTTTATCTAGTGAATTTGTAAAATTGGAAACTTTGGAAGACATCAATGGCTACATCAAGCAAAAAGAAAAAGAAATGAAAGAAGCAGCTAAGAATTTGGAATTCGAGCGAGCGTCAGTTATCAGAGATGAAGTTTACGAATTAAGAAAGTTGCGAGCTAAATAAACCAATATTATATTTGTATGAACGTGGTACGCCACGTTCTTGCTGCCATAGGGTTTTTCATTTATCAAATTTTTCAATGAAGAATTAATCCTCTCCGCAGTCTTTTCTTAAAAAGGGAAAAGATAATGCTAAATTATATAGTAGTTGTCATTTTTCTGCACGTGCGTTTATTTGGACACTAGTTTTTTCTCATTTATAAGATGAATCATTTTTGTTTGCTGCTTTGCTAAGAAGCTACAAACTACAACCTAGTCTTGTTATAATGTATATATGAAAAAATTAGATTCAAAAAAATTTATCTGGGGCGTCAATAATATCGGTTACCAAATCGAAGGAAATAACTATACTAGCAATTGGCACAGGTGGGAGAGGCGTGCCTTGGTGCCGGAAAGTGGGCGAGCCAATAATTATTGGAATGAATTTAAAAATGACAATATATTGGCCCAAGAACTGGGCGTAGGGGCGATGCGAATTTCTTTGGAATGGTCCAGGATTGAGCCACGAGAAGGGGAATTTGATGTGAAAGTCATCAATCATTATCGGAAGATACTGAGAGATCTAAAAGAAAGAAAGATTAAAACCGTAGTGGGATTGTGGCATTGGAGTGTGCCAGCGTGGTTTGAAGAAAGATATGGACTTCATCATCGAGATACATCTGAAATATTTATAAGATATACGCGCTACGTGTTAGATAATTTGGGAGATTTAATTGATATTCTTATTGTTCTTAATGAGCCGATGGTTTTAATCGGGATGGGTTACATTAGAGGAGAACATCCGCCTTTTAATAAGAGCTTATGGCGCGCTCTGAGAGTGGCTAAAAATTTCGCCTTAATCCATAAAAAAGTTTATCGTTTAACCCACAAGTATTTGAAAAATATTTTAGTGGGCAGTGCGCATTTAGCAAATGATTATTATCCTGCTTCATCTAAAAAAAGTTTTAATTATTTTTTAGAAAAATTAGCTATTAAATTATCGGAATATTTTCGTTTTGGATATTTGCTAAAGAGAATCGAACCCTGTCAAGATTTTATTGGAATTAATTATTATCGCAGAAGTGGTTTAAAATTCAATGGACTTACGGGTGGACTGGCTGGCTTTGAGCAGATGGATAACCCTCATGATCCCAATGGTTGGAAAGAGTTTCCAGAGGGAATTTATGAGAGTAGTAAAAAAATTTATCAAGATTATAAAAAACCTATTATAATTTTAGAAAACGGTAAACCGACTGATTGTATCTTGGATGATTATGGCAGGGTGGAATTTATCCAAAAAACAGTTGACCAATTAGAAAAAATAAAAAAAGATAAGATTGATCTGCGAGGATATTTTCATTATTCATTGACGGACGCTTATGAATGGACCGGGGGCTATAACTATTTTTTTGGTTTAGTGCAAATAGATAGGCAGAGTTTAGTCAGACAGAAAAGACAGAGTTTTTATGCTTACCAAGAAATTATAAAAGAAGATAGACTGTAGTCTTATTAATGTTGCGGTTTGTTTTAATGAAAGAATCCTTTCACTCACCAACAGGGCTTTTTTTATTTAAAATTAAAAGTTGGTCACTCAGACGCACGTGCGTCTAGATGACCAATAATTTTTTGTAATTATGATTCATAAACCGTAAATCTTAAATCATGCGTATTTTTCATCAAGCAATGAGATTGCCACGCAATTTTTGAGTACAAAAAATACTCGCAATGACGAGGCGGAAAAGGGGGTGACATTTATCTAAAAATGGTATAATATAGATAGACGATTAAATTTGAATTGAGATCCCCGCATGCGCGAGGATGACAAGAAATATGAAAGACAGAATTTTTGTAAAGGGAGCCAGAGAACATAATCTCAAAAATGTGGATCTGGAAATTCCTCGAAATAAATTAACCGTATTTACAGGACTTTCGGGCTCAGGCAAGAGTACCTTGGCTTTTGATACTATTTTTGCCGAGGGTCAGAGAAGGTATCTGGAGAGCTTATCTAGCTATGCCCGGCAGTTTTTGGGACAAATGGATAAGCCGGATGTAGATTATATCGAGGGCTTGAGTCCGGCGATATCAATTGATCAAAAATCAGTTTCCAGAAATCCGCGTTCAACTGTGGGAACTATTACTGAGATCCATGATTATTTGCGCTTGCTTTATGCTAAGATTGGTATTCCGCATTGTCCTGAGTGCGGGCGAGAAATTAGCAAGATGTCAATTGACGAGATTGTTGACCGTGCGCTTGAATTTGGAGCTAATAAAGAAATTGAAATCATCGCTCCGATAGTAAGAAAAAGAAAAGGAGAATATAGCACGCTTTTAGAAAATATGTTTAAAAGCGGTTATTCCACCGCTAGAGTAAATGGAGAGGAGATTAAATTAACTGATTGGAAAGAAGTAAAGCTAGCCAGATATAAAAAACATAACATTGATATAATCGTTGATAAGCTCAAAGTAAATGATGAAAATCTTAGTCGGATATTTGAAGGTATCGAGCGGGCTTTAAAGATTGCCTCTGGGATTGTGACTATCAAAAACGGTAAAAAGGAGAGTTCTTTTAATCAAAATTTAGCTTGTCCAATTCACGAAATAGAGTTTCCTGAACTAGAACCTCGTTTGTTTTCTTTTAACTCTCCCTTTGGCGCTTGTGAAGCTTGTGAGGGTCTAGGAACTAAGAAAGAATTGGACGAAAAACTAATCATACCGGACAAAAATAAAACCATCGGCGAAGGGGCGATTTTGCCTTGGAGTTATAAGTCCAATAATTATCTGGGGACTATTATGCGTTCTGTGACTAATTATTATCACATTGCCGAAAACAAAAGACTTAAGGATTTAAGTAAAAAAGATTTAGACATTTTGCTTTATGGCACAGAAGACAAAGATGTAATCAGTGTAAAATATCATTTTCGTACTGGAGTGCGGGAATATTTTATGACCTGGAAAGGCATTATTGGCTGGATGGATGACCGTTATCATAAAACCACCTCTGAAGCGGTGAGAAATGACATTGAAAAATATATGAGTCAAAATCCATGTTCGACTTGCAAAGGTAGTCGGTACAAGAAAGAAGTTTTATTGGTCAAAGTGGGTAAGAAAAATATCGACGAAGTTTCTCGGGAAAATATTGCTGATGCTTTAGAATTTTTTAAAAATTTAAAATTAACTTCGACAGAAAAATTGATTGGTAGTCGAATAGTGCAGGAAATTATCAATCGGTTGACTTTTTTAAATGACGTTGGTCTAAATTATATCACTCTGTCGCGAGGAGCTAAGACGCTTAGTGGGGGAGAGTCACAGAGAATAAGACTGGCTTCGCAAATCGGATCTCAATTGGTAGGAGTACTGTATATCCTAGATGAGCCCTCTATCGGTCTGCATGCTCGTGACAATGCCAAACTTCTGGAAACTTTAAAAAATTTAAAAAAACTAGGCAATACTGTGATTGCTATCGAACATGATGAAGAAACGATGCGAGGAGCGGATTATCTTGTAGATATCGGTCCGGGTGCTGGCAAGCACGGAGGGGAAATTGTGGCAGCTGGTACTCCGGAAGAAGTGATGAAAAACAAAAGATCTGTCACTGCCCAGTATCTAAACGGTACTATGAAAATTGAAATTCCTCACTTGAGACGAAAGGCTTTTAACAAAAAAGTTATCACCTTAAAAGGAGCTAGGGAAAACAATTTAAAAAATCTAAATGTAGATTTCCCACTTAATACTTTCACTTGTGTGACCGGGGTTTCTGGCAGCGGTAAATCTACCCTAGTTAAGGATACGTTTTATAAAGCTCTATCTAATAAATTGCATAAAACTCTCGAAATCCCAGGGGCTCATCAAGAACTAGTCGGAGTGCATAATATTGATAAGATTATTATGGTTGACCAGGCGCCTATCGGACGCACTCCGCGCTCTAATCCAGCTACTTACACGGGACTTTTTACTTTTATCCGGGATTTGTTCGCTACCACCAAGGATGCTAAAGCTCGGGGCTATAATCCAGGAAGGTTCTCCTTTAATGTTAATGGAGGGCGCTGTGACAACTGCAAGGGAGAAGGCTATTTAAAAATTGAAATGCAGTTTATGCCAGACGTTTATCTGCCTTGCGATGTGTGCAAAGGGAAGAGATATAATCGAGAAACTCTAGAGGTGAAATATAAAGGGAAAAATATTTCTGAAGTTTTGGCGATGACAGTGAGTGAAGCTTTGGAATTTTTTAAAAATTTTACAATTATCTCAGATAAACTTCGAGTGCTTGAAGAGGTAGGATTGGGTTATATCGAATTGGGGCAAAGTGCTACGACTCTAAGTGGGGGAGAGGCTCAGCGAGTAAAACTAGCGACTGAACTTTCGCGCCGATCATTTGGACACAATATTTACATCTTGGATGAACCCACTACCGGACTGCACTTTGAAGATATTAAAAAACTATTAGATATTCTTAATCGTCTAGTGGATGCTGGTAATACTGTGATTGTGATTGAACACAATATGGATATGATTAAGTCAGCTGATTGGATTATCGATCTTGGTCCTGAGGGTGGTGAAGGTGGAGGGAAAGTTATAGTCACCGGTACTCCCGAAGAGGTAGCCAAATGGCACAAAGAGAGTTATACTGGTAAGTATCTAAGAGAGGTTCTAAAAAAATAAAAAAATCTCTCTATCTATTGTATAAAATTGCTTTTTGGGGTTATTATTGTATCAAATGAAAAAGTCTTATAGTTATTTAGTAATAGGAATAATTATAGGGGGAGTTTTATTATCTCCCGTTTTTGTTTTGGCAGGCGGAGTTTGTTATGTAGATAAAGATGTTGATGAAAGTGGGGACGGAAGTAACGATAAACCTTATAAAAAAATAGCTAAAGCAGTTGAGGAAGATTGCGGGGAAATAAATGTGGCTAAAGGAAAATACGAAGAGAATGTATCTCTAAAAAAAGGCGTTAAGTTGAAGGGAAATAGCAAGGACGGTACTATTATCGAAGGAAAAATTTCAATGAGTGACGGGGCTGAAATTAGCAAGCTGAGCGTGATATCCGGAGGCGTAGATGTGGCGAGTGGGGCAGATGCGGATATTGAAAATGTAAGAGTAAAAGGGGCTAATATTGGGATAGTGACAGTGGGTGGAGGCAAGCTGACAGTTGATGGGGTTGTGATTTCAGAAAATAGAAAGGGTATGTATATTCAGTATGGCAAAAATGTAAAAATAACTAACTGTAAAGTTTACGATAATAAAGAAGAAGGTTTAGATATTCGAGCAAATGTGGGGGGGTCAATTAATAGCAATGAGATTTATAGTAATGGGGAAAGTGGAATCGAGGTTATTTTAGGAAAATCAGAATTAAGCATTGTCAATAATTCAATTAAAAAAAATGGAGCTAGCGGTATTGCGGCTCAATTTTATAGTGATACGGATGACAAGGGTGATGTGAATATCAAAAACAATCTGATTTCTGGCAATAAAAATTATGGATTAGATTGTAAAGCTCCCAGTGGAGGAGATGGCAAACCCAAAGGTTATTGGGCGGATTCAATGGATCTGACTTCTAATAAAGTATTTGATAATAAAAAGAATGATTTTTCTTCGTCTTGTAAATTTGATGAAGATAAAATATTGGATGCTACTAAAACTAAAGAAGAAAGAGAGGCGGAAAGATTGGCACTAGAAGAAAAAGAGAAAAAACAGATTATCTCAGTAGAGGAAAAGGATGAATTGGAAGAAATCAAAGTTCAACAAGAAGAGGAAAATAGAATAGCTCAAAAAGATAGGGAAGAAAAGGCTAATTTGGATACTATCTTTAAAGAGGCTGAAAAATTATTCACAGAGGATGAAATAACTGAAAATGAAATAAAAAATCGAAATAACTTTTTAAAATTTTTGATAGGTGAAGATTATAAGAAGATAAAAGGCCTAGAAGCTAGGATGCCAGTTTATGATGAAAAAATAGAAGCTATGGAGGAAAAAAAGGAAGTTATTGTGGATGAAAATATTTTAAAAGAAGTAAGTAACGATATTTCTACTTTGCAAGAGAAGAGAGAAGATTTAGCAGATTTTATTCAAAATAGAAATAAAGATTTCAGTGTATGGGGATGGCTATTTGAAAAAATTTATCTTTCTAATGATAAAACTATCTTTCGATTCTTTGCGTTTAGTTAGTAATTTCTTCCATCTTTATATTAGCCACACCCTGACCCAATGAGGCAATTTGCTCAAAGGCCACTTTATCTAAGTCAATAATACGATTAGGGCCGAAAGGTCCGCGATCATTGATTTTTACGATGACTGATTTGCCGTTGTCTTTGTTGGTAACCTTGACATAGCTACCCATGGGAAGCCAAGGATTAGCGGCCGCCATGGTTCCAGTATGAGCGTACCAACTTGCTAAGCCAGTGTGTGATTTGCCTAGCTTCACGTAGGTGCCTTGGGTCACTACTTTGTCTACTGGCTCTTTGGTAATGACAGTTTCTTTGACTTTGCGACTAACTTCTTTGCCATCGTGATAAGCCACCTCGTAGCGAATTTCTTTAATTCCCGTTTCTCCGGTCACTTCCACTTTTTTAGTGCGCCAGCTGAGTTTGTCATCTTCTTTTTCGATAGTTTTAAAATCAATATCCTTCTTTATAATTTCTTCTTTTATTTCTACGCGGGTAATTTTTACTTCTTCGTTATTATAAGCCAATGTTTTTCTTTCAGGTTTGACGAGATCTTCTTCACGGATGTTTAAATCGTTTTCAATAATTATTTCACCCACAGTTTTTCTGAAGCCAAAAATTTCTTTTTGTTCCTTATCTACGGAGATAATTAATTTTTTGGCTCTTTGAATTTTTATGATATTGCCCGGAAAAAGAGGGGTTGTTTTATCTGGAAAAACCAAATCTTTTTCATTTAAAGTTATTTTTTCGGTATTTAAAAACTCTTCCACTGTAAGCGCGGTAGTTAAAAAATTCTTTTTTAAACCAGTGTCATCTAAAGTAATATTTTTTTCGCCGCTAGCAATGCCCAAAACCCGCTTCTCTTTAAAGAATAAAAATTTACCAGTATAAAAACCACCCAAGATTATCAGTAGAAAAAAAAGATATTTAAGTTTTGATTTTTTGTTATTGCGTTTCATTATCCAAGATTTTTTTATGGGTCAAATCTCTCCCGTGAGAAATTGAATTTTTGTAGAGTGCGTAACTATTAAATTATATCAGATTAATCTCTATTTTAGCATGGATCAGTATTTTTTTGTAGACATAGTAAAGATTGCATTTTTAGGCTTATTTGCTAATCTAAGAATACTGTAATAACGAGGTTGTCTAATTTTGGAAAACATCAAGGGGGGGGAGATGGAAAAGTCTACAGGATTTTACGTATGTGAAATTTGTGGAATCAGTATTCCCAATGATTTAATGGGGTGTCCTATATGTAATCCTTTTAAGGATTTATTTCCAACCGACAATCATGACAAATCACTTTTTCCTAAACTGGAAAATGTGGATTGGGAAGAGGTTAGTAAGAGAAACAGAGATTTTTTTAGGAGTTTTGAACAAGAGATTAACTCTCGACATATCAATGCTGACAAAGCACCTGCTGAATTTCCAGTTGAAAAACTCAAAAGATTCCTTGGAGAAATTTGAATGCGAGCTGCATCAATGGGGTAGCCAATAAATTTGGCTATCCCGTTTTTTCATAAATTCAAACGGTTGTTTTTGGTGAACATTTAAGGTAGAATATGTTCATAGGAGTAACTTTTTAATTTTTTAAAACAAAAGTATGTTGGGATTTATCGCAATCGTTTTGGTGGTGATTTTTTATGCTTCCATTTCGTCCAGAGTAAAGAAATTGGAGGAGAAAGTTTTAAGTGGAGCGGTTATAAGTAGTACTTCCCCCGTAGTAAATCCAGTTTCACAAAGTGCGTCAACTGATGTGCCAAAAGCTGCAGTGCAGGATGAAATTTTATCTGGAACCCAACCCGTAGCTCCGCTCAGAAGCGAAACTGTTGATTATAAAATGCCGCTAGAAAAAAGTTCTTTAGAAAAATTTGGGGCGTGGTTAGCTGATGAATGGCCGCTAAAAGTAGGGATATTTTTATTAATTTTGGCAGTGGGTTGGTTTGTGACGTATGCTTTTATTAATGACTGGATTGGTGAGGTGGGACGGATTAGCTTAGGTGTTTTGTTTGGAATTGTGCTTTTATCAGCAGGTTATCATCGTGCTTCCATCCATCAAATACAAGGTAATGCTCTCTTGGTTTTGGGATCCACTTCTGTTTTGATTTCAATTATCTCTGGAATTGGCTTATATGATTTATTTCCAGCTTCAGTAGCTCTAGTTGTCGCTTTTATGCTGGCATCTTTTATGGCCTTAGCTGCTTGGCAACAAAAAAATGTGTCTTTGGGAGTGGTGACTTTTTTGATGGGCAGTATCGTGCCGATGTTTGTCTTTAGCGCAGTAGATATTTCAGTGATATTTCTTTATTTATTTGTGTTGACTGCCGGAACATTATGGATAACTAGCAAAACCGGCTGGAACTCTTTGAATATACTTTCTCTAGCGGTAGTGTTCTTTTATTCAGTGGCTTATGACAGTTTTGAAGGCTTTAGTGATGATTTTATGAATCTAGTATTCGCTTTTGTCTTTATATTGTTGTTTTATTTCTCTAATATTTTTACGATTTTATATAAGCGCTCAGCTAATGCCTATGATTTGGTGGTTGCTGGCGGAACCGGACTTTTATTTTTAGTATGGATGCTGATGATTGCTCCCAAGGATTTACTTGTGTACCTAGTTGTTTTTGGAGCATTCCTTTTTGCTGTCGCCGCTTACATAATCTTTATTTTAACTAAGTCCAAAAATCCAGTCATCCTCTACGCAGCTGTGGCCCTGACTCTCTTGGTGAGCGCTACCGCTATCGAATTTAAGGGCTGGGAATTGACGGTAGCTTATGCGGTAGAATTTAGTTTGTTTATAATGATAAGTATGTATCTAAAGAGTCGAGGAGAAATAGCTAGCAGAGCTATTGAAACTTTTGGAATAATTCTCTATGTATTTTTAATGTTGTTGAGTTTCAGTAATATTGAAAAAGTATTTAGTTATTTGAATTATCACAATTATGATCTAAATAGTTATCAAAGTAATTATTATGGAGCACAAGTTACAAATATAAACAGTGATTTATTGGTGCTTTTCTTGTTGTGCATCATGTCTTTTATAATTGCCATTTTTGCTATGCAGGTTTTTCAGAAAAATGAAGATAAACAGCTAAACCTAGTCCGTTTTTATGGGTTATTTGGTGGGTTTTATGCCGTAATGCTAACTTGGATAATGACACATCTGATATTTACAGATCAAACATTCGCTACGATAGCCTCATTGATAGTTTATACTATTGTGGGCGTAATTTTTTATGTAGTGGGCAAAAAGAATGATTATGGTTTCTATAAATCGGTTGGAGGAGTTTTATTTGGCATAGTTTTGGTTAGATTATTCTTTGTAGAGTTTGCGGGTATGGATATTGTGGGCAAGATAGTTACTTTCTTTGTGGTAGGTATTTTACTTGTAAGTACTACATTTATAGGAGGAAAAAACAAAAGTGAAATCATTGATATTAATTAATTTATCTTTGTAAATATGAAAATATTTTTTTTAAGTCTGGGGTTATTTTTAGCAGGGACAGTTTGGGCGAGTGATGACTTGAATATTGGAGAGTTAAAGAGCGCCTTCCGTTCTCGAGCTGAGATTGAAATTCCTCAAATTGTAGTGCCTACAGTGGTTGAAGCTGCTTTGGAATTTGAAAATAGGATAATGAATAATGTAATGGTCGTAGAAAAAGATTCTCAAAAACTCCAACCGGTATTGGTTTTAAATAAAAATGTGATAGCAAAAAATAGTTTAAGCGCTAGTGATTCAATTGAGTCTAAAAATGCCAGTGTGTTAACTAACGATAATTTGGATGATTTCTTAGAATACCCAGCCTCCAATAATGGCAATGAACAAAAGGTTGTAATTAATATTAGCGCCACCGAAGATATAACTACCTCCGCTTTGACTTTTTATTTAGATGAGTTTGTTTCCTTGCCAAGAAGTATCGAAATTATAGCAGTTATAGGTGGGGAAGAAAAAATTGTTTTAGGGAAAAGCAAAATGAATAGCCGAACAATCAATTTTCCCAAGACAACTGCGCAAGAATTTAAATTGAGCTTGAATTATATTCAGCCCTTAAGGATTAGGGAACTTTCTTTTAATCAAGAAAACTTAAATATTTCTCAATTGAGCAGTTTCCGATTTTTAGCTCAGCCCAATAAAAAATATGAAGTATATTTTAATGCGGATAGATATGTGAGGGCTTATCAAGGAGAAATGCCCAATTTGAGTGACAGTCGAGATGTGCTATCGATTAAAAAAACAGTAGCACTAAGTAACGATGTTTATGAAAAATCTGATGCTGATAAAGATGGTGTAGCTGATGAAGTAGATAATTGTGTCAGAGTAGAAAACTCCGATCAAGAAGATTTAAACAATAACGGGCAAGGTGATGCTTGTGATGATTTTGACAGAGATGGTGTCATTAACCAAAATGATAATTGTCGAGATTTGATTAATCGAGATCAAAAAGATACTGACTTAGATGGTGTGGGGGATGTTTGCGACGAAAAAGAAAATCGAATTTTACAAAATCAAAAATGGTTGCCGTTAGCACTTATTCTATTTGTAGCTGCAGTAGTAGGAATGTTTTTCTTTAAAACAATCAAAGCCAAAGAATAGCTTGGTTTAACTAAAGAAAACGGGTTATATTTTAAAGCCTCAAGAGTTCTGTATGAATCTTGGGGTTTTATTATTGGTTAGAAAAAACACCGACCAAGATTGGTGTGACTGTCTCCTGTCCGGTAGGCAGGTTTATAAAATAATATTTTATCGCCAATAATTTTCTCACTAACTTTTTTGACAGCAAAAGAAGTTACCTACCTACCGGCAGGCAGGCAAAAAACTGCCACACGTACTACTAAAATAAATAAAGCTAACTCTCATCACTAAAACTTTGGGTTCCGCTTCGCTCCATGACAAAGTTTCTTAACGTTCCTTTCGAGCTGATTTATTTTATTTTATCCGTAAAGTGTGGACCTTGAATTCAGAGTATATTCAAGCTTAAAACCTGTAAAGCGAGTAAAATGAAAACCATTAGCATTGATTGCAGTTTCTATTTTAGTTTGACATTCGTTGATAAATATGGTATACTTATATGTTGTAGTTAATTTGACAAATATAATTTTATAAATCCATCGGAAATGAGATTGTCAACGTTTTTAAGGTTTTTGGGCTCAAGGAGGGCCTCAATATGAGAAAAAACATTATTTGGCTGGTCATTAGTGGTTTACTTCTGGCATTATTGAATGGTTGTGCCGGAGCGATGCCGGCAGTCCCTTATGACGAGTACCTCAAGACTCACCCCAAGGAAGTGAAACAAGCGCCTGCTCGTAGCCAGATTACCCACCTTCCCGGGGGAGGTGTCAGATATAACTCTTCCAATGGAGTGGGAATAGAGATGGAGAGCTATGAGGATGAATATGGGGAAGTGGATGTTGTCACTCCATTTTTTGGTGATAAGTCGCCCTCCTATAATCAGGGTCGTCGGGATGCTGAGATCGAAATCCGATGGCAAATGGAGAACTCTGCTATAGATTTTGCCATCGCCAAGGGCGAAGCCGATGGTCGGCGAGGAGTTTATTCTCCTGGGGGAATTAACTTCAAATTCCTTCGGGAATATCAAGAGGCGTTTGATAGCGCCAAAACCCAAGAGTCTCTGCAAGAGAACGAGCAGAGAAAAGATATGGAATACCAGCAGGGTTGGGATGATGCTTTCGAGAAAGCGGGTGTCCCAAGCTACTAGTTGTAATAAGGCGGGCTTCGACAGTTGTCGAAGACCCGCCTTTTCTTTTTCCTTGGAAATATGTTTAAAGTGGGATAGAATAAAGTGGAAGTTTATAAAGTTTTTAAGGTTTATAAAGTTTGTAAAGTTGAAGCGAATATGTGAATTTAGGATTTTAGGAATGTGTGAATTTAAGAGTGATAAACAGTAATCTCTAGTTGTTGAGATTTGTATATTTGTACTAGATTCGTAGACTTGTGGTGAAGTTAAAATGTTAATATGCTAACATGCTAAAATGATTGTGTTATGAAAAAACTAATTCCCCAAAGTTTAAAAAATATTTATCATTTATTCCAAGCCGTTTTGGCGAATGTTTGGTTTGGTTTTCCGAGCAAGAAAATAAAGGTTATCGGTGTAACAGGAACTGACGGAAAAACTACTACCACCCAAATAATAACTAAAATATTAGAGGAAGCGGGAAAAAAAGTGGCCCTAGCTTCTACTATTAATTTTAAAATTGATCAAAAAGAATGGACCAATCTTTCTCATTTTACTACGCTATCATCTTTTGCGGTGCAAAAATTTATTAAACGGGCAGTAGAAAATGGTTGTGAATATTTAGTATTGGAGACATCCTCTCATTCACTGGATCAGCGCCGCGTGTGGGGGATAGATTATAAAACAGCTGTGATTACTAATGTAACGCGCGAGCATCTGGATTACCACAAGACTATGGAGAATTATCGTCAAGCCAAAAGAAAACTTTTTGATAAAGTTGAAGTGGCGATTGTTAATTTGGATATGGAAAAGCCAGAGGAATATTTAGACGCTAAATCTCCAATTAAGATAGGATATTCAGCTAAATTTCCAATTTCCAATGATCAAATAAAAAAAATCATTGCTGAAAACGTAGAGTTAGGAATTGATGGTTCTACATTTACAGTGGAGGGTAAAAAATTTACTTTAAATTTGGTGGGTGATTTTAATATTGAAAATGCTTTGGCTGCAATTAGTGTAGGAGTCTCTGAAAACATTGATTTGGAAACTTGCGCTCGGGCTATCTCAAAAATTAAGAGTGTGCCGGGTAGAATGGAATATGTATCCAACGAGAAAGGATTAAATATCTTGGTTGATTTTGCGTTGACTCCTGATGCTCTAAAAAAACTATATTCATTATTGGTGAAAATTAAAAAACCGGAATCTAAGATTATTGCAGTTTTTGGAGCTTGTGGGGAGCGCGATAGGGGCAAGCGACCGATTATAGGAGAGATTGTATCTGCCTATGCTGATTTTGTTATTGTGACGAATGATGAGCCATATCACGAGGATCCGCTGCAAATTATAGGGGAAATTGTAAATGGAATAAAAAACAAGCAAGAAGGAGTAGATTTTTGGGTAATTGCTGATCGCAGAGAAGCTATCCAAAAAGCATTACAATTAGCAACATCTGGTGATGTTATCGCTGTGACAGG
>JAVEXR010000106.1:0-2900 GCA_034003925.1 Candidatus Moraniibacteriota bacterium
TGAGCTCATTTGCATCTAAAATCGATTATGTTAAACTTCAAAGTGATAGTACATGTTATTTAGGAAAAATAAGGTTCCCTTATCAGAATGTGCAATTACATGATAGCATGCTTTTTATTGGCGATGAAAATAAAATATTAGCTTTTAATTTGAAGGGGACCTTTCTGACAAAATTTGGGAGCCAGGGCAGAGGGCCAGGGGAATATCAGGACATTAAAAACTTCACTGTTTTAAAGCAAAAAAAAAAGCTTGCTATTTTTTCAACGAAAATCAGGAAAGTTCTGTTTTACGATTTCCAGGGCAAATATTTAAATGAAATAAACATTGATTTTTTACCTCTTGGATTGGTCTCATCAGGTGAGAATTTAATTTTAAGTAATCCCAGAGGACGAAGAGACAAATCTGAATATAAAGTTTTATCCGTTATGTCGGAATCTGGTAAACTGCAGCATCGTATAATTAACCGGCAAAACGAGAAGTCTCTTGAAAAGAAAGGGAAAATTGGCATAGGCGGCGTTCGAAATCAATTATATACCTTAAAAGATACAATTTATTACTGGGAATCATTTTATGATACAATCTGGTCAATTTCAAATAGCTATAAAATTGTTTCTAAAAGACCTATTTTTTATGGGGACGATTATCTGCCGTTTAAATATATGTTCGAATCAAATACAAAAAACATCGAACTCAAGGAATTAAAAAAATATGTATTTATTCAGTATTTTTTTGAAACAGGCAGATATATGTTTTTTGAGCTGGCCAACAAAGGGAAGTTAAACCATTTAATTTACGACAAATCAAATGGGAGGTGTCTCAATCTAAATAATAAGGAAGCATTTGGGAAAAGCACTAATTTCTCTTTTTTTAACGACATTGATAATGGACTGCCATTTTGGCCGGATGGAGTAATTTCAGAAAATCAGGTGTTTAAGTTAATTTATGGGTATGATTTAAAAAAACACTTCGACAAAATGGCTAAATCTGGGAAAGGACAAATTCCTATTAATAATAGCATTCACAATTTAGTTACACAAACGAAAATAATTGATAATCCAATAGTTATGATTGTTACCCTAAAAAAATAACTGTTTAATGAAAAGCCGGATATGCCTTTTCTTAATTATACTTCTGTTGTTTTTGAATATATTTCTAATATTTAAATTCCAGTTACTAAAAGATTTCAAGCAAAATGATAGATTATCTGACGTTTATAAGATATATTACTCAAAATCTGTAGTTGAAGAGGAAAATGAGAATCTTAAAATGAATGGCAAATTGAAATTGTTAAATATGGATGGTGATTCTGTATTAGCTGAGAACATTTTTACACATAAAATGCTTGTTTTTCGTTATACAATTATGAATTGTTCTGATTGCATAAATGCTGAATTTGAATTACTAAGCAAAGAGTTCATAAATAAAATTGATATCACAGTAAATATTTGTTTTTTAGCCTATTACGAAAATACAAGAGACTTAGTAGTTGATTTTAGACGATTTCAAGAAAAACAATTAAATATTAATATGTTTATTTTACCTATAAACAGACTTCAGATCCCCATTGAGAGTCAAAACCTTCCATACTATTTTACAATAGATTCAAGTTTGATAATGCGAGATTTTTTTATCCCAATTAAGGAAAAACCAAATTGGACGTATTCATATTTTGAGCGCCTAAAAAAGAATTATTTTAAATAAACATTCGTCTAAATCTTGTTAGTAAAGCCTGCTTAGTGAAAAAGTTAAAAGCAGTTGATTGTTAATAAAATACAGTCTTTATTTTCCCGTATTAATTAACATGTCAGCCAGAAAGCTGCCGTGCAAAAGAGTTGAATGCTATTCGTACTTGGGCAATGTTTGCATGGCATTCATAAAAACAGCTGATATTGAGCGACTATTATCCAAATAAATGATGGCATTATTTACCTTCGCCCAAATCAACCTTCATTTTCCGGGAAAGAGATTTTGAGAGGACATATTGAACTTATCTTTAACAGACTTTCAAAAAAGTTTTATCAGAACTAATGAGCCTTTTAAGATGTTCAATGAGCTACTTGCTTGTGAAACCTGAACGAATAATTCTTCTAATAATAACTATGTTTACTTTTTTATGTCCATTCCTGTTATTGAAAGGAAATTTTTGGATTTTCCTTTTTGCAATCTTTATATCTTGCCTTTGTTACTTTTAAGCTCAAGTGAAAAAAATTAGTCTCAATAAACGCAAGATGATTGGATTCATATTCTTTAGCTGCCATTTAAATACCTGGTTCTATTATAAGGCTATTTCATTCATCGGTTCAGAAAAATGAAATTTACTTCGTATCTGGTCTTTTTTGCTATTATCATATTTTTATCAATAACCATAAGATTATTTTTGATTGAAATTTATGTCGTTCCTTCCAGTTCAATGGAAGACACAATTCTCCCTGGCGACAAGATCCTTGTCAACAAACTTTCATACGGCCCGCGTCTCCCTTCTTCCCCGTTAGAGATACCCTTGTTTAACCTGGTCTTCCTGCTGAGCAAAAGGCTGAGAGAGAAAGCCGATTCAGCCTGGTGGAATTATAAAAGAGTGCAGGGTTTTTCAAAAGTAAGACATAACCATGTGGTGGTATTTAATTCTACCGATAAAGCCGGAGAGGTTATGATAAAACGCTGTATGGGACTGCCGGGGGATACCCTTCTGATCAGGGATGCCTTGATTTATGCTGACGGACTGGAAATTCACGAAAAAAGGACCTTAAGGTTCTTCTCCCGGATCATGTTCAGTGACTATGCCAGTGCAACATCTATTCTGGACAGCCTGGGGATAAAGACATATTACAACAGGCATGCGGGGAAAAACTATTTAAGCACATACCTTAACCGGCTTCAGAAAGAAGCACTGCTTACAAAAA
>JAVEXR010000107.1:0-2864 GCA_034003925.1 Candidatus Moraniibacteriota bacterium
AAATATTGATAGTAAACTAAAAATCCTATGATAACCAACAATAATGAAGCAAAAATTTCTATATGTTTTTTATATTTTGCTAATTGCATAGCGATACTTGAACTAATTTTGAAAACAAATAGATAAAAAAACAGAAATGGTATCAAAACTACACCTAAACCAAAAGAAATTCCATACAGTAGCGAGATGCTAAAATCTACAGTTGTAGAACTAATTAGCACAAGAGACATCGTAGGAGCACAAAAACTAAAAGAGCTAAAAAATCCAATCCCCAAATACCCTAATGTAGATATTTTTGAACTTGTACAATCTTTTATGCAAGATTTTTCAACTCTTAAGGCTGTAAAAAAAAGCCAACTACCAAGCAGAATGATGGAAGTACCTAATATTTGTGAAAAAAAAGAATTCTCAATCATAGATTTGACTAAACCAGCTCCAAAAAAAGCTAAAATTGCTATAAGAGTATATGCAACTACTTTAGCTCCAAAAAACTGAATTAAAATTTTCAAACTTCTTGATTTGTTTTCTCCATTCGCTAATAAAACAGGACTCATTACGGGCATGCAGCTAATAGCACAAGCAGTTGCACCTAACTGTAGACCCATAAAAAAGATAGTTAAGAATATCATTTGTTTTGTTCGTAATTATACGATTCCACTCCCATAATAGCTGCACCGTAAGAAGTAGTTATTTGTGGATATTTTGGAATAAATATTTTTTGACTCAATTCATTTTCTATAGCGCTTACAAGTCCATTATTCAGAGCAGGTCCTCCATCAAAATATACACTTTCTTTTATTCCTACTCTTTTTACAAGCTTTACTATCCTTTTTGCTATGGAATAATGCACACCACATACTATATCTTCAACACTATGATTATTTCCAAGAAGTCCTATTATTTCAGATTCTGCAAAAACTGCACAAGTGCTATTTACTGATAATGGAGTGCCAGTTGATTTGAAATGATACTCACCCAACTTATCTACACCAACTTCAAGCTTAAGAGCAACTACATCTAAAAATTTTCCTGTTCCTGCTGCACATCTATCATTCATGGCAAAATTTGTAATATTGCCTTCATTATCAAGGGAGATAACCTTGCTATCTTGTCCACCAATATTTATGATAGTCTTTATCTCTCCAAATTCTTTGGCAGCTGCTCTTGCGCCTATAGCATTTGCCGTGATTTCACTTATATTTTCATCAGCTTCTTTATATAGCTTTCTACCATAACCTGTAGCAACTATATAGGCTAAATCATTTTTATCAAATGAAAGTTCTGCTATCAAAGCACTAAGTGTTTCTTGGGCATATTTATAAAACATACTTCCACTTGCACTTATTTTATGCCCTATTAAATTTTTATTTTTATCCGCTATTGTAATTTTGATAGCAGTTGAACCGATATCTATTCCCGCAAAATATTTCATTTTTTATTTCTTCGTCTGGTCTTTAATGATTCTATAAAAGCTTCAACCCTTGTGCTTAACTGTCCTTGTTGAGAGGGGCTATAATCGCTTTCAATGTACAAAATAGGAATACCGGCTTTTTCCATAGCATCCAGCACACTTCTTTGTTCCATCTCATATACCGTACATCCTGCGAATGCTTGATATACAACAGCATCAGCTTTATAGTTCTTTACAAGATCAATAATTCTTCTTATACGATCATCATTGGTTGTAAAAATTGGACAAGTACAGGCTTTTAGATACTTATCTGAAATGGAATCTATCATGTCGTATAAATTCCACTCATCAACAGCTACCATATCATTAAACATTCTATTTGAACTACATGTTTCATCAGCTACAATTAAGGCGTCTGATTGTTCTATAATAAGCGGTATTTTATAGTTTGGAAATATAGGCGGCGAGCCTGTAAAAACAATTCTTGGACTCATTTTGCCGGCAACATTTATTTTTTTCTCCACCCTTATTTTCATCTCTTTAAGTAAAACTTCCATGGCTTCTATCCAGCTGTCTATCTTATCAAAGAAAAAAGCATTTGTTATCAAAAACATATCTACCCCCAAAATAGGAGCAATTTCTTGTTTTCTATATTCCGATAATTTATGATAAAGTGATTGTGCGTAGCCTATTGTTTTTATTGAAACTTCTAAATTTGATTTTGTAAGTTTTTTGTTTTTAAACTTTGATAATTCAACGGCAAACTGTTTTATGCTTTTTCTCCAGTATTCACGGCTTCCTTCACTCTCTTTTGTACGAGGAAAATCTACATCGACAACCTTATAACCAAAATTTTTTACGATAGCCCCGGCTTTTGTTTTTTGATCACAAGTAGTAGGAGAGAATACAATATCTGGTTTATCGGTAAAATTATTTGATGCGAAATGTCCGACAGTAGCTTTTACTAATGGACAAGCTTTCTGCGGAAGTAAATCGCTTCCTATTTCATCGTCTGTATAAAAACCATTGCATAATCTTATAGGAACTCCATCAAGAGCATAAATAATTTCAGATGGTATTTGGATGCACATAGTTCCTATTTTTGTTTTACCGTTATGAAGCGGTTCATTTTTACAGTAAACCTTTTCAAATAAATCATAAAAATAATTCATACTTTGAATTGGAGATTTAAAATCATCTTTAATACTGTTTATAATCTTTATTGCTTCCATAGCTTTATGTCTATTTTGTTTGTCTTTTGGCGTTTCAATTACGCGTTCAATACTACTCACTTGATTCTCCTTTTTTATCCATAGCCATTCTAATTATAAATCCCTCTTTTGTTGATTCAAAAATAGTTTTTCCTGCAAAATTTGCTTCCAAACAACCCTCTTCAGGACAAGCTGCTACACATTTTAAACACAATGTGCAGTCTTCTGTAACAAGATTTTTA
>JAVEXR010000108.1:0-2856 GCA_034003925.1 Candidatus Moraniibacteriota bacterium
AAAGAAGCCGCCATTGTGCGGGCGGCGGCGGTGGTAACCTTGCCCTCTTTCGCCCGGACTTTCCCTCAGCCGTTGGGGGCCATCCGGGCGCAGTCAAGGAACTCGCATGGGTGCGCAATGGAAAGCAAAGGGCAAGGCGCAGGCCGCTGACGCCCGCGGAAAGCTGTTTGGCAAGCTCGCCAAGGAAATCATGGTCGCCGCGCGCGGCGGCGCCGACCCGGCAGGCAACTCCAAGCTGCGGCTGGTGCTGGAGCAGGCGCGCAAGGTCTCCATGCCCAAAGACACGCTGGAGCGCGCCATCAAGAAGGGCGCCGGCATCGGTGGCGACGCCGCCAGCTTCGAACATGTGGTGTACGAGGGCTTTGCCCCGCACCAGGTGGCCGTGATGGTCGAATGCCTGACCGACAACGTCAAACGCACGGCGCCCGAAATGCGCGTGCTGTTTCGCAAGGGGCAACTGGGCACGTCTGGCTCGGTGGCCTGGGATTTTGACCACGTCGGCATGATTGAGGCCGAACCCGCCGCTGCCGACGCCGACCCCGAGATGGCCGCCATTGAAGCCGGCGCGCAAGACTTGGAGCCCGGCGAGGAAGAGGGCCAAACCCTGTTCTGGACCGAGCCCACCGACCTCGACACCGTGAGCCGCGCGCTGCCTGAGCATGGCTTTACGGTGCTCTCCGTCAAGCTGGGCTACCGCCCCAAGAACCCGGTGGACCCAGCCAGCCTGAGCGCCGAGGCGCTGGAGGAAGTCGAAGCCTTCCTCGCCGCTATCGACGCCAACGACGACGTGCAGAACGTGTACGCTGCACTGGGCTGATGCAAAGCGACCACTACGCTGCCCTGGGCCTTGCGGCCAATGCCACGCTGGCCGACATCAAGCGGGCGTTTCGGCAGAAGGCCTCGTTCTATCACCCTGACCGCAACGAGGCGGATGACGCTGCTGCGCGGTTTCGCGAGGTGCAGCGCGCCTACGATGTGCTCTCGGACCCTGAGCGGCGCCAGCAATACGACGACAACCGCCGCCGAAATTTGCTCGACGACCCCCTGCAAACGGCAGGCGAAATTTGGCAGGCATTCGTGCGCGAAAGGAAGCTCCCATGAAACTCTCTCGTTATTTCTCTGACCTGCGCAAGGCCTACGAGGCCGAGCTTGACGACCTGACTTCGGACTCCGAAGGCAAGGATGTATTAAAGAAGCGCCTGGCTGCCAAGCGCAGCGAAATCGGCTTTCTGGTGCAAATGCTCAGTTACAGCCCCGAGATGGTGGCGGTGGTCTTTCACCGCGCCTTTCGCTTTACCAAACCGGCCGCCATGCAGCGTTTGCTCACGCTGCAGCCCGAGGCGCTGCCCGCGTGGCCGGAACTGGCGGGGACTGTCGCGCTCGAACCCTGGGCGGAATCGACGGCGTTCAAAGTGTTGGCCGAGCCCGGCGGTCCGGCTTTCATGACCGTGGCGGCCTGCCTGGAATACCTGCACGCCCACGGCCACGTAGGCGCCGCCCAGCAGGACGATGCTGAGGACGAGGATGCCGAACTCGAAGGCAGAGACGACGACGAAGCCGGCCTGAGCGCCGACGACGCCGGCGGCTCGCAAGATGGCCGCTCGCTGGACGAGGCCGGCGCCGACTGGCTCGCCGAGCAAGGCTTCGAGCGCAAGGACTGACACCAAAGAACGTATGAACCACCTGGCACTGATTGAAAAAACCACCAGCCTGATTGCGGCGGGCGACATCGTGGGCGCCGAGAGCGCGCTGGCCGAGTTGGCCGACGAGGAGGGCGACCGTGCGCTGATGGTCGTGCTCGACCAGCTCGCACCCAAGGATGTGCTGGCCGTCATGCGCGAGTACGACAGCTCCAAGGCGTCGGTCGTCAACATGCTGGTCACACCTGAGCAGTTCGCCCGCGCCATGGTGCTCGAGAAGCAATACAAAGATCTCACGCACCAGCATTTGCGCAACATGGTGAATGCCGTCGTCTTCCGCGAAGATGCAGACCCGGTCGAGTTTCTGACCGCTATCGGTGAACTTGAAGGCGGCGCCGAAGCGCTGGCCAACTACTTCACGGAAAAGTGGAGCCGTATTGAAGCCTTTGCCCGCACTGGCAGCTTTGACGCCACCGAAGACTACGGCCTGATGCTGAGCGACGACGAGTTGCTGGCGTCTGGCTATGTGCGAGCGCGCGTCGAGCTCGACGAGATCGCCGACCAGGACTGGATGCAGATGGCCTGGCTGCTGCGCTACGAATGCCGCGACCTGTTCATTGAAATGCTCCTGGTGCTGCGCGCCAAAGCCCGCGCCCATGACTTGGGCGAGAGCGACGAGGCACTTGAGGAGGAGAGCGACGGCAAGTTCGAAACCAGCGACACCGACCGCGGCAAAGCCACGCCAGCGGCGCGCGCCTCCGACGAGGAATCGGCCATCTGATGGCCGGCAGCCGTTCACCAAACGCCTCGCCGCCAGCGCTCGACGTGCCGCAGGCGCTGGCCCTGCACGACGCGCGCTCATTTTTTGAGCGTGCGCTGGTACACGGCGCAGACCACGGCATTTTGAACGCCGACAAGCTCGCGGTCCTGCACGCGGAGGCGCCCAAGGGCATGGTGCAAATTGCGCGCTACTTCGGCAGCGAGTTCCTGCGCCCCGAGCTGGAGCGTGCGCGCGAGCGCATGGTCAATTTCATCAGCCTGCACTTGCAGGAAGCCTCGGGTGGCGATCTGGCCAAGGCGGCGCAGCTGCTGGCGGAGCATTCGCTGCTCTCGCGTTCCAAGGCTGGCACCGACATGCTGCGCCAGCTCATTGCCCTGCCTGAGAGCAGCCACTTTGGCATGCAGGGGCAGGACGAAGCACAGGTCTCGCTGCTGG
>JAVEXR010000028.1:0-3788 GCA_034003925.1 Candidatus Moraniibacteriota bacterium
GTAAACTTGACGCTGCAGTGTTACAATTATTGACAAATTATATAATTTATGCTATGTTAACCGGAAACAAAAAGAGTACCATTTTATGATTTATGTGAGGAGAGAGGCATGTAATCGTTTCAATTTAAGAGAAAAGGGAGACAGGTTATGGCAGAGAACATTCGTAAATTCTTATTGGAAGGCGGGAATATAGACACTTTCTTGATGTTGATTGCCGCTGTACTTTTGGGGGCGATTTTTTCTCTTGGGTACGGACTCATTCAGCGTCGAAAATTTATTTCCGCCTGGATGAATACCCTGGACGCAATCGTTGAAGAGCTGAACTCTAAAGGGGAAACTATCGCCAATACTCTAATTGAGATTGCGATGATTTCGGCCGATGCAGTCACGGCTCGAAAAATTGGAATTATTGAGAAGGATGTTATCAATTATAAGGATGGCCCTACTTTTTATTCCAAGTTGTCGAGTATCATTGAGGATATTAATGACAACAACCATACCGCGGTATTAAATAGCGACTATGCCGCGGCCAGAAACGCTATAAAGGAGGCAATTGCCTTGACTGAAAAATTCTCACAGGTAAGAAGCTTTGAGGATTTCTCGAGTCTTAGCATCGAAGTGAATGATGCGAAAAAAGGCATCGCGCAGGCTACAACGAATTTGGCTGGAATCCTCTATGGTCTTAAGCCTCAACAATCATTAGCTGTCGAAGAGAAAGAGTAATCTTCACAGCCGGATACCATAAGCCCTTTGGTCGAACTTTGACCAAGGGGCTTATTTAATTTTTTTATAAAATATATTTTTTTAATCACTAAATTGTGAGCTTGAACAAGTGGTTTTTTAAAAAAACCAAGGAATAAAGACGGTTAGTTGTAAAAATAAAATAAAACAAAAAAAGTAACCTGCCCGAAATGCAAGATAGTCAAAAGATGAAGGAGGTAAAGTTTAAGAAAATAATTTAGCGTGACACAAAATAGAGAAATATCGTTGCAGGCGGGCCTGCCCGAAATGCAAGATAGTCAAGAAGATAAAGGAAGTAAAGTTTAAATAAATAATTTAGCGTAACACAAAATAGAGAAACATCGTTGCAGGCGGGAAAGTGGGGATGTGGATAAGTCCCGAAAATGGCTCAAAATATGGATAATTTTTTGGGCTTGTCAGCTTTTCCTCTTGTGGTATAATGACTTAGTAATACACAAGATGTAGTGTAAATATTCATTTAAACATAAAAATAGCTATTTAGCAAGGGTGAAATAAGGGCCAATTATTTAGATGTTTAAATGCAAAAATAAAATATGATTTGTCCAGCTTGTAATCATCCTGAGACCAAGGTAGTGGACTCACGCGACACCAATGACGGAAGAGCTATTCGTAGAAGAAGAGAATGCGAAAAGTGTAAAATCAGATTTAGTACTTATGAAGAAGTAGAAATTATGAAATTACTTGTCATAAAAAGGAGCGGAGAGAAAGAAGACTACAATCAGGAAAAAATAAAAAAAGGAATTGAAAAATCTCTAGAAAAAAGACCGGTGAGCGATGAACGAAAAGAAAAATTGCTCAATGAAATTGAATATCAGCTTTATGCCAAAGGTAAGCAAGGGGAGATTGCCAGTAAGGAGGTAGGAAAAATAATTTTAGAGAAATTAAAAGAGGTTGATGATGTGGCATATTTAAGGTTCGCTAGCGTTTATAAATCTTTTGGAAGCTTAAATAGCTTTAAAAAAGAATTAGAGAAGCTGGAAGAAGAAGACAAATAATAAATCTAAATAAATTTAAAATAAAAAATAATCTATAATTTTCTAAGAAAATCAATCTGCCTAAGTTAAAATTTTGGTGAGATGGTCCGCCTTCGCTAAAGCTTCGGCGGGATAAGAAAGAAAATAAAAAAATATGGCTCAAAAGAAAAAAACAACCAACAAGAGGAAAAAAATAGAAAAGAAACAAGAGGCGCAAAAAGTGCAAGCTAGAATCATTAAGAGAAGTGGGAAGGTAGTTCCTTTTAATGAAGAGAAGATTGTTAAGGCTGTGTCTAAAGCTTTTAAAGAGACAGGTGAAGGAGAAGTAAAAGATGCGGAAAAAGTAGCCAAGAAAGTAGCACAACTTTTAAGTAAAAGTTTCCGTAAGGGTTACGTGCCTGAAATTGAAGAAATTCAGGATATGGTAGAAAAAGTTTTGATGATATTGGATTTTGAAGTAACAGCGAAGGCATACATTTTATATCGCGAGCAACATCGTAAAGTGCGAGAAACCGAAGAGGCTTTGGATGAAGCCGTGGAGTTGGTGGATAAATATATCGATGAATCAGATTGGCGCGTGAAAGAAAATTCTAATATGGGCTTTTCACTCCAGGGACTCAATAATTTTATATCTTCGGCAGTAAGCGCTAAGTATTGGATGAATAAGGTTTATACTCAGAATATTCGTGAAGCACATGAAGGTGGTGATTTGCATGTACATGATTTGCAAATGGTAGCAGCTTATTGTTGCGGTTGGGATTTGCATGATTTATTAATGAGAGGCTTTGGTGGCGTGCCTGGTAAAGTACATTCAGCTCCACCCAAACATTTCAGAGCCGCTTTGGGTCAGATGGTTAATTTCATTTACACTCTTCAGGGAGAAGCTAATGGAGCTCAGGCCTTTGCTAATTTTGATACACTTTTGGCTCCTTTCGTTTATTATGACAAACTGGAGTACAAAGAAGTAAAGCAAGCTATTCAAGAATTTGTGTTTAATATGAACGTGCCTACTCGAGTAGGATTTCAAACTCCTTTTTCTAATATCACTTTGGATTTGCAGGTGCCTTCAAACTATAAGGATGAGTCAGTTATCATCGGAGGCAAACCTCAACGAAAAAAATACAGCGCTTTCCAAAAGGAAATGAATATGATCAATCGAGCTTTTGCCGAAGTGATGAGTCGAGGAGATTCACAAAACAGAGTGTTTACTTTTCCAATTCCGACTTATAATATTTCCAAAGATTTCAACTGGGATGACAAAGCCCTTATTCCAATCTGGGAGATGACAGCTAAATATGGAATGCCTTACTTTGCAAATTTTGTTAACTCTGACATGAGTCCAGATGATGCTAGAAGTATGTGTTGTCGATTGCGATTAGATAATCGAGAATTGCAAAAAAGAGGAGGCGGACTTTTTGGAGCTAATCCAATGACCGGTTCAATCGGAGTAGTAACTCTTAATATGCCCAGGATTGGTTATTTGGCCAAAGATAAAAAAGATTTCTTAAAAAGAATAGATGAATTGATGGATATTGCTAAAGAGAGTCTGGAGCTGAAAAGAGTTTTCATCGAAAAATTAACTGAAGCTGGACTTTACCCATATTCAAGACATTATTTGAGAGATATAAAGGCGAGAAGAGGGACTTATTGGGGAAATCATTTTTCGACCATTGGATTGGTGGGAATGAACGAAGCTCTTTTAAATCTATTGGGTAAGGATATCACAACTAAGGAAGGCAATGCTTTTGCGCAAAGAGTATTGGAATATATGCGCAATAAGATGATTAAATATCAAAAAGAAACTGATAATATGTATAATCTGGAAGCGACTCCCGCTGAGGGAACTACCTACCGATTAGCTAAGATAGATCAAGGCAAATATCCCGACATTATTTTTGCTAATGATGAGTCTGTAAAATCTGGGGCTGCTGAACCATATTACACCAACTCTTCTCAACTGCCAGTAGGTTATACCAGCGATATTTTTGAGGCTTTGGAGCTACAGGATAATTTGCAAACTAAATATACCGGAGGAACAGTATTGCATGGATT
>JAVEXR010000028.1:3888-8133 GCA_034003925.1 Candidatus Moraniibacteriota bacterium
CCGAAATGCAAGATAGCCAAGAAGAAGGAAGAGGTAAAGTTCGAGAAAGTGATATAAAAAATTTAATAATTTTTCATATCATCCCGGGAAATAGAAATTCTTTATGAGCAAGGCGAATAAGTAGAATTTCATTTATCTGGGATCTCAATAGGAATATAGGAATTTATGAAGGGAAGTAAAACAATTAACTGCTCTAAAAGAGCGTTTAAAATATCCCCAATTAAATACTGCGAAGCATCGCAATTTAATGGGGCAAATAATAAAATAATAAAAAAATCTGCAACTTGTGAAATGAAACACATTTTGCAGATAACAAGAACTATGGAAAATATAATTTGTCACGATTGTGGTAAGGAGTTGGTCAAAGGAGATCAATTTGTACGTTTTGCGGGCATCAATAATGTAGAAGCTGCTAAATGTAAGGATTGTTTTGAAGTAAATCCTGTTTTAGAGAATTTTCAACCTTGCGATGTGTATAGCCGGGTAGTAGGTTTCCATACTCCAATCCAAAGATGGAACAAAGGAAAATCAGCTGAATGGATAGATAGAAAAACTTTTGTAGTAGAAGCACCTGGTTGCGCTTGCTAAGTCATAAAGTTTTAAATCAAAAAAAGATAGTAGGGCGATTCTGATTTATCTGAATCGCCCTAAAAAGACCCAAATTATTTTTTTGTCTTTGCAATGAGACTGCCACGCAAATATTGATTACAATACTTACTCGCAGAGACGAGGATATAAAGTGTTAAAATGTTAATATGTTAAGATGCTAATATGATTGTTGCTAGTTTTCAAAAATTTACCCTAGTGGATTATCCGGGGAAAATAGCCACCACAGTTTTTACTGTCGGTTGTAATTTTCGTTGTTCTTTTTGTCATAATCCTGAATTAGTTTTGGGTTCACAGTTTGCAGTTCATGGCAATAATAATGAGAAGGAGTTTTTTGAATTTCTTAAAACTCGAAAAGGTAAACTTGAAGCAGTCTGTATCACTGGTGGAGAGCCGACAATGCAAAAAGATTTATTAGAATTTATGGCTAAGATTAAGGAGTCGGGTTATTTGGTAAAATTGGATACCAATGGAATGCGCCCAGATGTTATAAAAAAAGCTTTGGACAAAAAAATCGTAGATTATATTGCTATGGATATAAAAAATTCACTTAAGAATTATGAGAAAACCGTCTGCGCTAAGGTGGATTTGGACAGGATAAAAATGAGCGCCGAGATGATAATGAATAGTAAGATTGATTATGATTTTCGTACTACGGTCGTGCCGGGAATCCATCACGAAAAAGATTTTGAGGATATTGCTCTGTGGATAGGAGGAGCGAAGAGATATTTTTTACAAAGGTTTCGTGATATAAAAACTTTGGATACTGGATTAAAAGATAGGATTAAGGGTAAAAAATTGAATCTAGAAAAAATTCAAAAAAAACTCAAGAAGCATTTTGGAGAAGTGGGGATAAGGGGATAGGGGAGCAATTAAGAATGAAGAATGAAGAATGAATAATCTAGATAAGGGTAGGGATTTGAAGTGGAAAAAAGTGGAACCCGCTGAGGCTTTGCCTGAGCGGGTTCTTTTGTAAATTTTTTATTGATGAGGTTCGATTGGACCACCATAATCCAAAATTCTTCCACTAGCGGAAAGATTATCCAAGTGTAGCATTTCACTGAATGGTGATTCTCCGCAGCGACGATTATGAGCTAGTGAGATTATCTTATTAGAATAATCTTTCATTACATCATCGCGCTCTTGAATATTTACCAAATAAAAAAATGTAAATAAGGTAGGGACGTACTTTTTGCTATTGGGACAATTTTTCCAGTTCTGATATTCTCTGTAATTGGCCATAAAACAAGCCAAAAGCATATCTTTAAGGAGCTGAGTCCGGCTGTGGCGCCTCAAATTTCGAAAAGCGACCCTGTCTCCAAGCTTGATTCTCTCGTGCTCCAGGCATAGCCATTTTAAAAGTAGGTCAATTAGGCGAAAACGTACTATTTTATATGCATATGAGCCAAAAATTACTACAATACGAGTCTTTCCTGTGCGAATCCTAAAATTCATAGAGGTCTCCTCCGTATAAGTATATTTTTGATAGAGTGTTCTTTACATTCAGAAGAACTTTACCCAATAGTTTATTCTAAAATTAAATAATTGGCAAGATTTGATAAAAGTTGGTTTTAAGATGATTTCCTTGAAAAAAAGTCCATTTTGACGTATGATTATAGAGGTAAAAATAATGTTTTTAAACTAGTATGAAATATTTTAAAATTAATGGAGGAAAAAAACTTTCAGGCAGGATTGCTGTTAATGGCTCTAAAAATGCAGCAGTGGCTTTGTTGGCAGCTGCTATGATAAATAAGGGTACAACTACCTTAAAAAATGTCCCCCAAATTGAAGAAGTGAATCGTTGGGTAGAAGTATTGGAGAGCATCGGAGTAAAAGTGGAGCGAAAGGAAAAAACTATTATTTTAACTCCACCAACTAAGATTAAAATAGAAAATATTGATATTGAAGCAGCTCAAAAAACCAGAAGTGCCATTATGCTGATTAGCGGATTGATAAAAAATTCTAAGAAATATTTTATTCCTCAGGCTGGAGGTTGCAAATTGGGAGCGCGGACCATTAAGCCACATCTTTTTGCGATTGAAAAATTTGGATTAAAAATAAAAGTTACAGAGTATGGCTTTGAAATCAACTCAGAAAATTTTAAACCAGCTGATAAAATAGTTTTATATGAATCAGGAGATACTGTGACGGAAACAGCCCTTATTGCAGCAGCACAAATAGCTGAAAAAACCGTCATCAAAATGGCTACAGCTAATTATATGGTTCAAGATGTATGTTTTTTCTTGGAAAAATTGGGAGTAAGAATAAAAGGTATCGGTACTGGAACTTTAGAAATAACAGGGCAAAAAGAAATAAATAAAAATGTGACTTATGAAATCAGTGAAGACCCAATTGAGGCCATGTTTTTTATTTCCAGTGCTATTGTAACTAAAAGTAAACTGATAATTGAGAGATGTCCGATTGAATTTTTGGAATTAGAGCTTTTGAAATTAGAAAAAATGGGACAGAAATATAATATTCTTAAGGAATATAAAGCTAAAAATGGAAAAACGGATCTGATTGATTTGGAAATAATTCCGTCTAAGCTAGTGGCGCCGGAAGATAAAATTCATGGCCTACCTTTTCCAGGAATCAATATGGATAACTTGCCGTTTTTTGTACCGATTGTTTCTTTGGCTGAGGGTCGGACATTGATTCATGATTGGGCTTTTGAAAACAGAGCGATTTATTTTTTGGATTTAAACAGATTGGGAGCTAAGGTAACTTTGCTTGATCCGCATCGAGTTTATGTAGAAGGACCAACTAAATTTAAATCCGCTGAGATGATGAGTCCGCCGGCTTTGCGTCCGGCAGCTATAATTTTAGTGGCGATGCTGGCTGCTCCAGGTGAATCAATTCTTCGTGATGTGTATTCGATTAATCGAGGCTATGAAAATCTAGAAGAAAGATTGAAGAGTATTGGCGCTGAGATTGAGCTAAAAGATGATGAAGGAAGTTTGGAATTGTAAATTCTAAGTTAATTTCAGATTCTAAATTTCAAATTTTAAATCAAATCCAAATGACGGAATGACAAATTTGTAGAAGTGAAATGAATAGCGTCTTTGCGAGAATTTGAATTATGTCCAAACATGATTCAAATCAACGAAGCAATCTCAAATGATGTCTGGAGATTGCCACATAAATTTCGAGTACAAAATTTATTCGCAATGACAACTCGGTTGCTAAAATGCTAATATGCTAAAATAAATATATGGAAAAATTAAAACCAGGAAAAGATTATATTGGAGTAGGTGGAGGAGTTTTGATTTTCAACAAGAAAAAAGAAATTTTATTAATGAAGCGGGCTGGAAAAGTCCGTAATAATTCGGGCTGGTGGTCTAAGCCTGGTGGACGGGTTGAATTTGGCGAGACCGCGCTTAAGATGGTCAAAAGAGAAATCAAAGAGGAGACCAATATTGAAATGGATGTTTGGGGATTATTGCCTCATACTGACCATATTATCAAAAAAGAAGGACAGCATTGGCTAGCGATTAATTTTATTGCCAATTATAAGAAGGGAGAATTGAAAAATATGGAGCCGCATAAGTGTGAAGAGTTGGGTTGGTTTGCCTTGGATAAATTGCCAAAAAAGATAGAGCAAACAACTCGTGAAGCGATTAAGAATTATAAGGAGAAGAA
>JAVEXR010000028.1:8233-12951 GCA_034003925.1 Candidatus Moraniibacteriota bacterium
TGCTAAAATGTTAACGTGTTAATGTGCCAATATGAAAGAATATTACGAAGCTATAGAAAAGTTCCACAAGAAACATAAGATGAAAGGAACGAATAATGAAGAGATGACTTTTCGTTTGAATTTAATGACGGAAGAATTGGGAGAATTGGCGCAGGCGGTAACAAAAGGAAAACCAAGGAAAGATTTTATTGAGGAAAACGTGGATTTATTTAATTTGATAATAGGAAATTTAATCAGTACGGGTGTAACACTGGAAGAATTTGATAAAGTTTTTTGGAAAAAATGGAAAAAAATAATGGAACGAAAAAAGAAAAAAGTTAAAGGAAAATTTAGAGTATCTGAATTTAAATAGAGAGCTGTTAAATTATTAGTTATTATGAATTCGTATTTTCGTATAAATTCGTAATTCGTAGAGAAAAAACGCATGTTTGTAAGAAAAATAGGTATAGATTTGGGGACAGCTAATGTAGTAGTTTTTATCCCAGGGAAAGGTATTGTAGTGACTGAGCCTTCAGTGGTAGCAGTTTCACTTTTAGATAATAAAGTTTTAGCTGTAGGCAACGAGGCTAAGGAGATGGTAGGAAGAACTCCTGACACAATTGTAGCTATAAGACCACTTAAGGATGGAGTAATTGCTGATTATCGCGTAACCGAAGCGATGCTTCGATATTTTATTGGTAAAGTAAGTGGGCGTTTTAGAATTTTTCGTCCCGAAGTAATGATTTCCGTGCCAGCAGGAATTACTTCGACAGAAAAAAGGGCGGCTATCGATGCCACTATCAAAGCTGGAGCTAAAGCGGCCTATGTAGTGAAAGAGCCGATTTTAGCAGCTATTGGCGCAGAGATCCCTATCCACGAGCCTCAAGGAAGCATGATTATAAATATTGGGGGTGGAACCAGCGAGGTGGCAGTAATTTCACTAGGTGGGATTGTTTCGGCTACTAGCGCTCGAGTAGGAGGTAATAAATTTGATAAAGCTATTGCCGATTATATCAAAAGGAAACACGGACTGGCTATCGGAGATAGAACAGCGGAAAATATAAAAATTAAGATTGGCTCAGCCCTAGCTCAAGTTAAAGAAGATTATATGGATATCAAAGGGCGAGATTTGTCAGGTAGGCTTCCTAAAACAATTAGAATTTCTTCCAATGAAGTTACGGAGTCTCTCCAAGATGAACTGCGGGATGTAATTAATGCAATCAAAAAAGTTTTGCAAGATACTCCGCCGGAATTAGCTGCGGATATCATGGATAAAGGAATGATTCTTTCTGGAGGCGGGGCGTTGTTACGCAATCTGGATAAATTAATTTCTAAAACAATTGATGTGCCTTGTTATGTAGCAGAGGATCCGCTTTTCTGTGTTGCTAGAGGAACAGGCAAGGCTTTGGAAAATTTAGAATTATATAAAAAAACCTTAGTGAGTTCTAAATAAACTTATGAAAATAGGAATTGATGCTTCAAGAGCATTTTTGGAAAAAAGAACAGGAATCGAGGAATATAGTTTTCAAGTAATAAAAAATTTACGTGAAAAATTAAAGGATAACGAGGTAATTCTTTATATTAGGCCCAATGGAATTAATGCCAGTATAGATAAATTCGAGATTCCTCCAAGATGGAAAGTGAAAAAAATCAATTGGATAAGGCTCTGGACTCAAGTGGGATTATCTTTGGAGATGCTTTTTAATCCAGTGGATGTTCTTTTTATTCCAGCTCACACAATTCCAATTATTCATCCTTCAGGTTTTATAATTAGCAAACTGTTAAAATTATTTTATGGGAAAGATAAAACCCCTAAAACAATCGTAACTGTGCATGGTTTGGAATACGAATTTTTGCCGGAAGCTTATTCTTTTTGGGAAAGATTTTATATGCGCCTAGTCATTAAAAAATCTTGCCGTTGGGCAGATACTATAATTGCAGTATCATATAATACCAAAAATGATTTAATGGAATTATATAAAGTACCTGAAGAAAAAATCGAAGTAATTTATGAAGGATGCTCTTTTTATGAAAATAATCTCGAAAGCAAAGAGAATATTTTAGCTCAAAAGAGCCTAAATATTTTAAAAAAGTATCAAGTAGCCGATGTTCGCTACCTTTTGTTTATAGGGAGGATAGAGGAGCGAAAAAATCTGACAGGTATCATTAAAGCTTTTGGAATATTAAAGCGAAAATATACAATTCCGCACAAGCTAGTCTTAGCAGGAGGTTTCGGTTATCGTTATGCAGATATTGTAAAATATATTCAGAACAATGATTTTAAAGAAGAGATATATCTGACAGGTTACATAGATGAAAAAGATAAGAAGGAAATATTAAAAAATGCGGATGTATTTTTATTTCCGACCTTGTATGAGGGATTTGGTCTGCCGATAATTGAGGCGCAGAGTCTAGGTGTTCCAATCGTGGCTTCTAATAATTCATCTATCCCAGAAATTATCGGAGATAAAGTGCAGTCATCGCTAGTTGATCCTAATAATCCTCAAGAAATTGCGGATGCCGTATTTCATATTTTAAATGATAAAAATATTAAGAAAGATTTAATTGAGCCAGGATTAGAAAATGTAAAACGGTTTTCTTGGAATGCTTGTGCTGATGGGGTGGCGAAGGTTTTATTGGGATGAATTGTTTCATCTGTTGTAAATGTTGAAATTGTTGTATTGTTTTAAGGATAGATTTATTTTGTAATGGTTGCTAAAATGTTAATAAGTTAATATGTTAAAATGAAAAATAATATGTATAGCGTTATACTATGTGGAGGATCAGGAACGAGATTGTGGCCTCTTAGTCGTAAGGATTATCCTAAACAATTTCTAAGTCTTTATAGTGATAAATCTCTTTTGCAGGAAACTTTTTTGAGGATGCTGAAGGTTTTGCCTGCACAAAATATTTTATTAGTTTCCAATGAAAAGAATTTTTTCAATGTATATAATCAAATTAAAGATATTTGTGCGGATTTTAATAAGGAGCAAATTTTAATTGAACCCGAGAGTCTTAATACTGCTCCAGCAATTGCTTACGCTATGAAGTATCTTAATGATGAGTTAAAGGTGGAAAAAGATGCACCAGTAATAATCTTGCCAGCCGATCATCATATCGGTAAGAAAAAAGATTATCAAACTTTGGTAAAAAAAGCTTTTAGAGAAATCGGAGATAACATCGGAACAATCGGTATTACACCTACTAAGCCAGAAACGGGTTATGGCTACATAAGAAAGGGCAAGAAACTCAATGGATTTTTTAAGGTGGATGAATTCAAAGAAAAGCCTGATAAAAAAACGGCGCAAAAATATTTAAAATCTGGTAAATACGTCTGGAATTCAGGGATGTATATTTTTAACTACCAAACATTTTTAGCTGAAATTAAAAAATATGCGCCAGAGATAGCTCAAATGATGGAAAAAGATTTGTCTAAATTTCTAAAGTTATTTAAAAAACTTCCTTCTATTTCTATTGACTATGCTCTAAGTGAGAAATCGGATAAAGTGGTGGTTTTTGAAGGTGAGTTTGGCTGGAGTGATATCGGCTCTTTTGACAGTTTGGCGGATGTTCTTTTGAATAAAAAAGATAAGGATAATCGACATGTGAAAATAGATTCAACTAATACTTTTATCCATAGTGAAACAGATAAGCTTATTGCTACAATTGGAGTAAATGATTTAATAATTGTCGAAAATAACGATAGTATCTTAATTCAAAAAAGAGGAGAGAGCGAACGAGTGAAAGAAGTGGTAGCTTTTTTGAAAGAAAAAAAATTAAAGGAGATAGATAACAATGTAATTTTGCACCGTCCTTGGGGAAAATATGAGGTTTTAATCAATGGTAAACATCACGGTGTGCGCAAATTAACGATTTACCCTGGAAAAAGCTTATCTCTACAAATGCATAAAAAAAGAGCGGAGCACTGGGTGGTCATTAAAGGCGTGGCTAAGGTGATAAAAAATAAAGAGGAAATAATTTTAAGAAGTAACGAAAGTATTTTTATTCCCTCTTCAACTAGACATCAGCTAAGTAATCCCAGTGATGTAAATTTGGAAATTATTGAGGTGCAAACAGGCAGTTATTTGGGGGATGATGATATTATAAATTTGAAAAAATAGTATGTGCTTAGCTTTTCCAGGAAAAATTAAAAAGATTGACGGTCAAAATGCCACAGTGGATTTTGATGGAATAGAAAAAGAAATAAATATTTCCCTGCTTAGTGATGCTAAGGAAGGTGACTTTGTAATCGTGCACGCGGGATTTGCGATTGAAAGAGTGAGTGAGGAAAATAAGAATGAAATTGATGAAATGTTAGCATAATACAAATGACGCGAATTTTATGCAAATGATGCAAATATGCGAATAAAAATATTAATTGAAAAAATAAATAAAATTTCCAAAGAAATCGGGAGGGAAGTGAGTTTGATGGAAGTGTGCGGGACGCATACACAGGCTATCAGTCGTTATGGCATTAGGGAAATTTTACCAAAAAACATCAAGTTGATTACTGGACCGGGTTGTCCTGTTTGTGTGACGGCTCAGAAAGATATCGATGCGATTGTTAATTTAGCTTTGGCGGGCATTCCTGTGGCGACCTATGGGGATATGCTTCGAGTGCCGGGACATTTTGGAAGTCTTAATCAAGCGCGCGAAAAAGGGGCGCAAGTTTTTGATGTTTACTCGGTGGCAGATGCGTTGGAATTGCAAAAAAAATATCCGGATTTGGTTTTTTTTGG
>JAVEXR010000109.1:0-2820 GCA_034003925.1 Candidatus Moraniibacteriota bacterium
AGACCGGTGGCGGAATCTGCCAGCTGGTGGGCGATCGCCTGGAAGCTGCCGATAGGACGATCGAACTGCACGCGCTCTTTGGCGTAGGTCGTACCCAGTTCCATGCCCTGATTGCCGCAACCGACAAACCAGGCAGACAGGGCGACCATCATGTCGAAGCCCACCGCGCACCAGGTAGCCCAGCCAGAGCCTTCGGCGCCAATGCGGTCTGCCAAGGGCACGACCACATTGTCAAAAGTCACCTGGTAGCGGGGGTCCTGCGCATGGGATGCCGTCTTGGTCAGGGTCACACCCTTGGCCTTGGGGTCTACCAGCAGGATGTCGATGCCACCATTGCCGGCACCCGTACGAACTAGCGTAACCAAACGGTCTGCCGAGGCAGCGTAGCCCACGAAGAACTTCTGGCCATTCAGACGGTAGCCATCGGCGCCCTTCTCGGCCTTGAGCTGGATGCCGGTGGCCTTGAAGCTGCCTTCGGGCTCAAGGAAAGCGGGCGTCAGCACCACTTCGCCAGCGGCGATGCGGGGCAGCCATTCCTTCTTCTGGGCATCGCTGCCTGCCAGGGCAATGATGCCCCCGGAGATCACCGAGGTCTCCAGGACGGGCGCCGGGCACAGGGCGCGTCCGAGTTCCTCGAAAACCACGGCCAGATCAACAGCGCCCAGACCCGAGCCGCCGTACTCTTCCGGCAACGTCAGACCCATGACACCCATTTCTGCCAAATACTTCCACAGGGAGGCTGGCGTGCCGACAGGATCGTCCTCCATCTTCCGGACCACCTGGACGGACGACTGGTCCGCCAGCATCTTGCGCAGCGAGTCGCGCAGCATTATTTGTTCGTCGCTCAGATCAAGATCCATGAACTTTCCTTCCATTTAACCGCTACATGAAAAATCGACATACGGGCGTTTGACACCCTATGCCCCCTAAAAATCAATCACTAGCTGACAATCCCCGCTTCAGCCAGTTTCTCGAAACGTTCGCCGCTGATGCCGATCTCCGCCAGCACCGCTGCTGAATCCGTGGCCGTGCTCGATGGCGCCATCACCACACCCGTGGACGTTTTCGCCCCTGCCAACAGCGGCCCGACCTGGCGAAAGCTCCCCTTCTCGGGATGGCTGACTTCGACAAAAGCGCCACGCGCGACAAAGTGCGGATCGTTCACCACATCGGCGATCGAATTCACCGGAGCGATGCAGCTGTCGAGCTGGCTAAAGACATCCATCCACTGCGCACGGGTCTTGGTTGCAAAGGCCTTGCGGAATGCCGCGCGAATGGCCTCCTGCTGTCCGAGATCCATCTGTAGAGGAATCCACTCTTCGCAACCGAGCGCTTTGCAGACATTGGCAAAGAAGCCCGACTCCAGTGCCCCAAGGGTAATCCAGAGACCATCGGCGGCCTGATACAGGTCATAGCAAGCGTACCCGCCGGTGAGCAATGTCGTACCCTCTTTGGGCTCCTTGCCGGTCGCCAAGTATTCATCGACGTGCATGGACATCAGATAAAGAACACCCTCGGCCATGGACACATCGAGGTAAGTCCCCTCACCCGTGGCCTTGCAGCGCAGCAGAGCGGCCAAAATCGAGATCACCGCCTGCATGCCGCCGCCTGCCGTATCGGCAACCGTCAATCCAGGAATCGCCGGAGCACCATCAGCCCGAACCCCCGACGTTGCCAACATGCCCGCGAGCGCGTCGTAATTCAGGTCGTGCCCAACCCAGCCTGCAGCAGGGCCCGTCTGCCCATAGCCACTGATCGAGCAATAGACAATTTTTGGATTGGCGCGGGACACATCCTCATAGCCGATGCGCAGGCGCCCCGCCACGCCAGGGCGAAAGCCCTCGACCACCACATCCGCCTGCTTTGCAAGGTCCAGGAACAGCTCACGCCCTTCGTCCTTCTTCAGATCAAGCATCAGCTTGCGCCAGCCCCTGGAAGCGCCATACGAATGGTAGGGCGCATCAATCCGATGGCTCCCTTTGCGCGCGGGGGGCACCACACGCGTCACCTCGGCACCGAAGTCGGCCAGAATGCGCGCGCACCGGGCGCCAGGACCGACACCGGAGAGGTCGAGAATCTTGATTCCGGCCAACAGACCTGCGGATGGACCTTGTTTCGTCATGTCAAAAACTTTTTATTACTGAAGATTGAATCGCAGGTCGAAAAATGCAGACACAACGATCGCCCTGGAACAGGTCATCTGCGGGGCTTGCCAGCCTGGGACGCCACCCTAATGACCCGGAAAATGTGCTGCGAAGCCTGGTGCAACCCTGTTCGCAAAAACTAACAGTTCGTCAGAAATTAAGGATAACCCAGGTCAAGCCATGTCGTCAAGCCGGGCCAGATCATTTGATCCGCTTGAAGTGCCATGCGCCATCAGCACAGGCACCACTGGCATTTTTGATCGGATCGCACCCACCCTAAAAACCCCGGACAAGATCTGGCAACGTTGCCTAGCGCGGCACCTTCGCCCGTGCAACAACCCATCGGGCAAGGCACACACTCAGCCGCCGGATGCACCGCACTCAGGAGTTCGGTGCATTCCATTGACGGCCTGCCCCCGATAACTCTTGCAATCCAGAAGAACCAACAAAAATCGCCCCTGATTGGGGCGATTTTTGACGCAGACAGGAAGAAGCGCGAGCGGCTTTTCCTGCATCCCTGCGACCTATCAGGCCCGACCCTGCTCTTTCATCAGGCGCTGGAATTCGCGCATGGTGCCCGTAAAGGCCGTTGGCTTGCTGAAGTCGAAAATGCGGTCGGTCGCTGCGGCAAACTGGTCCACCGTGGGCACGGTTTCGTTGGGGAGCAACGCGCCTT
>JAVEXR010000110.1:0-2814 GCA_034003925.1 Candidatus Moraniibacteriota bacterium
GGTGTTCCTCGCCAGTCCGCCGAGGGAGACCGTGAAGGCGCCCTCCGCGCGGTTGCCAAGATCAAGGGAGGACGTGAGGTTCTCCGCGTCCGTGCCCCAGTTCGCCGTGACGAAGGCGTTGAGCCCGTCGAGGAGATTGCCGCTGAGCGTCGCCGTGTCGAAGCGCACGAGCGTCGTGCCCAGATTCGTGATTGCCGGGACGCCCGGCGTTGTGAAGGTCGCCGAGAGCGGGGCCCAGACTTCTTGCGACTGGGAATCGATCCCCCGGTAGCGATAGAAGTACTGGGTGTTGGGAACCAGGTTGAACAGATTCGTCGACAACGTCGCACCTGGCGCTGAAACTCCCAAATCAATTCGATTGGACCATGCCGCCGAACCATTCAGTCCGTCGGTCGGGCCCCAGAAGACGGAGACCTCCGCAGGATCGGAATACACGAGCGTGCCGTTCAGGGTCGCGGTCGTGTCGGTCACGTCCGTGGCACCGCCGGCGTTGTTCATATTCAGGCCCTCGGCCAAGGAGACACCGCCGTAAGTGCAGAAGCCGTCGTTCATCCCCTGGGTCTGGTAGGTCGCCCAGATCCAGTCTTCGGACGGGACGCCGTCCTGGATGCGCACCTCGTCGATCCTGCCCTTCCACTTGATCTCGGTATGGTCGGAGTCGGTGCCGAGAACGAGCGGGTTGGTGTTGTCCACGACGGCCGCGACCGTTCCCGCGCCGCGCTGCACGCCGTCGCGGTAGAGCGTCGCCGTCGTGCCGTTGTAGACGACGGTGACATGGTACCACGCCTGGTTCAACCACGTCGGAACCATGTTGACGGCCCCCGCCTGGGCGGAACTGCTTCCGCCTGCGTCCATCTGCGTGGGAACCTTGTCGTGGAGCTGCAGCTCCCATCCCGAGGTGCCATCCCACGACGTCTTGCGCGAGACCGGTCGATTCCACGTGTACGTCGTTCCCTCGAACTTCATCCACGCGGAAAAGGAGAACGTCGAGCCCATGTTCAAGGCGGCGTGGTTGGCGATGTCGATCCAATCGGTGGCGCCGTCGAAGTACTGCGCGCCGCCGACGACCCCCGTCGTCGCGGCGTTCTTGTTCTGCAGGCCGTTCGCCTTGTTGGCCGTCGAATCGCGGTGGATCATCGAGGTCTGTCCGTCAACCGCCGCTTCATTCAAATGCCATACGCCGTTGAAGCCCGTCCAGACGGCACCGTTCGTCGTGCAGGGAAGCTGGGTGGCATTGGCGGGATCGCCCCACTGAGCGGTGATGAATCCCGAACCGTCGACCGGAATCGCCGGAACCTTCACCCAGACGTAGCAGGCCGAGTTCACGTCCCACGATTCGATTTCGTAGTCGAGACCGTTGTTCAGCGCGTCCTTGAAGCGCAGGTCGTAGCCGGACGGCGAGACGAAGGGATTCTGGGTGAAGTCGAACGAACTGTTCCCGACGTTGTTGCTGAACACGACAAGAACGGGGAAATTCGAAAGCGAAGCCGTGCGGTTCGTATACCCCGAAAACCTCACCTGCATTTCGTATCCGGCCGCCGATGCCGGAGTTGCGGAGATCAAAAGCCCCGCAATGATTGCGCCTAGAGACAGAGTTTTACGAATGTGCATGACAAATTTTTCACGCCCCTGCCGGGTCAGGTACCAGCGCGTTGCGCCGGTGCCTGCTCGACAGGGCCGTTCGCGGAGACCCGGCATGCCTTGCTACCGGAGGATGACAATCGTTTCGGCGGGTGTCGGGAGGGTGCGCAGAATCCGGAATGCCGTGATTGGCCCCGTGAAACCGCTCACCTTCCAATGCTTCAGGAGGATCGTCCCGTTCAGCGGTCGGACATTCGCCAAGACCAGAGGACCGGCGTAGCTGTCGGCCCTGGAGCCGGAAACGACCTCGCGCCCCGCGACCTCGAAGCCCGAGACATACCCTTCGGGAGCGGAGACGATCTCGAAGGTGTACCGGGTGCGATCGTTCAGGCCGCCAATGCTGAAGGTCATCGGAGAGGCGTAGAGATTGGTGGTACCGAAACTTTCCGCAATCGCGGCATACGGATACGTGCGCTTGATCTCATCGCTGAAGAGGCTCATGGTCGGCTTCGGGAAGGCATTGACGCCGCCGGCGACGTATGTCATTGAAAACGTCGTCTCGGCACCGTTCGTGTCGACCATCATCGTGATGCCTCCTCCTCCTTTGGAGGAAGGATAGCCGCGGTTGTACCAGATCGTCCCCGAGCCGTCGGCGAGAGATCCCGACAGATTCCGCGCCCAACCCAGTGCATCCATGGCGACGACCACGGCGGCCGTCGGATTCACGGACGCCCCGCCAGTCGCGAAGGTCTGCGAGAAGAGCCAGTCGTAGACGTCGATGCCGGATCCTCCGGGGGCGGACGGCGAATCGATCCTGAAGTGGCCCGGCGTGTAGAAGAGATCGAAGCCGCCGTGGTTCTGGTCGGCGGGCCGCGAATAGATCGGCCGGCCGCCCGTCGCGCGCATCGAGGACGTGAGCCCGTCCGTATTGGCGACGGTGATCAGGGAGTCCAGCGCTCCATGGTACGCCCAGACGGGCGTGCCGTTGAACACGGTGCGCGCCGCTTCCGTGTTGCCGCCGCCGGAGAGCGGCATGGCCGCCGCGAACTTCCCGGGGAAGCGCGCGATGGCATCCCAGGTCCCGTAGCCGCCCATGGAGGGGCCGGTGATGTAGACGCGGTTGGTATCGACTTTGGCGTTCGCGAGCACCTGGTCGAGGATCTCCACGGCGAGTTGCAGCCGCGGGCTTGCCGCTGGCTGGGCGGCGTTGGTGTAGTTGCCGACTTGCCAGTT
>JAVEXR010000111.1:0-2789 GCA_034003925.1 Candidatus Moraniibacteriota bacterium
GGAGGGGGCTTTTTGTTTTTAAGTATTAGTTTTGTATTATCTTCTGTTTTAGCTCATTATAGTGAAGGAATTTTGGCTAGAGTAATTTATTCTGTCTTTAGTTTTTGGCTGGGTATGGGTTGGAATCTGACTATGGCTTTTTTGGTTTCTTGGTTAGTTGTGGGAGTATCAAAAATGTCAGGACAAAGTTTTGATTACAAATATTTGATTATTTTCTCGCTTATTTTTATGGTAGTTTTATCAGCTTGGGGGGCTTGGAATGCCTACAATCCTAAAGTAAAAAACATAACGGTTAAGATAAAAAATTTACCCCAAGAATGGAAAGGGAAAAAAGCGATTCAACTTTCAGATGTTCATTTGGGACATATTTATGGTAAAAAATTTCTCAATAAAATCATAAAAAAAGTAAATACCCAAAATCCTGATATGGTTTTTATTACGGGAGATTTATTTGATGGAATGGATGGAGCTTTGGGAAGTCTTATAAATCCATTAAAAAATATCCAAGCGCCTGATGGTATATATTTTATTACGGGTAATCATGAAACTTATCTAGGTGTGGATAAATCAATTGAAGCATTGAAGGATACTTCCATAAGATTTTTGGATGATGAGATGATTGATATCGATGGGATGCAGATTTTGGGTATTAGCTATCCTGAGCGAGGTGATAAAAAAAATATCAGTCAAACATTGGAAACGATAAAAGAATTTAATCCTCAAAAACCAAGCATCTTACTTTATCATCATCCCAATGCAGCCAAAGAGGCTAAGGATTTAGGAATAAATTTACAACTGGCAGGGCATACTCATCGCGGTCAGATTTTTCCTTTTCAGTTAATTACTTATTTAGTTAACGGTCGATATCATAACGACTTGACTCAAGAAGGAGATTTTAATATTTATACATCTACTGGTACCGGCACCTGGGGCCCAATGATGCGAACCTCAGGGCGTAGCGAAATTGTGGTGTTGAATTTTAAGTAAAAATAACTAACTTTCTTTTTCATCTAGGCATTTATTTAGGAGATTTTTCGATTTTGCGGGGAATAAGATAAGCTGACTTTTGGGCATTGACTTATTTGTTTATTTTTTATAAAATTAGTACTGTTGTTGAAATGACCAATAATTTATAACCAAACTTCTAACAAAATGACAAAGGAAAAAAAGAGAATAGTAATTGGGCTTGTGGGAGCAACTGGATCAGGTAAAGATACGGTGGCTGATTACCTAGAGGAAAAGCACGGCGTACAAAAGATGCGTTTTGCAGATCCGCTTAAGGAAACTTTGGCGATATATTTTGATAAATTTTCCAAGGAAGATCAAGGTTGGTTAGCGGTACAATTTCGCAAGAGATTTGGGGATGATATCTTAAGCCGAGCATTACGTAAAAGAATTGATAATGGCGAAGGCATCATTATGGTAAATGGAGTACGTTTTTGGGAAGATTTTCATTTTGTAAAATCATATAGTGATAGTTATATTTTATATATTGATGTACCACAAAAAATTCGTTGGGAAAGAACTGTTAATCGTGGAGAGAAAAGCGATGATGCGATGAGTTTTGAAAAATTTCAGGAAACAGAAGGTGAGATGGAGACGGAAAAATATGTGCCAGAAATGAAGGAAAAAGCGGATTTTATAATCAAAAATGATAAAGATTTAGCTTTTCTGCTTGCAGAAGTTGATAGAGTAGTAGAAGAGATTAAAAAAAGATAAATATTTTAAAGAGGCTTTTATGAGCCTCTTTTTTGTAAATATATGGCAGAAAAAATAATTTTAGGTTTAGTGGGCGAAATAGCTAGTGGCAAAGGAACAGTCGTTAAATATTTGACAGAGAAATACGATGCCTCCACATATCGCTTCTCCACTATTATAAGAGATGTAATGGATAGATTATATATAGATCATTCTCGAGATTCTTTGCAAAAAACTTCTTCAATGCTAAGGAATACCTATGGAGAAAACATTTTTGCCGAAGTGATGGCTAAAGATATCAAAGAGGATAAACATAATATTATCATTGTTGATGGAATCCGAAGAATAGAGGATATTGAGTTTTTAAAAAAAGATCCGAATTTTAAGATGGTTTTTATTGATGTTAGCTTGGAAAGAAGGTATGAAAGAATAATCCAGAGAGATGAAAATGCGGATGATAGGAATAAGACCTTTGAGGATTTTAAATTGGACGCCCAAAGAGAGGCGGAATTGACGATTCGAGAGCTGAGAGAGCACGCGGATGCGGTTTTGGATAACAATGGGACGCCGGAGGAATTGGAGAGCAAAATTGAGGATTTATTAAGGTAGATATTTGGTAAAAAAAGATAGGAACCTCTGGTGAAAACTAGAGGTTTTTAAATTCAAAATTTCCAAATAACAAGAAGCAAGATACGGACAGATTTCAAACTTCAAATTAAAGAATTTATATATAGATATTATTTTATGCAGTGTTTATTTATTGATTTTTGAGTTTTATTTGTGTCTTGTTTCTTGGTGTTTGTATCTTTTTATTAATATTGAATTCAATATTAATAAATGCTACAATAAAACTACTTAAATCATAGGCTTATTTCAATAAATATGGAGAAAAAAGAATTGGAACAAAAGGTGGATGAAATTTTAGATAGAGGGATATTGGTAGAATTTTTGCCTACCAAAGAAGAATTTCGCAAGAAATTATTGGCAGGAGAAAAACTGCGTTTTTATATTGGCGCAGATCCAACAGCTAAGGCGCTTCATCTGGGGCACGCTCAAAATTTAATGGTATTGGAGGATTTCAGAAAATTGGG
>JAVEXR010000112.1:0-2769 GCA_034003925.1 Candidatus Moraniibacteriota bacterium
ATTCCTTCTCCGATTGCAGCATTGACAATATAAAATTGGATTAACTCTTTAATTGAAGAAAAATCGGGATCCGAGGATGAAAGTAATTCTGCAAAGAACTCATATCCAATTTTATGAATTAGGTCGATCTGTTCAATTTTTTGAATATACTGTCGCATTTTGAGAAATACTAGCCTAGAGCTATTTATTGAGAATACTTTTTCAAAATCGCTTGTTTTTTTGATCAGAGTCTTAGAAGAATTAACCAAATAGGGCGATTCTGAAAAGTGAGGAAATGCTTCCGGATTTGATTCACAAATATTTAGAATCATATCAAAAACATCGAATGCAGTGTTTTTTAATGAGCTTTTTAAATTTTCCTCCTGGTATTTGAAAAGTCTGGCGTTTTCTCCTGCTTTATCTGAAGCACCGGCATCAGATAAAGTAATAGAGAGAACAGGAAATTCTTGCCAGTAAGCAATTCGAATAAGTGAGAACTGAATCAAATTCAATAACTCTTCTTTTACTTTAACATGATTTCCTGAGCGTTCGGATTGATTGTAAAAATCAACCATTTCATCAAATAACTTTTGCCCCAATAAGGGCATAATATATTTGTTCTCACTCATATAAATAGCTGATGCCAGGTTGTCAAAATTTGTATTGACATTAACTGGCAAAAATTGCCGAATCTCTTCAGCTTTATTTGTATTTTTCTCTTTTTTAAAAAACCTAGGGATCATAATTAACTCAATTTTTCTTCTGTGCTTTTCCCTTTATCGAGGGTTAGCAGGATGATGTTTCTATAAATTAGCTCTACATTTTGCACTCCATTAAACTGAAGCATTACTTCAACTGGATCTAGTATCTGTTGTTTTTCCACATAGTTAAGGATAAGAGAAACTAAAAACCCCTCACGGATATCTGACCCCGATCCTGCATTTCCTGAATAAGGACCACCGGGCATACCGGCACCTAAAACGGAAGGATTTACCATAAGAGAAAAAAGGATCTCAGAATTGGCAGCTGCTGAAGTCGAGAGCCTTTCTTTTGCATCAACCTGGTTGTCGATTCTATCAATAGCCCATTTCCCTTCCATTTTACCCAACTCATCAATATTGAAAGTTGTGAATAAAGCTTTTGAGGCATTTTCTTCAGAAGTAAGATTTTTTTCAAATGCATCCATGAAATCTGAAATTGCTTTCTGTCTCAACTCTTCAGATTCATATTTTTCTCCAGGGAATCTTTGATCCCAGAAAGTGGAGGGGATCTGTACATGGAATTGGAAATGAAGAGCGTTCTCGTATGCCTTTTTTAAGAACAAAGGAATTTTGTGAGCCACTTCGATCCATCCAGATTTCCATGCTGAATCCCAATCAGGGAGCGCATAATAATCGTTATTAGAGAAATAGTTTTTAATTCGTGGGAATGCAACGGCTGCACCTTTTAGTTTCCCCTGTACTCTCAAAATCTCAAGGTGAGTCATCGGATCAAACTCATCAAGCAGGGTGATAACCTTAGCAGTTGCAAGATCTTTGATATTACCAGCAATAAGCAATTTAGTTTTATCGATGCTCATTCTACAGTGTCGAGCATTTTCGGTGTATAAACGTATTATTTTAGTTCCTTCAGAGTTGAAAATAAAAACCGGAAACATATTTCCAAGTTTTCCAAGATCTCTAAACCCATTGGTTGCATAATTCCTGTATGCATACCCTCTCAGAAATGAAAGCACTTCAGGGTTATTAACTGGCTCCAGGATCTCATTGTTTTTATCATCAAGCCCTTTAACTGTAACAGGAAGGACTCCCTGACCAAAACAGCAACGAGCTTTATAATTTAAGCCTGTGGAAAGAACTCCAGTTTTCCCGATCATCTCTAGTGCCTCTTCAGGGTAGTCATTTGAAGACCCCCATTTTGCATAAGGTAATTTATTATGGTAAAAAACATCTGTAACCTTTTCATTACTGCTCACTGAACGAACTGTTGAGCCGAAAAAATTTTTTCCTCTAAAAACAAGGGGTACGCCCTTTTTATTAAATACTATATCTTCCATTATAAAACGACCTTAACACCATTAAACATTCTAAAACTATCGATTGAAACTGCATAAGGATGGCCAATCTTCTCGCCCATCGCATCAAATGCCTGGATGTTTCGGATTCGCTGATGAAAATAGTTTCTATTCATCCCTATAGTTTTAGCCCGAAACAGAGAGACCACTTCCCCATTAGATTTATAGAATTGAATGGAAAAAGATTCTTTCTTATCCATCAATTTTAATACATCAATTCTTTTAATAGTTTCTTCCATCAGGACTAATTTTAAACAAATTTAATCTTAATGTCAAAAAGGGAAAGGGACACATTTCCCCATCCCGAAAAAGTCGCTCTAAGTGGCTTTTGAGGGAAAAATTTTTTGGCATAAGTTTTAGATATAATTCCTTAATCTCCTGTGTGTTGGATTTTCATTTTTTGAAAAAAAATGAAATAGAGTGGAACGGGAGCCGCCTCGCGCCCTCTCTGCTGGGTCAAACGACTGGCCGACAAAATAAGGATATATGACAGGGCAAACAATAACAAAAAGAGCTTTTATAATTGAGTCAAACGACTAAAAAATTACATTTCAATTTTATAATGTATTGTTATACAGATATATATAATTTTATCAAACGACTAAAAAAACGACAAAAACTTCCAAAAAAACGACTAAAATAGTCATTTTTTAAAAAAAATAATTTTATCTCATTGATAATCAATGTGTTTAATTTCACAATATGCTTGATTAATT
>JAVEXR010000113.1:0-2738 GCA_034003925.1 Candidatus Moraniibacteriota bacterium
ATCCATTTCTTAAATCCATTTATGATATTAAAATTTCTATAAGATTATATACAACAAAAGCTACTCATTTGCCGCGAATAGAGCACTTAAATAACATTTTGCTCATTTAAGTGATTCAAAGTATACCAATTTTTATAAAAACCTATTTATCATTTAAATCTTCAAACACAATTGTATAGTTCAAGTGTTGCATGTTTGTTGCAAATAAGATTTAAGCAAGTCTAATCTGTTTAAGTTCTAAATTGCGATAGCTTTTCACTTAAAGTAGATGCGTTGTGTTCGAGTCTTTTAATTTCAGAAGAAATAATGTTGCTGCAGCTTACATTATTTATCGTTTCCTCATTTATTTGATAAATTTTATTTATTATGTAATTGGTGCTTTCTTCCGTTTTATGAAGCGTGTCTAAAGATGCATTCATAGCAACAGTAGTTTCACCCATTGTTTCAACTGTTAATTCTATTTGATCTTTGGCATTTGAAGATACCTGTGTTAAATTTTGAATATTCTCCGCATTGCCGTTCATCTTATGGCTAACATCATTTATAGACTGGACAATAACGCTAATCGTAGCGTTGATTTGACCGAGGCTATGCTGTGTTCTTTCTGCCAATTTTCTTACTTCATCCGCAACAACCGCAAATCCTCTTCCATGCTCGCCTGCACGTGCCGCCTCGATTGCCGCGTTGAGCGCTAGCAGATTTGTTTGATCCGCTATTTCGCTAATTACGCTCAATACATCTTTAATCTGATCCGCTTCTTTGCTTAAATGTGATAAATCTTCCACTAAAGCCATTTCAGCCTCGGCACTTTTGTGGATTTCTTCAATCATATTTATAATATTTTTTGTTGCGGCATTTAAAACACTCTCAACTCTTGATACGGAGTCTTTAAGAGTATCTGCATTGCCTGTCGTTTCTTTGATTAGTTGCATTGTATTTTTACCGTAAGCTGTCGTATCTGAAATAATCATTGACGTATTATCTAAGCTTTTAAGCATATTTAAAAAAAGATTGTCAATTCCGCATATAATATTTTTATTATCGCCGGCACTCTTTTTAGATTCATCTATTGCATCTCTTGTTGAAGAAACAAGGCTGTTTAAACTTAGAAAAATAGTCGATATTTCATCACTGCCCAGTGAAGATTGTTTAAAGGTAAAATCTTTATTGCTATCAATATCGTTTAGAGATAGTTGCAGTTTTTTTATTGAAGAATGTATACTAGTCACCAAAAATCCACTAATCAGTATTAATAAAACAAAAGTTATACCTGCCGTAAAAATTATTTGATATTCATAATTTGAGAGTTTATTGCCGAATAATTCTATATTATTGTCTAATGATTTTTTTGAAAAATCAATTAATAGATTTAACTCTTCTTTTGTTTTTACGGCGACTGAATTATAAGAGGCTACAGAATCAACCTTGTCTTGCGCATCAGAATCCGCATCCGCAAAAGTAGAAACCATTCCCAGACCAATAGTGCTTAATGCCTGTGTTCTTAATGCGACATTGTCAATTATTTTTTTCAACTCTTTAAACTCTTCATATGAAGAGAGCTTTTCCAAATCTATTATATAGCTTTTCAAATCATTACGGATTTTCTCGTTTTTAGTTTTATAATCACTCTCAAGTTTTAATTGTGAAGATGCTGATGTTAAAAATACATTTTGCAATGTTGCTATTGATTCAGCCATATTACTAGATATAGAAATTAAGTGAAGCTGTTTTGACTTAAAATCGTCAAAACTGCTTTTGGAAGCACCAAAGGCATTAAAACCTATAATGCTTACAATACTCAATGATATTAAACCGATTGCAGCGATAAACCAAATTTTCGCCTTTATACTTAAATGCTCTATTACGTTCATTAAAACTCCTATTTTTAATTTTAACTTGAATGTCAAATATAACTTATTTCATTCTTGCCGATAAACTCTTTAGATAAAGTATCTTCTACCATGGCTTGTGCCTTTTGTATAGTGGCATTTGCAATAGCATCTGCTTGAGCTGCTACTTTTGCATTCTCTTGTGTCATTTGGTCTAGTTGTGTAACTGCGGTATTGATTTGACCTATACCTTGCATCTGTTCTTTGTTTGCGTTACTTACGTCTTGAACCATTATTGCTGTTTGAGCTATCTTATCTGCTATAACTTCAAATCCTCGTGTGAGTTCTGTTGCTATATTCATACCTTCGTTTGATTTATTTGCAGCTAAGGCTGCCATAGTTTTTATCTCTTTAGCTGCATCAGCGCTTCTGTTTGCGAGGTTTCTTACTTCTTGTGCTACGACTGCGAATCCTTTTCCTGCGTCTCCTGCTGTTGCAGCTTCTACTGCTGCGTTAAGAGAGAGGATATTTGTTTGGAATGCAATGTTTTCAATGATTGCTACTGCATCGTTTATGGAGTTAGTTGCACTTTGGATTTCTGTCATAGCCGTGGATGTTCTTTTTGCAAGTTCTGCTCCATCTTTTGCGGCAGAATCCGTTTGGTTTGCCATGGTTGCCATCTCGTTTGACTTTTGTACATTATTCTGTACATTGGATGTCATCTCTTCCATGGCTGCTGCTGTCTCTTCTAGACTTGCAGCTTGTTGGTTACTTGCGGTTGATAGGGATTCTACTGCTTGTTTTAGAGTTCCTGCTTCACTTTGGAGATCTACACCCACTTGCAAAGAATCTTGAAGCATTTGGGTTATTGAATCCCGTAATTTATTAATATCCTTTATTAAAGTGTCA
>JAVEXR010000002.1:0-15496 GCA_034003925.1 Candidatus Moraniibacteriota bacterium
ACACCACAATCAAGAGATTCATAGGCCTCGGGATTAATAGCGATATAAGCCATGATAGATGCCATAGGGGCCATTGCATGAACAAAAACTGTTCCATATTTTTGAAAAATGTTTTCAATATCACGAGCATCTTCTTGTTTTTCAAAAACAACTTTTTTTTCTTCCTGCTGCTTATAAAAATCATTCAATATTTTTTTTGACTCTTTCAGATAAGATCCATCTTCGATATCTTTTTTAATTTCACTGATAATCTCTAATCTTTCTTGCACATCTTTTTCTAACTCTTCTTTTTTCACAGTATGCTTTGCGATTTTAATAGCTAAATTTTTGCTATCTTTAGTAAAGTAATCTATGAAACTATTCCAATGACTTACTTTACGTTCCTGCAACTGAATACTTGCACTTGCTATTTCCTCCTCTATCTCTGCTATTTTTTTCTCTTGAGCTTCTATCACTCCTTGCTCCTGCTCCAATTTAGTTTCTTGATCCCATGAAGATTTTGGTTTTTGTCCGGCATAATGTTTCATACGAAGCATCCGCATCTTATTTAAAACTTCATCTCTTTCAAGAGATGCATAGCGCTTTGAAAATTCTCGGATGGAAAGCTCTTCGGGTTTCTCATCTACTTGTGCATCCAATAACTCTTTATCCACCTCTGCTTTCTCCTTAATGTCCTTTTTATCTCCAATCGAAGAAACTTCTGAATTTCTTTCCGTCTTTTCAGAAAAATCTTCGATTGGCTCTGTTTGCGCATATTCAAATTTCATACCTTTTTTAAAAAATAAAAAAAATTACTTACCCGATACAAAATGCATATTCTAAACGCATTGCTTCCTATCCATATTATAACCAATAAACATTTTTTGGTCTATTTGAATCATTAAATTTTTAAATAAACTTCTGCACCACAAAGACATTTAAAATATGAAGTTAAATAAATAACCGGTAAAAATTATTCCCAACCCCACAATACCGGCAAAAATTAAAATTAATTTTATTTTCATCACTTTTTTAAGAATCATAAACTCTGGCAAAGACAAGGCTGTCACTGCCATCATAAAAGCTAACGTTGTTCCCAATGCTACACCTTTTTCAGTAAGGGCACTCACCAGTGGAATGACACCCGCCGCGTTAGAGTAAAGCGGAATTCCAATAATTACTGCCAATGGCACAGCATACCATTTATCCGATCCGGCGTATTGCGCTAGAAAATCAGTCGGCACATAACCATGAATCCAAGCTCCTATTGCGATACCGACAATAATATAAGGCCAAACTTTCTTTAAAATTTCCAAGGTGTAATTTTTAGCGTAAATTATTCTTTTTTTCCAAGTCATCTCCGGCTCGTTTATTTGTCCATTAAACTTACTTTTATATACAAATTCCTCTACTAAATTTTCTACTTTCATGTGGCCGATAATTATGCCAGAAAAAATGGCAATCACTAAACCGCTCATTATATAAATCAAGGCAATTTTCCAGCCAAAAAGTCCCAGCAGTAAAACCAAAGCTACTTCATTTATCATGGGAGATGCCACAAGAAAAGAAAAAGTTGTCCCCAAAGGCACTCCCGCCTCTAAAAATCCGATGAATAAAGGAATAGCGCTACAAGTACAAAAAGGAGTAATAATACCTAGGAGAGAAGCTAGGATATTACCGAAATATTTTTTTTCATGGGATAATATTTTTCTGATTCTTTCTGGAGGCAAAAAGGAACGGATAATTGAAACCACAAAAATTATAACGATTAATAAAATAAATATTTTAATCGTATCAAAAATAAAAAAGTTAATCGCCTCAGCCAAAAGCGTTTCTGGGGTGATATTAAAAACTGAGTAAGTAAGCCAATCGGCCAATAATTGTATTGGATAAAACATATAGATAACTGCAAAAATTAATTACAATGATTACATTTAAACTTTAATTTTTCAGCTTCTGTAGCTGAAATCATCTGGATAGTTATGTGGTTAATATTAAATTCTTCAATCAGTTTATTTTGAATTTCAGATAATAAATTGTTGCGTTCTTCATTTTCTATATTTTCAATTTCTAAGTGAGCGCTTAAAAATCTGCTATTGCTGTCTGTCTGCCAGATATGCATATCGCTCACCATACTGACTCCGGAAAAATTACCCAAAATATTTTTTACTTTTTCAAAATCAATGTCATCTGGCACACCTTCCATCAATATGTCCAATGTTTTTCTTAATAACTCATAGACCCCCTTAAAAATAAAAATAGCAAGAAAAATTGAAATAATTGGATCAATGATATACCAATGGAAAAAATATATTAAAATTGAGCCCCCTACTACACCCAATGAAAATAAAGCATCTTGAAGTGAATGGAGCCAAGCACTTTTTAAATTTAAATTTTTATGGGCATCTTTTTTCAAAAGATAGGTAGCTATACCATTTCCGACTAAAGCAATTATTGCAGTAATTATCATGGTCTTGCCGGCGATTTCAGCCGGATTAAAAATCCTTCCGACAGCTTCAAAAAGGATAAAACCTATTACTACCAAAAGCACCATGGAGTTAAAGAGTGCAATTAAAATTTCTGCTCGCTTATAACCGTAGGTTTTGTATTTATTACTATGTTTATCTTTTATCTTTTCTCCCCACCAGCTCAGACTCAACGCTCCGACATCAGTAAAATTATGCACAGCATCAGAAACTAGCGCCAAGCTTCCCACCAACAAACCAATCACCACTTCAAATAAGGTTACTACTATATTAATAATTATCGCAACAAAAATATTGTTTTTTTTCATCAGGCTATGTTAATTAAATATTTAATAAGATATTGGAGATAATAAATCCCCGCCAATAAAAATACGGTTGCTACCCCATAACGCATCACTTTTTCAATCTTACTCATCGCGTCATACATCTTGCCTACCTTTCCCACACTAAAAGCCAAAGCAAAAGAAAAAATAATCACCGGAAGTCCTGTACCTAGCGCAAACACAGCAGGTAATGATAAGCTTTCAACTGAGCTAATAACTAATGGGATCAGGGCTCCAAAAAACAATACTCCACTGTAAGGGCAAAAAGCCAAAGCGAAAAGCATCCCAAGCAGCAAGGCTCCGACATATCCCCTACTCGACAACCATTTTTTTATTTTTTCTATTCTTTTGTTGTCAGTGCTTAGATTAATTTTGATTATTCCAAACATCACCAGACTGATTAAAATCAAAACTATTCCCAATACTTTATCGCCCCAACCCTGAAAGATTGAAGCAATTTCAAAAGAAGAAAAACCAAAATAAATCAGTGTTGCTAAAAATGTATAGCTGATAGCTCTGCCTAATGTATAAATTAAACCATTGATAAATGTGCGCTTAGTATTTTTTACATCTTTAGAAATATAAGCAATGGCAGTGATATTGGTCGCCAAAGGACAAGGACTGATAGAAGTCATAATTCCTAAAGCAAAAGCTGTCAAAAGTGGGATATTATATTGATCAATTAAGATATTTAAAAAATCCATGAATATAGATAAAGAAATTTACTTTAAACCTTTCAAACTATCATCAAAAAAATTGATAATATCTTGTTCTCCTGTATAGCATTTTCCCTCGGCCCATAGAAACGGCGCACCAAACGACTCTTCATCGACATTACAATACATAGCATCTTCCGCCATTTGCTGCGCATCCACTTCGTTTTTATCAATATTTTTTTCTTCAAAACCAATTTTATTTTTTACATCATTCTCCATTAAATATTTTTCAATATTAGTACATTCTGGACAATCATCGCTAAAATAAAAAACGATATCTTTTTTTTCTACATCCTTATCATCAGCCTGAGCAGAAGCCTTTTCACCAATAATATCTTTTAATTTTGCAGAAAGATAATCGGAAAAAGATTTTTCGTTAGTCACCAATCTCCAAATTTGAGTATCCTCCTTGATATTATCTTGACCATCAATAATAGAATTAATAAAAAGAGAAGTGCCAGTAGCTTTAAATTTAGTAGCTACCTCTTTGTTTTCTGGCAAATCTACATTAATTTCCCGAAAATCAATTTTACCACTTTTAAGCTCAGCCTGAAATGATTCTTCTAGAGTTGCTTTGATATATTGCCCCATTGTTATACAGGAATAACAACGATTAGTAGAATGAAACTCATACACCTGAATTTTCTCCGCTGGTTTGACTGGTTGAACTCCTGCTGTTTTAGGGGTACTTACTTGAGTGCTTGTATTGGCACTATTTGATTTGGTCTCTTTGTCTGAGCTAGTGCTTATCCAGATAAGAGCAATGGCAAAAATCAAAGCTCCTCCGTAAAGTAAATATGTTCCTAATTTTTTCACCCTGTCAGAATTTTTTTCATTATTTATCATAAATTTAATCTCCCACTTAGAAATTCCAGCCTTGGCCAATTTCTGACGGGGTTCATAATTATTTTTTATTTTTAATTATATATTTAGCAGTCCCCTCCGCAAGAACAGTGACAACATCCACCTTTTTTATCTTTCAAAGAATCATTTCTTTCACCATTTTCCAATATTTCTTTTATCTCATCAGTATCAGGAACTCTTCCATAAATCTTAACTTCCTCATCAACTACCAAAGCTGGCACACTCATTACACCGTAACTCATAATTTCTACGATATCAGTCACTTTTTCTATGGCTGCTTCAATTTTTAATTCGCCTAAAACTTTTTTAACATTATCCTCTAGCTTCTGACAGTTAGGACACCCCGTTCCTAAAATTTTTATATTCATTTGATTATTTAATTATTTGATTAAAACTTTTTATGTTTTCTCTAATTACTTTTTTATTTAAACTATAGTAAATAAAATTTCCTTCTCGCTTCTCATTCAGGAGTCCGGTTTTTTTTAATTGCTTGAGATGATGAGAAGTTAATTTATCTGAAATTTTTATCTCTGGAACAATCTTACACACGCACAGCGGTCCCTTTCTGAGCAAGCAGAGAATTTTTAGCCTATTGGGATCCGCCACGGCTCGCATAAATTTATAAACCTCTGAAATATTCTGAGCCTCTTTTGAATTTTTAGCACAACTTTTAAATTCCATACATAAAAACTATTCTAATTTATATTAGAATAATACATCAATTGAAAAATTAGGTCAAGCTAGTTTTTTTATATATATTTTTTGTTTTTTAATTCCTCTGGCAGATATTCTTGCTCGGAACTATCTTCTTTGGGCGTGTATTTATAGCCTTTGCCATAATTCAAATTTTTCATCAATTTTGTAGGCGCATTGCGAATATGTAGCGGCACCGGCAAATTGCCGAATTTTTCCACATCGCGTTTAGCTTTATTATAAGCCTCATAAGCCACGATACTTTTAGCAGATTTGGCCAAATAAATCACACATTGAGATAAATGCACATTGCACTCTGGCACACCTAATTTTTGACACGCGTCAAAGGTCGCATTAGCCAAAAGCAAAGCAGTATTATTGGCCAATCCAACGTCTTCTGAAGCAAAACGCACTAAGCGTCGAGCAATATAGATGGGATCCTCTCCACCCTCCAACATCCGAGCTAGCCAATAAACTGAAGCATCTGCATCGCCTCCGCGCATTGATTTATGCAGGGCTGAAATAACATTATAATGTTCATCCCCGTTTTTATCATAAAGCAGACTAGTTTTTTGAATTATTTTCTTGATTAATTCATTATCAATTTTCGTAGAATAGTTGGCTGAAGCTTCCAAGACATTTAAAGCGATACGCGCATCTCCGTTGGCAATGTTAGCTAAAAAAGTAATAGTGTCATCACTTATTTTAATATTTTTCTCTCCTAAGCCATCAATCTTATCTGCTAGGGCATTTCTAATTATTTTTTCCAAACTTTCTACTTCTAATTTGGGCAAGACAAAAACTCGTGCCCGAGACAATAAAGCCGAATTAATTTCAAAGCTGGGATTTTCAGTCGTAGCCCCAATTAACACGATTAACCCCTTTTCTACATAAGGTAAAAGTTTATCTTGTTGAGCCTTATTCCAACGATGAATCTCATCTAAAAAAAGAATTGTTCTTTTGTTATTGCTAAAATTTTCTTCAGCTTGTGCAATGATACTTCTTAATTTCTGCGCGCCACTATCCACAGCGCTAATTTTTATAAAATCAGCCCTGGTCTCCTGAGCAATTAGCTGAGCTAAAGTTGTCTTGCCGGTTCCGGGCGGACCCCAAAAAATCATTGAAAACAAAGCATCATTTTCGATGATTTTTTTCAAATAAGAATTTTTACTTACCAAAGTAGCGTGCCCAAAAAATTCAGCGAAAGATTTGGGACGCATCCGGCTAGCCAAAGGGGCTGCGGTATTTATTTTTTCATTCATATTGTCATAATATCACCATAGGACTACTTTGCAAACATCGCCATAAAATGAAAAATGGAGAATCTTAATTTGATTCTCCATGATTCACAACATTCAAGACAAAGAGTAAATACTTATTTTAATAACTCCAGCGCTTTATCTAATTGAGGATCTCTGCTATTTTCATAGTCTTCTTCAGTTAACTCTACTTCAATATCTGGGTTAATTCCTTTTTCGTTAATCTGATTACCTTTGGGCGTAAGCCATTTAGCTACTGTAATTTTTACCGAAGTACCCCCGCTTAAATCCAAGAGCTCTTGCACAGATCCTTTGCCATAAGATTTCTTACCTACTAAAGTAACGTTTTCTCGATTATCCTTTAGCGCTCCCGCTAATATTTCAGAGGCACTTGCGCTTCCTTCATTGATGAGTACAACTGTTTTATATTTACTCAACTCATCCTTACCCCTAGCATAAAAGTTTTTTCTTTTTCCATCTTTATCTTCCTCTATCACTACAGTGTTTCCATTGGGCAACATAAACCCTCCCATATCGATAGCTACATCCAGATAACCGCCCGGATTATTACGCAAGTCTATCACTATTCCTTTTACATTTTTAGGCATCTCTTTCATTAAACGATTAAACATAATAGCTGTGTCATCCCCAAAACGCACCACGTTAAAATAAGCGACATTATTATTTTTTATTTCAAAGGTCACACTCTCCACTTTGATAACCCCTCTCTTTACTATGATATCTTTAGTTTTTTCCTCGCCATCTAATCTATAAATAGTTAGCTTAACATCGGTCCCATCTTTTCCTCTAATTTTTGAGACTGCAATATCAATAGTCATATCTGCTGTAGATTCATCGTTTACCTTTAATATCTTATCCCCTGTTCGCAATCCAGCCTTTTGAGCAGGAGAATCTTTAAGTGGAGAAATTACAGTTAAAATTCCTTGTTTAATACCAAGCTCTGCTCCGATACCTTCAAAAGTTCCCTCCAAATCAGCACTGAACTCTTTATTTTGCTCGGGATCCATAAAAACAGTGTATGGATCTTCTGTGGTGGTCAGCATTCCCCGAATAGAATTATAAATCAGATCCTGGGTAGTTAATTTTTCAGCATCAACATATTTTTCCTTTAACTTGTCAAAAACCTCCCAATACAAAGACATATCTATCTGACTTCTATCGGTAACATTTTTTAACTGCAGAGGCACGATTAGATTGTCTGCTTGAAAATTATTTTTTTGTCCCTTCTCAAATCCCAACCAAAAAGTAAGAGCTAAAATAGAAAAAATAACTACCAATTTTATATAATAACCTAAAACGTTCTTTTGATTGCTTTTCGGGCTATCAGTACTTTCAATTATTATCTCTTCTCTGCGCTCTATTTTTATATTAGTATTTTTTTCTTTTTCTTCATTTACTTCATTCATAAATTATGTTTTTTGAAAATTTTAATTATTTATTATTCATTCGAGGATTTTTCTTTCCTTGATATTTCAGAAAATATTTCATGGCACTACTGATATGAATCCAAGTTAATCTATTGCAAAATATCGAATAAAAAAAACCATTTTTACCACTTCCCTTACCATGATAGTGCAACATTTCCGCTAGAGGAAAATATACTACCCTGAGGTTTTTTTCCCAAAACCTCCTGCACCAGTCCACATCTTCCATATACATAAAAAATCTTTCATCCATCGGGCCAACTTTTTCAAAAGCTTGCCTGGGAATCATAATAGATGATCCCATCAACCAATCCACGTCCTTAGGCTCTTTTCTATCATAATCACGCATCAAAAACCAGTCCAAATGCCTTTTAGCAAAAGGCAATTTTCCCAAAACAGTTCTCCTATAAACAATAGTAATCGGCTTATAAAAACGAAAACAAGAGTCCTGAGGTGTTCCGTTAAAATTCAACAACTTAGGACCAATCATCCCCAAAGTTGCATCATTTTTAATATAGGCTAGCATCTTTTCAATAGAATTTTCCTTTACTAGAATATCTCCATTTAAAATCAAAAAATATTCACCTAAACTATTCTCAATACCCGTATTAACTAATTTTTTGAAACCCACATTTTCAAAAAAAGGAAAGAATTTTACTTGTGGAAAATCTTCTCGCATCATCATTTCGGTCACTTCTTCGGTATCGCTATCAGCAACAATTATTTCATAGCTGATATTTTTTACATTATCAAGAATAGAATTGATACAGAGTCTCAATAGATCTGGATTTTTATAATTAGTAATGATAATAGATAAATCCATAAATTAATTCAAATGACATGAAGGAGCTCAATTTATTATTTAAAATTGAACTCCTTCAAAATATATCTTCAGATTTGGAATTTAATTAAATAATACTGCTAAATAAAGCTTTTATCTTGTCATAATTATCTCCTCTCGGAATCAATATATAACCCCTCTCATCCCCTTCATGAGAATACAATAATCCTTCTTCAGAATTTTCTAAAACTTTTTGGTTAACCACGATACCATCCCCCAATTCTCTATAGATATCAAATAATTTTTTCATCTCCCAACCTTCTAAGTCAGTCTTGGTATTATCTCCCAAGCTATCAAGAATATCATTAATTTTAGAAAAATCAGTCAAGGTGCTGGCACTAAAAGCAGTTTTCTTTATTTCAGTTAATACTTGCTGCTGTCTTCTGGCTCTATCGAAATCGCTTGAAGTCACTCGAGAACGCACATAGCAAAGAGCTTTTTTGCCATCTAAAGTTTGCTCTCCGGCAGGAAGCGTAAAAATACCGCCACATTCTTCACTGGAATTATAGCAAAGCGGATAAGTAGCTACGATTTTACCTCTTTCATTTTTTTTATATTCATAATTGCCACTTTTTACAGTAAATACTCCACCTTTGTCCCCATCACAAACTTTTTCTTCATGAAACTGCATCGGTTCAGTAAAAGATTGATCTAGACTAAGTTTAACTCCCCCGATGGCATCCACGAGCTGTTCAAACCCGGCAAAATTTATAGTAATGGCATAATGAATCGGTTGCCCGGAAATTTCGGAAACAATCTGCTTCATCTGTTTTATTCCTCCGCCATTTTTCTCCTTCTCCTCTCCATTAAAATAAACATAATTTATTTTTTGGCTATAATTTTCTCCCGGCACATTTACATAGAAATCTCGAGGAATCGAAACCATAGAAACCTTTTTCTCTATTGGTTTAATGCTCACTACCATAATAGTGTCGGCCAAAAGTCCTCCACCCACGACATTTTCTCCTCTCATTCCAAGAAGAAGAATATTGATTCTCCCCTCACTCTCTCCATCTAAAGTCTTATCCACTCCAGGCAATGATTTGGCTATGCTGCTAAAAATTCCCCCTTCAGTGGAAATCTTATTTAACAATCCTCCAGTCTTCCAAAAAGCTACCACACCTATCAAAACTATTATTCCTAAAATAATAAAAATTATTATTTTTTTTCTACTTTTTTTTGGGTCGACACTTTTAAGACTACTGACATTTTTTTTACCGAATAAGCGCATATTTGTTTAAGCTCCTTTAAGCTATTATTTATTAAATGAATTAAAAAGATTCAGCATTTTTTGAGCTGATTCCTTCCATGAGAAATATTTACTTTTAATCAAACCTAGTTCGATTAATTTTTCCCTCTTTTCCCTGTCAACACAAATATTGTATAACATATCTGATAAATTATCAATACTATTTGGGTCAAAATAAATATCTTCATCAACCCCCACTTCTCTGTGCGGAGGAATGTCTGAAATCAACACCGGCACCCCTTGGCTCATCGCCTCCAATACCGGTATTCCAAAGCCCTCATAAAACGAAGGGAAGACATATGTCTTGGCCATTTTGTACACAATTGTCTTATCTATCGTATCAATAAATCCAGGAAAAAAAACATCTTTAGATAAATCATTTCTTTCTAGAACTTCCTCGATTTTCTTATCAAAATTATGCGCTTTTTTATCACCCGCCAAGACTAACTTTATCTGTGGAATTTTATTTTTAATCTTAGCATAAGCCTCCATCAAAAGTGGAACATTTTTCCTAGGCTGAAGGGTTCCGATGTAAAGAATAAATTCATCAGGAAGATTATATTTTGATCGAATCGTTTTCTTTAACTCCTCCGTAAACTTTCTCTCTATGAGATTTGTCGAATTAAAAACAACTTCTATTTTGTTTGCCTCCACTTGATAGTATTTTAAAATCTCATCTTTAGTAAACTGACTTACGGCAATTATCTTATCTGAGCGTCGAATACTTCTAGGAATCAACAGATCTAAAAAAAATAAATCCTTCCTCAAAATCATCTGGCGATAAGCCTTAAAAGAAACATCATGAATATGCGTCACTACTTTAACGCTTGCGGGTACAAAAAGTGGCAAAATATATTCTGTGTGAAAAATATCAATTTTATTTTTCTGGAAAAATAAAGGCATCGTCCAAGCTGCCCAAATAAATTTGTTTTTAGCTTTTAGGGAAATAACTCGAGCATTTTTTTTATCTCTTAAATTTAAATCTCGTTTAATATTTTTTAAAATACTCTTGTCATTCGTATCGGTAAGCAATAAATATTCATTTTCTTTATCCAACTCTAAAATATTTTTAGTTAGCTCCAAAACGACTACCTCGCTACCAGTCCTTTGCTTGCCAATGTTTCTAATATCAATTGCTATTTTCATTTGTTTAATATGTTTAATTTACTACTATTTAATTAACGGAGGCGGGTTGCCCTTATGTCTCTGCGAGTAATTTGAGTACTCTCGAATTGCGTGGCAGTCCAGAAACATTGCTAGTGATTACTTTAGATTGTCACGTTGTAATTTAAATTATCTCTAAAGATGATTTAAAAACTCACAATGACAAGCAACCAGCTATTTTAATTTTTTTAATTTTATTCATTGAGTCATTGAGGATTCCTGCCTGCCGGTAGGCAGGTATGAAAATTGAAAAATGCTCATTGAAAATTGCTTTAGTTTTTAACGAAAGCCACTCCCATCCATACCCATAAAAATCCTAACATAATCCCAGCGTTAAATAAATTGGGAATTATTATAGCCACAGCACCCAGTACTAAAAATAAATGAAAGAAGTCCATAGTACTATCTTCTCTCCAAAACTTTCCTTCTCTTAATTTCTTTAGAAAAAATACTTTACCTCTTACTAAAATATATCCCAGCAGGGTTATGAGCGAAGCTAATCCCAAAATTCCCGCCCCTAGCCATACCTCGAGGAAAATATTGCTTGAATTAAGCCCCGCTCCTCGTTCATCTTTGCCTAAAACATCAGAAATATTTCCCCAACCAATACCAAAAATAAAATTATTTTTTATTTCATTTATTGACTTGCTGTAAATTTCTTTTCGAATACTAACGTTGGGGTCTTTTCTGTATATTTTTTTAATTATTTTTCCTGCACTCTTTTCTTTCTCGACATCTTCCAAATTGATATGCTGGCAATCATATTGCATCAGCTGACTCACATTATCAAGAGGACCAGGAATTTGCACCTCACCCTTGCAAGCAATGGTTATCTCCTGCTCTCCTGAGGCAGTACTAAGAGCGCGATTACTTAATTGAAAATTAGTAATACCAAAAATATAAACCAACCCTATCGCCAATAAAATTGCTCCCATAAACATCAGTGATAGTTTTATTTTTTTCTTAACTAAAAGATATATCGCAGTCCCCAGGGTGACCACACCTGCGCCCAACCAAGCACTGCGCGCCACCGTTATTATCAGCGCCATCCAACTCAAAACAATCATCACCCAAACAAAACAGCTATAACCAAACATGTAGGTCTTATAGCTCAGTTTTAGGATCTTCATCTTACTATAAAAATTGTAAGCCACTACATATAAAATTGTGAGCAATAAAACTAGAAACATTCCCAGCCAATCAGCTTCAGTAAATGTAGCATTAGCCCTGCCAGGCATGACTTCAAAATGATTTCTGCCCTGTATAAATCGCCAGTTCTGCCAGATTGCATAAAGTACCACCACAAAAGAAGAACTCAAAAAGAAAGGGATAGTTCTTTTTATATCATCCAAATCTCTAATAAAAATCCTGACTAAAAAATATAACAAAGCAAACGAAACAATAATAATAGATTGTTTTATGGCTAAACCACTATTGTAAGCGTTGAGGCTTCCCAAGAATCCACCCAAAACAAATAAAACCAACGCATACTCAGTCCATTCAATTTTGGGCAATTTAAAATTCAGTCTACGTGTAAAATAACGAACCCCTACCGCCAAAAAGGTTGCCAGTCCCAGGAGTTGATAAGGTCGAATGGTTAGACCTATCTCTTTTGGAGCTAAGTCTATATTTTCTAGAGCAATGGTGCCAATAAAAAACAAAAAACTCCAACCTGGACGATACAGGGCCAACATAAAAGCCAGAGCTGTGAAAAATAAAAAATCTCCCGTATTTTTTAAGGGCAAAACTCCAAAGTTAGTCAAAGTTATTAAGCTTATTACCAAAAGAATATTTGCCGTCAAAAGGTAATATTTCAAAGTATTTAATCTATTGACAATTTCCTTAATTTGTGATATCATACGTCTATGTTTTAAATTTTATAAAATAAATTTTTTAAACCATTTCAAATCAAGTACGGGAGGGGTTATGAAGAAAATGAGGTTAGTTTATGACATTGGACTCCTATCTATTTTAACTGCTCTCATCAGCTTTGTCTCAATAATATTGATGGAGCTCAATAGAAAAACGTTCGTAAATCTAGAAAGCAGACAGTTTATTGAACTGTTTTCTAAAACTTCAACAGTAAGTCATTTCCTCATCACGCTTTGCGGGTTGGCTCTATTCGTAAGCATCCTAGCTTACCTATATCTATGTTTAACGCCGCGTAAAACCGCATCTTAGTCAATCTTTCTCGGCAGTCTGGATAAAAATCTGGACTGCCGTCATTTTTTTATTTATTCAAATTCAATAAATTTTTCCCACGAAAAATTCTGGGCATATTCTTTAGCTTTCACCGTATTTTGCTTTCTTAACTCCTCATCATTTAAAATCTGCATTATTTTTTGCGCCATATCCTCAGCACTTTCCGGGTCAAATAAAATTCCTGCATCTCTGACGATTTCTCCCAAAGAGGATGCATTTGATGTTGCGACTGGAGTACCAACGCTCATCGCTTCCAAAAGTGGCAGACCAAAACCCTCATACACAGATGGATAGACAAAAAGACTGGCATTTTTATAAAGAGCCGGCAAATTTTCCTGAGGCACAAAACCCAATACTTTAACCTTATCTTTAATATTTAATTCTTCGACTATTTTCTCCACATCAATAATTAACGGAGCCAACTGTGGCATCAACTTTCCTGAAATAACTAAATCAGGCACGTTTTTATTTTTATCTAAAAGTATTTTATAAGCATAAATCAAAGTATCAATATTTTTACGCCCATCCAATCCCCCACCACTATAAATATACCCAGGGGTTAGTTCATATTTTTCCAGAACCGCCTGACTGTCAAGCTCTGCAATCTCTTTTTTGTAAATCGGATCCACATCGATATGTCGCACGATAATTCTGTCTGCGTCAATTTTAAGATATTTAATCAAGTCATCTTTAGTATTTTGACTGACAGCAATAATTTTATCAGCTTTTTTTATGGCTTGCTTGGTCAAATACCAATAATATTTTTTGCGCCAATTATTGATATAGTTTGGAAATAATTCTGGAATAATATCATGCACCACCATAGTGTGTCTGATATTCTTTGGCAAGATTGTCGGACATTGATAAAGAGAAATAAAAGCCTCGCAATTATCATTTTTTATCTTCGCAGGAAGTAATAATTTTTCCCAAATAATCTTACGGATCAAATCATCGCGCTTATAAAAAGGTAGAAAAATTCTCTTTGTAAAATTGCTTGGTAAATCAAAAAAGAGATCTTCTTCAAGATATAAAATAAATTCAAAATTCTTATTACTTTTAGCTAAAGTTTTCAAATAGTTGAGAGTGACCTCCCCTATTCCACTGCCTGGTTTTCTAGCAAAAGATGCATTAATTCCTATTTTCATATATTTACATTATAACATAAATCATGCATCATGGAACACATATCATAGCACAACAAGCGAACAGCTCAAGACATAAAACAATTTTCGACTTGTAATAATGCACCAGATGTATACTATAAATATAGAAGATTTTAAATAGCTGGTTTTAATTTTCAATATCCATTCAATACTCAATAACTCAACATTCAATTGTAATATGTAATATTAAAACATTGAATGCATATTGTTTATTGATCATTTGATATCTTATAGACTTATGCCAAAAAAATTAAATGACATTAAATTAGCCTTAGCTCCGATGGCGGGCTTTACCGATAAAGCGATGCGCCAAATCTGCCAAGAGCTTGGAGCAGATATTACTTGGAGTGAAATGATAAGCGCTGAAGGAATTTTTCGCAATGAATCCAAGAAAAATAAATCACTAGAATTAGGAGAGCAATTTAGTGCTCAAGAAAAAAATTATTGGGTTCAGATCTTTGGCACTAATCCGGAGTCTATGAGCGCTTCAGCTCAAATTATTGAAAAAGAAATTAAGCCATTGGGCATCGACATTAACCTTGGGTGCCCGGTCAAAAAAGCTCAGAAAGCCGGTTACGGTGCTATCCAAATAGGGAAAATCAAAGAAGTTATTAAAATAATTCAAATTATAAAAAAATCAACTATTCTACCTCTTTCTCTAAAAACCAGACTGGGTTTAGAAAATCCAGATGAAATTTTAGTTTTTGCTCCCCAGTTAGAAAAAGCCGGACTCGACCAATTAGTTATCCATGCTCGCACACTTAAGGGGATGTTTCATGCCGAGCCTGATTGGAAGATAATAAAAAAACTAACCACCCTTTTAAAAATCCCTATAATTTACAACGGGGGAATTAAAACACCTGAGGATGCTAAATTTTATTTTGACAAAACCGGTTGCAACACCCTAATGATTGGTCAAGCCGCTATCGGCAATCCTTGGATTTTTAGAGAAATCAAAGAATTTTTTAACTCTAATAAATTTACTCCGCCTACTTTAGCAGAGAAAAAAGAAATTGTTTTAAAACATGCCAAACTAGTAAAAAAATATTATGGCGACAGAGGTTTTGTCACTTTTCGTCCCCAATTAGCTGCTTATTTAAAGGGGCACCCTC
>JAVEXR010000002.1:15596-55175 GCA_034003925.1 Candidatus Moraniibacteriota bacterium
TCTCCCTTACTCTCCAGATTCAAATCATTATCGGACATATTTAAACCTCCAGTAGTGGAACCTCTCTATTCTTTCGCGGGACAAGGAAATTTGCTTTTCAAAAAATCTAGCCCATCCATCGTCCCGAGGTAGTCATACCCCTTAGATTTGAGTCTGTTTATAGCAAACGCATCTCCTTTGATTACGGCTTTCTCCAATAATGAGTAGACACCCTCATTTCCAATAGCAACCCTCAAAGACTTCAATTGCTCCTCCATATTGGCAATAACTTTTCTTGAGGTTGCTGCATTTTTTTTCGTGCTCATATTTCCCCCATTTCATAAGTAACTTAACTGTATAAAAACTGCCTCCAAACAACTAAAAAAATATTAAAGCATTCCTAAATAAAAAGCAACAGCGGCGAAGAAACAAGCTCCAAGAAACAATTTCCAAACAATACCTAATTTTCCAAATTTCAAATAACCAAACTATTATAATCCTTTTTTTATTTATAATTTCTAATTTGTTTGTATCCTTGTCTCGTGTATCTTGTTTCTTTTAAAACTTCATAAACCTTACAAACTTCATCAACTTTACAACTTTATAAACTTCCACTATATATTTATCTTTTTTAATTTTCTTCTCAATTCCCGATAATCAGGAATTATTTCCGAAACCAAAAACCAAAAGCGCTTAGAATGATTAAACTGATCCAGATGGCACAGTTCATGGACAATTATATAATCCATAATTCTCTCGGGTAGATAAATCATTTTATAATTAAAGTTAAGGTTGCCGTTTTTAGCACAGCTCCCCCATCTTGTCCTTTGGGCCCTTATGGCTATGCGTTCAAATCTAAATCCGTAAAGATTACCAAAATAATTCACTCGCTCAGTAATTATTTTTCGAGCCCTTTCTTTTTCTTTTCTATAACTTTTCTTATCCAAAATAGTTCTTGGTTGAGGATTAGAGCTTTTTAACTCCTCTAATTTTTCTATTATCCATGCTTTTTTTTCTTGAATGAATTTTTCTACCATAGATTCGCTTATTCTCTTGGGAATTGTAACTAATATTTTTAGACTAGAATTTTTTTCACAACCCATCTCACCTTCAAAACAAGGTCTAATGCTTAACCTCAGATGTTTTGATAATTTATATTTTTTTATCTGATAGTTTATTTCTCTACCAGATATATTTATTTCTTTTTGCATAAATAGCTTGTTAGATGTTAGCTTTTTAGCGCAGTAGGTATTTAGCCTTAAAGTTTTGTATTTTAACAATATGGCAATTTATTAATGTAGCAACAATACAAATTCAATATCATTAACTACAAGCTAAAAAGCTACAGCCTAAAAACTAAACTAATTTTATCACAAAAAGCAAAACCCCGCCTTATTAGCAAAGCTATTTTATTAATTATGTTGTTTTAATCATATAAATTCTTAACCTGTCAGTCGCGACTGACGGGTTTTAATTTTTAATTACATACGTCTTGCCTTAATCCAAATTTATTGATATTATTTTTATTGTGGTTCAGTTTTCAAATTGAACACCCAAAAAATATTGGAGAGGTGGCTGAGTGGTCGAAAGCGGCACACTGCTAACGTGTTAACCTGTAAAAAGGTTCCAGGGTTCAAATCCCTGCCTCTCCGCAATAATCCACTCGGACAGCGCTTAAGCTGTTCGGGTGGTTTTAATTATTGCGAGAGAAAAAGGGATTTGAAAGGCGGAGCACGACGGTGCAAGCCGGGGTCGAGCAAATTTTCAGCAGAAAATTATGCGTGACCAAATCCCTGCCTCTCCGCAAATAAACCCCCTTTCGGGGTTTTTATTATCCAACAAATTTATTACATATTTACTTATTTCTGCTAAGCTATAAGCACATTTATATTAAAAAATGAATCGTTCGTTTAAAAATGAATAAAAAATTAGAATTGGATTAAATAAAAACACTCTAAAAAAATAAGGAGGACTGTTTTTTATGAAAAAAACACCAAAGAAAGACTTGCATTTATTTGACATGGTGATTTCGATAAAGCCTCATCCCAAATTTGTGATAGGAGAAATAGTCGGTATGCGATTTAGTCTTGATCTAGAAAGCGAGCCTTTTTTGCATATCCAAGATTTACTCTCTGGCAAAGACGACATCGAAGTGCTCCCGACAGATGTAAGTAGGATAGATATCGCCAAAATCCACAAAACATTGATATACTGCTAAAATTTTTATCAGCACTATCAAAAGAATAAACCAAAAAATCAAGAGGATTAAATAATGGCTGAAAAAAATGAAAAAATCGGGGAAAGCATTGTTATTGAGGCCGATGATTATACAGCGGTTGAAAAAACCTGTTGGAGCAAATTCAGACAAATGCAAGAGAATGGATTGGACGCTGGAGGATTTATCATCAGAAGGTTGGAAATACTCAATGATGGAAAATGTAATGCAGTTATTCAACCCATCAAAATATCATAACAACCGCCTCAAATAAACTAGTTTGAGACGCACGGAAGAATCAGACAATCTGATTCTTCCGCCCAATTCTAATTTTTTATTTTTAAAAACTTAAAGAACACAATGCCATGGAAAATTTTGAAGAATTAAAAAAAGATCTAGAGGTTATCAAAAAAAGAAATAAAAGAGTCGAGGCTGATAAAGCTTGGGAGACCAGTTTATTTAGAAAACTTTCAATTGCTTTTTTAACTTATGTGGTGATTGTGATATTTTTCATCACGGTCGGATTTGCCAAACCATTTATCAATGCCATAGTTCCCACTTTGGGATTTTTGCTCTCCACCCTATCAATTTCTATCTTAAGAAAATATTGGGTAACCAATATTTATAATAAATAATAAATGAAAGTAATAAATTTTATAAAAAATTATCCCGTCTACAGTTTGGATAAAAAATTGGCAACAAAATATTCTACAGAAATTGCCACTCTAGCTAATTTAATCCCTCTCGTGAATTATGAAGAAAAAGATATATTGGCCGAATCAAAGGATGATAGAATTTTTTATGGCAAGTGGGAACATAGCCTGATAGTTTTTGATGATAAAAAACCGATTGCCATAATAATTGCTTATGAAAGGGGAAAAGAAAAGAATCTTCAATATCCTGAGAATAGCATCTATATTAGTGAGCTGGCTGTTGATAAAAATTATCAAGACAAAGGTATCGCTAAAAAACTACTTGAATTATTTTTTAAACTCAATACTAATTTTTCGCATCTAACTGGTCCCCTACTTTTCACCATTCAAACTAATTCTGCCAAATGGAATAAATTTGTACTAGATTTATACCAATCTTTTGGCTTTAAGGAGTTTGCAACCAAAGGATACCCGAATCGAACAGACGTTATTTTAAGATTACAAAAATAATCATTATAAACTTTGCAACTCATTTAACATCTGCTACACTAAAATCATATGACTACAATCGCCGTAAACAAACGAGCCAGTTTTGATTATGCCCTCACTGATAAATATGAGGCGGGTTTAGTTTTGACCGGAGCGGAGGTAAAATCGATAAAAACCGGACATTTGAGTCTTAAGGGAAGTTTCGTGACTTTTAAAGGCACCGAGCTCTATTTGACCAATGCCGACATCCCTTTTTATAAGTTTGCCGGACTGGCTACAAACTATGACCCCAGACGTTCTCGAAAACTATTGGTCAAAAAATCAGAAATCAAAGCATTGCTAGGAAAAGTCAAGGTTAAAGGCTTGACACTTGTGCCAATTCGGGTTTATACTAAGAAAAGACTTATCAAGCTTGAGTTTGGTGTTGGTCGTGGTAAAAAAGAATACGACAAAAGAGAGGACATCAAAAAGAGAGATTCTGATAAAAAAATGAAAAGACTTATCCGCAATATCGGATAATTAGACATTCGCGTTTACAATATTTCACTTAGCATCAAGCGGGCGGGCCTGCCCGCAACGCTTGGCGAAACGATGCGACCGGGGCTGTCTAGTTTCGACAGTTTGAACTTTAAAAACTAAGCAAGTCGACTCAAGTAATAATAGTCGTAAAACCTGGTTACACGATTATAAGTGCAAACTTTGTATCAAAGGCAAAGAACGCAATTGCTAACGCTTTTGCACCATCTTTCGCTTCTGCTATCGCCTAAATTGCTTTAGCCATCGAACTGCCTATTTCTAGTAAGCAGACCTCGGTGTCAAACACTAGAATAGCTGATTATGTATTCTTCGCATACTTGGCAAAACTAATCGAAGAATCGACTAATAAAGTTCGTTTATCTTAAATGTATTAGTCTAAACTTCTGTTTTGCAACAGAAAAAAGATGAAATAAACTTGTAGAAAGGTTTTTCTAGCCAATTCTGGACATGGGTTCAATTCCCATCAGCTCCACATAATATAAGAGTGGTAGCGCAGTAGCTTGTAGCTAATTTAGCTACAAAAACTAAAAAGCTAATTGTGCCCTACTGCCTAAAAGCTAAAAAATGAGAAGACGTCACGTAAAAAGAAAGCCAATCCAAACGAGGCCTCGTTACAGAGTAAACGAGTATATCAGAACGCCTATTGTTTTTGTTATTGATGAAGATAAAAATCAAATTGGAGAAATGAGTAATGTTGAGGCTATAGCTTTAGCTAAATCTAAGGGATTAGATTTAGTCGAAGTCGCCCCCAACGCCAATCCCCCAGTTTGTAAGATAGCTAATTTTGGCAAGTTCCAATATAGCCAATCCAAGCAAGAAAGGCTTAATAAGGCCAAGCAAAAAAAGACTGATGTGAAAGGTATTCGCTTGGGTGTCCGCACTGATTCTCACGACTTAGAATTTAAAAAGAAACAAACTGAAAAATTCCTCAGTAAAGGTAACAAAGTTAAAATCGAACTTCGTCTCAGAGGACGAGAAAAGGCTCATCAAGACTTAGCTGTAGCAAGTATCCGAAAGTTCGTTAGTACTATTGACATCCCCCATAAAATAGAAGAAGATGTAAAAAGATTTCCCGGCGGATTCAATATCCTGATTGCTCCTGAATAAGTAACTAAAACAATTTAACATAAAAACATTTAAACATATAAACAAGCCTGTAATTAAATTTACCTAAAAAGTAAACTATTGCTAAGATGTTAATATGCTGAAATGCTAACATGAATTATGCCAAAGATGAAAAGTAAGAAATCTCTCATAAAGAAAGTTAAGGTAACTGCTCAAAAAAAGGTTTTAAGAAGATACACTAAGCAAAACCATTTTAATTGCAAGCAAACTGGAAGCTTTAAGAGAAAAAAGCGATCTGATGTAGAAATCGTAGGACAAGAAGCTAAGAATATTTTAAAAGCCCTAGTATAAATCATACTAACATATAAACTTTTTAACATATTAACATCTCTCTTGCTGAAATTCTATTTTTTAAAGAATATTCTGCTAAGATGCTAATATGCTAAAATGTTAAAATAATACAATGACAAGAGTAAAGCGCGGAGTTTCCGCTAATAAGAGAAGAAAAAGTATCCTAGCCTTAACCAAAGGTTTTAAATGGAGAAGAAAATCCAATTACATTGCCGCCAAAGAGGCTTTACTTAAAGCAGGCAAATATGCTTATCGAGATAGACGTACTAAGAAAAGAACTATGCGCGGGCTTTGGATTATCAGATTAAATAACGCCGTAAGAAAGTTTGAACTATCCTACAGCAAATTTATCAAGGTTCTAAAAGATAAAAACATTGAGTTAGATAGAAAAGTATTATCCCAAATGGCTGGTGAAAATCCTGAAGTTTTCGGAAAATTTATGGAAGAATTGAAGAAATAATTTCTCACATAGCATAGAGCATATATCATAGAACACAAAAAAGTATCCGCCCAAAAGCGGATATTTTTTTATATAAAAAGAGCCCTTTGCACATGCTCGTGCAAAGGGCTCCTGTTCTCAATTCAGCTTTCATCAAAGTTGATGGATACAAATTTTATAAAATTAGCCAAATTTTCTGTGGCGCCATAAGGATCACCCTTATCAAATTCCTCTCTGAGATTCGATAATTCCTTATCAAAATCATCCAAAGGAAATCCCTCAAAAACTTCCAGATATTTTCTCATGTCATCCAGGATTTCGATTGCTCGTCGCGCTTCGAAACTCCTCGTTTTCAAAATTTCTGAGTTTTGACTAATCATATAAATCTCATTGGCCAAACTCAGTCCGATATAGATAGTAGACAAATGATCAAGATGATTATAGACCATTGTTTCTGCAATTTTCCTTTTCCCGATTTCATGGTTGCTTTTTAATACATAAAAACCGCCCAAAGATGCCACTATCAAAAATATCACCACCAACTCAAGAAAAATCTTTTTCATAATCAATCTCCTTTGTGAAGTTGGAATAATCTGTTTAATCACGCTTTTAAAAAAACTCTGCGCATAAAAATACGCATCCTGGTATTATGTATTAAAAACAGCTAAGGGTCAAGAACTATATGCTGACACCGGAGGCGCCTCTTTTATTCCATCTTTTAATAATTTTTGTTTCTCATTCACAGCTTTTTCAATTTTTTCAAGATCATGCATAGTTTTGCCAAATCCTACCACAGTAAGAATTGCAAATGTTAAAGCTATTACCAACACAGCCCCTACCCATACTTCTGTTTTTACTTTGTTTACTCTCATTATTTTATCTTGAAAAAATTATTTTATACAATCTATTTCAAAATTCCCTGCTCTTTCAAACACTCGTGCAATGCATCTTTATAGCTCCTTAGTGGATTTAATTTTTTATTTAGCAACACCGAAAAATAAGGCCTCTTGGCCGGTCGAGGAAATTCTCCGCCATCCACTGGCTCAACCTTGATACCCTCTAGCCCAGCCTGCAAATACAATTCTTCCACTGCATCATACCAAGTACAAGACTCGCCATTAACAACATGATAAATTCCAAAGTCTTTTTTGGACTCAATTATTTCTTTGGTTTTTTTAGCCAGATCGGGAGCATAAGTAAAACAACTAGTTTCTTCATCTACCGCCTTGACCACAGTCCCTTCGGCTAATGCTTTTTTTCCTACTTCCAACATTACTTCAAAAAAACTTCTTTTGACTCCCTCCGTAATTCCTGATTTGCCAAATAATTTCGAAAGTCTAATTATGTAAAATTTATCTCCATACTTTTTAACTTCTTCTTCACCCATTAGCTTGCTCTCGCCATATCTATTGACTGGAGAGGGCTTATCATCCTCGCCATAACCTATTTCTGGCTCAAAGCCAGCATGTAGTCCACAACTACCACAACTACCCGTACATCCTTCTGGCTCTGGTATACTAGGCATTTCAGCGCCAAAAACATAATCAGTAGAATAATGCACCAAAATTGCACCAATTTCCTTAGCTACTTTTGCTAGGTGTCCAGGCGCCTGGCCATTTATTTTTTTAGCCAATTCAAATTCAGCTTCATCCTCTTCGCATTTATCTACCGCATTATAAGCCGCTGCATTTAAAATTATCTCTGGATTAAGTTTTCCAATCTTTTCTTGGACACTTTTTTCATCAGTTATGTCCAATTCTTCTCTGTCCCAAGTGACAACTTCATAATCATCACCAAATACATTTAATAACTCTTGACCCAGCATTCCCCTGGAGCCCAATATTAAAACTTTTTTCATAATTTTACTACATTTTACTTTATAAACTTTACAACTTTATTCACCCTATTAAATTGCTCTGTACCGCTTATGCGGATTTAATAGAGTAAACCTTACTAACTATCCTATTTTTACCCCAACATCACATGCTTATCATTGCGATGGCTCTCACCATAATCCCTGTATTTACCAGTTTTGATATTATCTAACCATTGAGTATTGTTTTTGTACCACTCTACAGTCTCCTTGATTCCATCCTCAAAAGATATTAGAGGCTCCCAGCCTAATTCATTTTTTATCTTAGTAAAATCAACTGCATAGCGCATATCATGCCCTTTTCTATCAGCTACATATTCGATATAATTCTCATCAAAACCCATCAATCCCAAAATCTTATGAGTTATTTCCAGATTTGTTTTTTCTGCATTGCCCCCAATACAATAGGTCTCCCCTATTTTCCCATTTCTAACAATCTTATCGATAGCTCGACAATGATCTTTGACATGCAGCCAATCACGAATATTTTCCCCAGTTCCATAAACTGGAAGTTTTTTTCCTTCCATCAAGCTAGTAACAAAGAAAGGAATTAATTTTTCTGGAAATTGATATGGTCCATAATTATTGGAACAATTAGAGATTGTAATTGGCAAATTGTGTGTATGATAATAAGAACGCACCAAATGGTCAGATGATGCCTTAGAGGCGCTATAGGGACTCCTTGGATCATAGGGAGTCTTCTCGTTAAAAGCTGGATCATCTTTTTTCAAAGAGCCATATACTTCATCAGTAGAAATATGGTGAAATCTTTTGTTGCCATTATTTTTAGCAATTTCCAACAAGTTTAAGGTTCCGTTAACATTAGTTCGAACAAAAGAATCACTATCTAAAATAGATCTATCTACATGCGACTCTGCGGCAAAGTGCACTACTGTATCTACGGCACCCATTAATTCCTCTACCAACAAAGAATCCATTATATCACCATGCACAAATTTATAATTTGGATTATTTTCAATATCTTTTAGATTTTCTAAATTACCAGCATAAGTTAAGGCATCCAGATTTATCACCTCATCCTGAGGATATTGCTCTAAGATATAATGAATAAAATTCGAACCGATGAAGCCTGCTCCCCCTGTGACCAATAATTTCATATTTTTTTTAATACTAAAAATTATACCTTAATTTTAACATCTACCGCGCAAAAACTCAAATAAAATCAATAATTGTAAAATGTTTATCAAAAATGTATACTAAAGACAATTAAAAAATTAATTTAGACAAATAAATGCTTACAAAGAAAGATGTTTTTGATTTTATCAAAAAAAATACGACCCTAACTTCGTTTTTAATCGCAATAATTATAATTATATTAAGAAGGCCCGACGCCATAATTAACGCTCAATTTTGGGCAGAAGATGGCGTAGTTTGGTTTGCCAAAGCCTACAATGAAGGAGGATTTCAATCACTTCTTGAACCACAAAATGGATATTTTCAATCTATTTCCAAACTTACCGCCTGGATATCTCTGGCATTTCCTTTAAAATTTGCTCCAATAATCTTTAATTCCCTTGCCATAATAATCAGGGCTCTTCCAGTAGCTCTACTTTGGAGCAATAGATTTTCCCATATCATTCCTTCTCCTAGATTAAAACTGGCCGTCAGCATAGCATACTTGTGCTTACCCACGATTAATGAAGTTCATTCCAATATCACCAATGCGCACTGGCATTTGGCACTCTACGCTTTTATGATCATAATTTCCCTTCCCGCCAAATCAATTTTGGGCAAAATTAACGATATTATTTTTACTCTTATCGCAGGTTTAAGCGGTCCTTTTAGTATAATCTTATCCCCCATCGTAATTATTTTTTGGTGGTTCAAAAGGAAAACTGTTTCATTCTTTTTTTATATCTTAGCTTCCATGACTTTAGTTTCTGCAGGAATTCAAGTGTGGGCTGTTCTTTTTACCTCCGATAGCACCCGCTCTCAAGCTCCCCTGGGCGCTTCTTTGAAACTATTTATTGAATTAATTTCTGCAAAACTCTTTGGCGTACTTTTGTTTGGAGAAAGCTTTGTGAATAATATTGCTAAATCATTTTGGTTAGCCCTTCCTATTTTCTTGTTGGGAACAGGCATATTATTATTTGCTCTTTGGAAAGCTCGGATTGAACTTAAATTACTAATCCTTTTTTCTGCTCTTTTAATTTTAGCTGCATTTAGTTCTCCTATGGTAAGTATCACTGATCCTCAATGGCCTCTTATGACCAACGCCTCCACTGGGGCTCGATATTTTTTTATCCCATTAGTGGCTTGGTCAGTTACTCTGATATGGTTTTTGTCCCAAATTAAAAACAAAAGATTGCAAATAGTCTTATCGGCCATAATTGGATTATTAATGCTCAATGTTTTTATTACTGACTTTAAATTAAAAACCTACAAAGACAGAGAATTTTACAAACATGCTGAAATTTTCTCCAACCTACCTACTGGCACGGAATATAAAATACCTATTAATCCTGGCAAGGGCTGGGATGTAACTCTTTTTAAGAAATAATGAGAAATAAAAACTTATCATCAAATATTTTTGCAATTATTTTTATTATTGCCACTATTGGTTTTTGGTTTTTTATTATTCAACAAAAACATGTAAATTTTAAATTTGACTCTGGCGATACGGCCGTGGCTGAACAAGCAATTTGGAATGCTACTCATGGCAATGGTTTTCAACAAAGCTCCCTACTAACCGCAGAGCCAAATTTTCGTGAACATTTAAATTTTGTTCAATTTTTATATCTTCCTTTTTATTGGATTGTTCCCCATACTTTAATGCTATATCTAGTAATTTATCTATTTTATGGGATTGCTAGTTTTTTTGTCTTTCTTTTTGCCAAAAGCAAAATTGGCACAACGGGAGCATTTTTAACAATTTTTATCTTTCTATTTCAACCCTTAACAACTATTCAAGCTGTAGGACCTATGCATGTTGTAGCTATTTCCGCGCCACTCCTCCTCCTTAGTCTTATATTTTATGAAAAAAAGTTTTATAGGAGTTGGTTAATACTATTATTTTTAACTGCTTTTACCTCCGAATTTATCGCCCCAACAGTTTTTCTTATAGCCTTAATAGCTATAATCGACAAAAGAACTTTTAAATGGATATTTCCTCCACTTCTATTTTCTTCAATAATGTATTTCATCTCTTCTTTCTATATAACACTTGGTCTTTCTGCAAAAGGAGAACTTTTAAAAAAATTTAATCCTCAAAGCATAAAAGAAAATCTTACAAAGAAGCGCCTTGAATTCGTAGAAATAAATTTTTTCCGCCCACTTTTTTATTTGCCGTTTCTTTTTTCAAAATATAGCCTTCTTTTGATTCCTTCTTTATTGTTAGCTCTTTTTATAGCTGCTCGCATGCAGACTGGGGCACATATTTTTGCTCCCGTCTCCGCTATAGTGACCATGATATTTATCGATGTTTCTCTCAAAATAAACAACCCTATTTATCGACGTCTTTTTTTCTCAATAGTACTACTTGGCACAATCCTGTCATCTTTGGCCTGGTCTTCATATTTTGAAATAGAGAGTGCTACTAATAAAAAATCGCTTGAAAACGCAATCTTGATGATAAAAGATGATGGCAGCGTAACAGCCTTTAGGCAAGTAGGACATTATGTAAACAAGAGAAAAGAATTTTATCTCCCAGACAATAAACAATTTACTGATTACATTATTCTAAAGTCCGGCAAAGGCAATCATCCAGACGAATATGAACAATTTATTTTAAATTCTCAAAATTATATTCTTGTTTTTGATGAGAATAGAATCAAAGTTTATATAAAAAAACAAAAACTTTCTGAACTCTTAAAAATATCTATTGAAAATTTGCCCAATAACCCGATATTATAAATAATAAAAAATCTTATGAAAATATTAGTCACGGGAGGTGCTGGATTTATTGGTTCCCACACGGTCGTAGAACTTTTTGAGGCAGGATATACTCCAATAATTATTGATAATTTTTCCAATTCCCAACCTTGGATTATTGACCGAATAAAAGAAATTACCGGCAAAGATCCCACCATCTACGAGGGAGATTGCAATGATAAAACTTTTTTAGCAGAAGTTTTTAAAAAAGAATCAGACATAGCAGGAGTCATTCATTTTGCAGCCTATAAAGCTGTAGGAGAATCTATGGTCAAACCACTGGATTATTATCAAAATAATCTCTTCTCTCTTATTACCCTTTTGGAAACTATGCAAATTTTTGGAGTGAAAAATTTAGTCTTTTCTTCTTCTGCCACAGTTTATGGCGAACCAGACACCTGCCCCATTTCCGAAACTGCCCTCAGAAAAACATCTCCTTCTCCCTACGGCAAGACCAAAACAATTTGTGAAGATATCATATCTGACACCGTGCATGGCAACAAAAATATTTCCGCCATATCACTGCGCTATTTTAATCCGATTGGCGCCCACCCCTCAGGACTGATTGGAGAGCTGCCTATTGGCACTCCCAACAATCTCGTTCCTTATGTTACTCAGACAGCTGCCAAAATTAGGGAGGAGCTGACTGTTTTTGGTAATGATTACCCTACTGCCGATGGTTTTGGTGTGAGAGATTTTATCCATGTAGTTGATTTGGCTCAGGCACATATTGCCACCCTAGAGCACCTCACCAAAAAAGAAGCACCTTTTTATGATGTTTTCAATATTGGCACAGGCAAAGGAAGCAGTGTTTTTGAGATAATTGAAACTTTCGAAAAAGTAAACCACACAAAAGTTCCTTATAAAATTGGACCCCGCCGAGATGGCGACATCGCTACTTGTTACGCTGACGCCAGCAAAATAAAAAAAGAAATGAATTGGGAAGCTCAAAAAACTCTAGAAGATTCTTTGCGCGATGCTTGGAGATGGCAAAAGAACTTAAAATAATGAAAAATTAAGAACTAGCTAAAACTTTACAAACCTTATAAACTTTAAGAACTTTATAAACTATGCTTCCCCATTGACCTCTTCCCCCACCTTTGATAATATAGATTTGTGTTCATTTAGTAGAAATGCTGCTATAATATTGAAAGCTGACTCAATACAAACAAAGGTCCGATGGCCGAGGGGTTAGGCAAAGGTCTGCAAAACCTTGTACAGCAGTTCAAATCTGCTTCGGACCTCAAAAAAACTAAATATGCCCGGGTGGTGAAATGGTAGACACAAGGGACTTAAAATCCCTCGATTGCAAAATCGTGCGAGTTCGAGTCTCGCCCCGGGCACCAGAAATATGTCATAGGACATAAAACATAGCTCAAAAAGAAAAAACCCACAAATTAATGTGGGTTTTTTGCTTTATCCTTTTTAGGATTTTTTTTAAATCAAATACATATCAAACAAGTCAAATACATTGTCCACACTTTACGGATAAAATAAACTAAATCAACTCAAAGAAAGCGTTAATAAGCTGACATCTGAAGATGTCATCCCAGAAAGTAAAATTTCTTAGCGAATTTATGAGCGTTAGAAATTTACTTATGTGGGATCTCAGTATTATAAAGATGAGATGTCCGGGTCGGAGCCCGAACATGACAAGACCGTGAGTACGTGTGGCAGTTTTTTGTAACTTCTTTTGCTGCCAAAAAAGTTAGTAAGAAAATTGTTAATGAAAAAGCCTTATATTATAAACGTGCACACCGCATAAAGATGGTATTTTTTCTACTTAGCATCAAAACCTGCATTAATTAGCAGGTTTTTTGCTTTATTTGTAACTTCGTAAGGTTCGCCTGCCTGCTCGCCTCGCAGTAGCTTTAGCGAAGCGGGCCGGCAGGCAGGTAATTCGTAGCGAGAAACCATTGACAAATTCCTAAATATATGCTATTATTGTTAGTTGACTCAGTAAGCGCCCCTTGGGCTCTCTGACTCAACTCTTGCTCAAAAGGCAAGATAAGCCCGCTAAAAACGGCTGTCCGCAAGTGCGCTTGGGACAATAATGTTTAACTAAATTTTTGATGCGTATCACTAATGTTTTAGTACTCTTGATCGCTATCATGTTATTACCAAAAATAACTCTAGCCAACCAAACTAAAGCTATTGACGAAGAAGCTCTAAAATTTAAAATAAAAAACAATATTATTTACATACAAGATATTCCCGTTGGTTACAAAATTCCTGCTATAGAAAAGGAAGAAATTGCACCAGCTGTAGACGCTCGAGATGAAAAGATTCTCTCTACCTGGAAAAAGAAGCAAGACAACCAATGGAAATCTTTAAGAGAAGGAAAATTCACTATCAATGCTTCTGCTTATACAGCAGCAGCTGATGAATGTGGTAAAAGTGATGGAGTTACAGCTAGTGGAGTAAAGGTTCAAGAAAAACGAACTCTAGCTTGTCCTCCTCAATATCCTTTTGGTGCAAAGATAAAAATCGAAGGTTATGGTACTTACACTTGTGAAGATAGAGGTGGTGCGATAAAAGGAAATAAATTCGATATTTACATGCAAACCAAATCAGATGCCTTTGCTTTTGGAAGAAGAAATCTAGAAGCTGAAATAGTATTCTAATTAAACATAGTAAAACTCCGAGTAAAATCGGAGTTTTATTTTTTCCTTATCCACTTCTCCATATCAATACTGGTGGTTTCCGTCTTGCTCACTCTATGCATTTTAAGATTAAGCATATCCAGAATGCCCCGGGTCCACACTTTACGGATAAAATAAACTAAATCAACTCGAAACGAACGTTAAGAAACTTTGTCATGGAGCGAAGCGGAACCCAAAGTTTTAGTGAATAAGAGTTAGATTTATTCCTGCCTGCCGGTAGGTAGGTATATTTTAGCAGTACGTGTGGCAGTTTTTTGTAACTTCTTTTGCTGCCAAAAAAGTTAGTAAGAAAAATGGAAAAATCTTACGAACCAAACCTACCTACCGGCCGGTAAACACACCACCTTTTATAATCAACAAAAAAACCGCCCCAATTGGACGGCTTTTTTTATTCAAAGGTCAGATTACATTTTTTCAATTTCTCCGACTACATCATCAATACTCTTTTTCTCTGGAGCTGCTGAAACTTGATTCCTCATAGCTCTTTCAGATCCTTCTGGTTCATTGATCTTTAGATTTACACGAGCGTTGTTTTTTGCTCCGATAACTCTTAGCAAAGTTCTAAGCGCTTTAGCTGTTTGTCCTTCGCGACCAATGACTATTCCCATATCTTTTGGATCAACATCCAAACTAATAAGAACACCCATTTCATCAACCTTTCTCTCTACTTTTACTGCATCTGGATTATCAACAAGCATTTTCACCACTTGCTCAATAAACCCTGCGTCTATTGTTTCTGACATACTTTTTTTCTTTCTTACTAATTATCGAAACGACACTCTTATATCTAATCGTTTCATCTAGATTATAAATTAATTACAAAACTTTGTCAAACGAGCAAAAGAGTTTTTAAGGTTTATAAAGTTATAAAGTTTGTAAGGTTATACCATAAAAACAAGCTACATTAAAAAAGTACGTTACAACTTTATGAACTTTATACTTTACGAACTATTTAATGCAATTTTTATCCCCCACATACCCCCTACTTTTAGCCTCCTCTTCGCTTTTGAAGCACACCAAGTTTTCTGGCTTAATATTTTTAGCCCAGCGACAGTCCGGTTTATGAAATTTATTGGAGTTTTTACTACCCACAAAAAGGCATTTTTGACTATCAACTACATTGGTTTCCTCCTTGATATTTTCAGCCTTTAAACCAGAGCCCTGAACGCCCAAAACAGCACCATTTTCGCCCGAAATAGAGGCTACTTGAGCGTTAGGGGTTTTCTCTATTACTAGGGCTTGTTGCTCAAATTTATGCCCCTGGAGGACTCCTGCCTCAAAAGATATAATAGCCACCAGAAACAATCCCACCCCCAAAACCACCTTATTTTCATACTTTTCCCAAAAAATCCTTATTTTTTGGAACTTTTCCTTATTTTTATTTGACATATTCGTGAAATTTGCTATACTAATTCTTGTTAGTTTAAATATTCTAAATAAATCATATGGCACATCGTAAAGCCGGTGGATCGACTCAGCTTGGTCGTGATTCTATATCAAAAAGACGAGGAGTTAAAATTTTCGGTAGTGAAAAAGTAAATACTGGAAACATAATTGTCCGCCAAACAGGAACAAAATTCCACCCTGGAAAAAATGTCGCTCGTGGAGCTGATGACACATTATATTCACTTACTAATGGTATTGTACAATTTAGCAAGAAAAAAGTAAAAGCTTTTACTGGCAAACTTTCCAAAAGAAGAGTGGTTAGTGTCATCTCTGACAAAAAATAATCTTCAAATGAAAACCACTGGTGATACCGGTGGTTTTTATCTTACCCGCTTTAGGGGTTTTAAAATTAAGCATATCTTGAATTCATGGTCCACACTTTACGGAGAAAATAAAATAAATCAGCTCAAAAAGAGCGTTAAGAAACTTTGTCATGGAGCGGAGCGGAACCCAAAGTTTTAGTGAATGAGAGTTAGATTTATTTATATTTTAGAAGTACGTGTGGCAGTTTTTTGTAACTTCTTTTGCTGTCAAAAAAGTTAATAAGAAAAAATTAATAGCAGAGCTTTACCGTTCAAACTCACACATTAAATAAAAGTGGTAGTTTTTCTGGTTTAAAATTTAAAACAGACAACCCAAAAGTTGTCTGTTTTATTTTTGTGCCCTTGTTCTAATGCTAATATGTTAAAATACTAACATGATTTACTTCTTCGCTTCTTTTATAAACTCAAAGAAAAGAGGATGGGAGCTAAGCGGCGTAGATTTAAATTCTGGATGAAATTGTGTAGCCAAGAAAAATGGATGTTTATTTTTAGGCAGCTCCACTACTTCCATCAATCTTCCATCAGCTGATTTACCCGAAAAAATCATTCCACCCTTTTCAATCATTTCCACATATTCAGGATTAACTTCCCAGCGATGCCTATGTCTTTCTGAGATATCTCTTTTGCCATAAGCTTTATGCGCTATACTGTCTTTACCAAGTCTCGCCTCATAAGCCCCTAGCCGCATAGTCGCTCCATAATTTCTATCTTCCAAATTTTTCTTTTGCTCAGGCATAATGTCGATAACAGGATTCTTAGTGTCTCGATCAATTTCGGTCGTATGTGCATCTTTTAAATTTAAAACATTTCTAGCAAATTCAATTACAGCCAATTGCATTCCATAGCAAAGTCCCAAAAATGGAATTTTGTTTTCTCGACAATATTTAATCACATTAATTTTTCCTTCAATTCCTCTGGAGCCAAAACCGCCCGGCACCACAATCCCGTCATATTTTTTTAGCTCATTCATATCTGTAGATTTCTTTTCAAATTCTTCACTGTTAAGCCACTCAATCTGAGCTTTTACTTTAGCTTTAAAACAAGCATGCTTAACCGCTTCAATTACGCTGATATATGAATCGCCCAGCATAAATTCTCCAGTCCCAAAATATTTACCCACGATACCAATTTTGACTGTTTTTTCTGATTTTTTGATATTTTCCACCAACGTATACCATTTATTTAAATCAGTTTTTTTGGTAGGCAATTCTAATTTCTTTAAAATCCTACGACTCAAATCATCTCTTTCAAAATTTATCAAAACCTCATAAACATTATCTACATCTGGCGCAGAAATAATATCCTTCTCATGCACATTGCAAAAAAGTGCAATTTTTTCCTTGCGTTTATCATCAATGGCCACCTCGCTTCTGGCAATAATAATATCCGGATTGATCCCGTTAGCATTTAATTCTCTCACGGCTTGTTGAGTCGGTTTAGTTTTCATCTCGCCCACTTTGGGAGGATATGGCAAATAAGTAATCATCACAAAAACTACGTCTTTAGGATGCTCTAATTTCATCTGTCTGGCAGCTTCCATAAAAAGCATATTTTCATAATCACCAATTGTTCCTCCGATTTCAGTCAAAACCACATCTGCATCATTATTTTTAGCAGCCGCCTTGATAGTGCGAATCACCTCATCAGTTACATGCGGGATGATTTGTACGCATTTTCCTTTATATTCCAAATTCCTCTCACGATTAATAACTTTTTGATAAACACTTCCAGTGGTCATATAATTTTCTCCCGGTAGACTGATTTCCATAAATCTTTCATAATTGCCCATATCCTGATCAGTTTCCAATCCGCAATCCATAACAAAAACTTCTCCATGTTCAGTAGGATTCATCGTTCCGGCGTCCACATTGACATAAGGGTCGATTTTAATAGCTGTCGGCTTATAACCTCGCGCTTTTAAAATTGCTCCCAAAGATGATGTCGCAACACCTTTTCCAATTCCACTCATCACTCCTCCCAACACAAAGATGTATTTCTTGTTATTTTTCTTCATATTTATATTTCTTAGTACGCTTTATTTAAAAAAAATTAAACTTAAAGAGGAATATTATTTTTCCTCCTTGACTTCAAGATTGATATTAGTTTTAATATTTTTTGCAAATTCTATAGCTATCTTTTTTTCTCCAACTTCTTTAATGGGCGCCTCCAATTTTAGGCATTCTTTTTTAATCTCCACATTTAATTGGTTTTTTATTTCTCTGACGATAACACTTGTGTCGATAGAACCAAAAAGTTTCCCACCTTTGGCTTTGGCGACAATAACTATTTTTTTATCTTTAATTTCTCTAGCTAAAGTTGCAATCTTATCAATCTCCTCTTTTTCACTAGCAGTTTTGGCAGCCTTAATTTTTTCTACTCTTTTCAGTACATCAGCTGTAGCGATTTGGGCTAATTTTTTGGGAAACAAAAGGTTTCTCGCATAACCGTCAGAAACATTAACTACCTCCCCCACTTTGCCCAATTTTTTGACATTTTCTAATAAAACTACCTTCATAAAATCTTAACAAAAAAGAAATTAGCCCCACTTGGGAGTCTAATTGTTTTTTATTTATTATTTTTAAAATCTCTAAGTTATTTTATATCAAAAAAATAACTTTAGCAAGATTGCTATTTTTTGATTGAAAAATAAATTTTTCTCAAAATTTCTACAGCTTTTTGAATATTTTTGTCACTAGCCGCAAAAGAAATTCTGAAGTGCGTATTTTTTGCACTAAAGGAATCACCTGGCACCACCAATAATTTATGTGCTAGACATTTTTTCATAAAAATTTTCGAATCCTGGGGGTATTTAATAAAAAAATAAAAAGCCCCCTCCGGTTTAACTATTTCATAGCAATCTTGCAATCCATGATAAATCATATCGCGTTTCTTTCTATAATCTTTGACAAAGCTTGATATATCAGTTTTTAGCGCCTCACAAGCAGCCACTTGCAATGGCGTTGGAGCACACACAAAAGTAAATTGTTGCACCTTTATTATCTCTTGGATGATTCTTTTGGGAGCACATAGATATCCGATGCGCCAACCGGTTATCGCCTGCGATTTAGAAAATCCGTTTAGAGTAATAGTATTTTTATAAAAAGCGCCGATAGAAATATGCTTTGGGCCATAAATAAAATCTTCATAAATTTCATCTGCGATAATGATTAATTTATATTTTTTGGCAATTTTTACTAATTCTTTAATCTCCTCTTCTTTAGCCACATACCCGGTCGGATTTTCCGGAGTGTTAAAAATGATTGCTCTAGTTTTAGAGGTGATGGCTTTTTTTAAATAATCAAAATTTATAGAAAAATCATCATTTTTTTCCACCATCACAGGTACTCCGCCAAAAAGTAGGATTAATTGCTTGTAACCCACGAATCCAGGGTCAAATACGATAACCTCATCTCCATGGTCAATAATAGCTGGCAACGCCACACTCAGTCCTCCCGAGACAGCTGAAGTAATCAAGACATTTTCTTTGGTGATTTTGATTTTATTTTTTTTAATTATTTTTTTAACTACCGCATCTCGCAATTCATCAATACCTTGCGTCAAAGAATATCTATTTTTATCCGCTAAAATTGCTCGGCAAGCGGCTTTTTTTACATTGTCCGGCACCAAAAAATCAGGCTGGCCAATACTTAAATCAATCGGGTTTTTGATTTGCTTTCCCAATTCAAAAACTTTCCTGATGCCGCTAATATTCATTTTTTGTACTCTTTTGGATATCATATTTATAGTGTAATTATTTTTCTTCTATATTATAGCTGCCAAACACATCTACTTTAACAAAAGTTTCCAAAAAATCAACCGCATCTTGAATTCTCTTTTCTTCTAGCGCACCGTCAATATCCAGATAAAAAATATAATCATTCATTTTTTTACCAGTTGGAATCGATTCTATCTTGGTTAAATTTATTTTTTTAATTTCAAAAACAGACAATATCTCAAACAAAAGTCCGGCCCGATCTTCTCTGGGAGTAATAATCATAGAAGTTTTCGTACCCACCCTGGAGCATTTCTTACTGGCATTTTTTATTTCGATAAAGCGCGTTATATTTTGGGATTTATTGCTGATATTTCTTTTTATTGCCACTAAACCATAATATTTGACCGCTTCTTCATTGCCGATAGCGGCTAGTGTTTTATCCTGACTAGCTAAAAACATCGCCTCGGAAGTAGAAGATGTTTCAACGATTTGGCAATTTTTGTTTTTCAAATAATCACTGCATTGAGCCAAGGATTGAGGATGAGAAATTATTTTTTGGTATTTTTTACTCTGTGCCGCCAAAATATGTTCTATTTCCATATCAAAAGATTTTTCTATACAAACAGAATATTTTTTAAGAGCTAGTAAGCTTTCGCGAACTGAACCATTAAGCATATTTTCAATCGGTAAAATTCCTCGGGCATTTTTTTCTTGATTTACTTTTTCAAAAATACTCTCAATATTATTAAGACAAATTATTTTTTGCCCTGGAAATTGTTTGGCTGTTAGATTATAGGAATAACTAAATTTCGGTCCTAGCGTATATATTGTAATCATATTTTTATTACTTATTTTAATTAAAATTAATTTTTTAGGGGGGCGAAGACAAATCTATTGATTTGTCTTCGCCCATTCAGGACAGATTCAAGAATAAAGGTGAACAATTTTTTCCAATCGATGATTCAAATAGGTCAAATCATCCGGCTTCGCAGTTCCATTAATCTTCTCTTTAAATCGCAATAATTCATCGATGAGATCTCCTAAGAGAAAATCTGCTTCTGCGCTAAAATTTAAAGCCAGACTGTACTTGGGAAAAACTTCCGCCAAACGATTGGCCATTTCGCTCATCCCCTCTGTCATTTCTGGAGGAAGCTGGCAATCGCAGATTTTTGTTTTACGGCTTGATTCCATGCATTTAACAAAGGCCACAAGCAACTTGTCAAATATAATTCTGCGATCATTGACGGTTTGATATTTTCTCTCCTCCAAATAAACTGTGCCCACATCAACACTCTCTTTCATGATGCCTCCCTTTGATGTAATGAGATTTTTACTTAATACTTCCCAAAAAAATTGTTATTACTCTTACTTCAAGAATTTCCTCATAAAGAACTAAAAAACCGGTCTCGCGAGAGGCCGGCTTATTTTTATCAAGAAATATAGTTTTACATTTTCTTAGCAAAAACAAAGCGACCTCTCGGCATAAACCAGAAGCTAAAGCTAAAATAATATAATGTTTTTGCTAATTGATTATTCATAAGTTTACCCTGTTAAATTTACTATCATTTAATTAGGGGTTAACCCGTTAAATTTATTATTATTTAACTGGGGTTCACCCCGTTAAATCGCAATACTTTGCGCTTTATTTAACTAGAGATATTTAACCTCATTCATTTTAGACTGCGATTTTAATTTTGTCAAATCACAAGCTAAAAAAATGAGCCCTGTACCAATGCGATGATTGGTACAGAGCAAAAAACTAAACTTGAGGAGTCATATTACTGACCTTTGGAGCATTCCTGAATATATCTGGTACATTCTGGAAATTTTCTTTTCCCGCCAGGGATGTTTCCCGGACAATTGCCATGCTTGATCATTCCCAAACAATTACCTGTTCCAGGAACACTGTTGAAGCATATGGGCATTACCTTTCCAGCTGGAACAGTTATCTCACCTGCCACTCCCGTCAACATTTCCATAATAGTAGTGTCTCCATGAAAAATTTATTCTGACAAAACACCTCCCAAAGAATACTCAGCGCACACCGATAGAGTTAATCGAACAATTGTCTCCATAACCCCCTTTCTGCGCCCAAATATCTAGGCGCACTTCTTCTTCGCCTATGAGCAAAATTCTTCTTTTTGCCGTAACAATATTTTTGGCTAGAGGGTCTATGACGAAAAACTTTACATTTTCGGAAACAATACTCAATCGGACACCTTGTCTGATTTTTTTTGCTTTCACTAAACTCTTGCCGTCCTCAATGCCTTCCACAACACTTCTGAACTTGGTGGCACCTACTTCCCGAATCTCAATCTTGTTTACTTTCATAATCTCTCCCTCTCAATTTAAAATAATCCATCATGGTCTGGTAGAATAGGTTGTCCGGAATATTGAACTACTTTCAGCCCAGACTCCCTTGTCTCTTTCCAAGCCACAAACACTTTTCCATCTTCTGTACTGGATTTCGCCCCCAGACAACGGAGATTGAGCATATTACCATGGATTGTCGCTGTGTAAATATGGCACATATCTCCATGCTGACGCAACTGTCCGTTCTCGGAATCCTCCACCACTACCACCGCCATTTCCGGCGGAACTTTCCCGATAAACTCTCTGACTTTCGCCTCTTCTTTTGTTGTCATAACTTGCCTCTTTTTTTGTTTGAGAAAAATAAATCTCTCCCCTTTTGCAACGAACTAAAAAACCGACCCTTGAGAGGTCAGCTTATTTTTATTGGTAAATTTTCGTTAATCCTACATTTTACCCGCAAAAACAAACTGGCCTCTTTTCATAATCAGAATAAAGAGTTTGGCCACAGAATAAATTGTTTTTACAGATTGATTTTTCATACAAATTAATTATATATATTTCATATTTTTTGTCAATAAAAAATCTAAAATACTGCCAACTTCTACTCTTGCCCTCTTTGCAGGTTTTAAGATTAGATGCATTTTATCCATATATCGATATCCACACTTTACGGATAAAATAAACTAAATCAACTCAAAAAAAGCGTTAAGAAAACTGACACTCTAACGGTGTCATCCCAGAAAATAGAATTTCTTAACGAGCTCGCGAGTTGTAGAAATTCATTTATGTGGGATCTCAAAAAAACAGCCATATTAATAGCGATGGTTTTTCTTATTAATAAAGGAAGCTGAGTGGATAATACACACTCAGCTTCGTTAGGCCAAGAAAGGATTTAGCTATATTCTCTTTCTGACTATCAGGGCAGCAAAATGAATTATCCATTTTCTTCCCTTTAGCTCCATAGCTTCAGGGGTTTCATCTCGATCAATCACCTCCGCCTCCACATAATCATAGCCCGTACTGGCTACATTCACTTGGAGAATTTTTCCTCCAAAGTTTACGAAATATTGCTCCCCCTCTTCTATAGCTTGTTTGAATTTCTTTTCTTCACTCATCTCCCGTCCTCCTTATGGATTAAAGGCTAGTAAAAATTGAAACTAATTATTTTTATCACAAAATCTACCAATAATCAAATGAGGTCTCAAACAATTACCCCAACTTAGTAATTTCAAATAAAAATTTTAAATTATTAAATCTGGTAAACCTTATAAACCTTAAAAAAACTGACACCCGACGGTGTCATCCTCGAAAGTAAAATTTCTTAGTAATCCGCCAGCCGGCGGAGAGCGTTAGAAATTTACTTATCGGGGATCTCAATGAAACCTTATGAACCTTAAAACTTTCTCGTCCCCATTGATATTGTCTATAAGCCGAATAAATTATATAATAAAATTGATATAAAAAATATCCTTGAGTAGGTTTAATTTATAATTTAGTCTTAAATATGAAAAAAACATCTTGGTTGTTTGTGGTTCTTTTTATTTCAATTAATCTCTTAGTTATTTCAGAGGCAAAGTCCAGTGAAAAAAACTTGCCCCCTATTCCGTTAGAAAAAAAATCTTTTCAAGAAAAAAAAGATAAAAACTACCAAGAAGGAGAAATTATTGTTCAATACAAAAGCAAAGATAAAAGAAAAACCGCTCTGACAAAAATAAAAAATCTTACTGATAAAAAAGATTTAGCTCTGGAAGTCAAAGGAGAAATTGATGATTTAAATATCGCCCTGATTAAATCCTCCACTAAGTCTACTGCGGAGTTGATTGAAGAATTTAAAACTGATGCAACTGTTGAGTTTTCAGAGCCAAATTACAAAAGAGAGCTAGCTTTTACTCCCAATGACCCCTATTATAATCTGGAATGGCCTCTAAATAATACCGGACAAGCTGTAGCTGGGATTTCTGGCACAGCTGACGCTGATATTGATGCTGCTGAGGCCTGGGATATCGAATCCGACGTCGCCACCCCTACCATTGTGGCCGTGATTGATAATGGTTTTCAATATAATCATCCTGACTTAATTAACAATATGTGGGACGGAACTGTCTGTGTCGATGACCTCGGCATCCCTATTCCTGGAGGATGCCCAAATCACGGCTGGGAATACGCAGTATACTACAACGACAATGATCCCTATCTCAATGATCCCCTTCTCGATGAAGAAGCATGGCATGGAACTTTTATTGCCGGCCTTATCGCTGGAGAAAACAATAACAGTGAAGGGATTAGCGGTTTGAGTCGCTATAATCATATAAAGGTAATGGCTTTAAAGTTTGATTTGAGTGTTTTTGCTGAGTTAGAAGCTATTAACTTTGCCAAAAATAACGGCGCCAAAGTTATTAATGCTAGCTTCATCGGCACTAATCTTTCTTTGTCTGAAAAAAATCTTATCGAGAGTTTCAATGGAATTTTTGTGGCAGCCGCTGGCAATAATTCAAATGATAATGACACTAACCCTCGATATCCTTGCAGCTATACCTCCACCAATATTATCTGTGTCGCTTCTTCTAGTCAAAATGATACTCTGTCTTCATTTTCTAGCTATGGCTCAGTCAGCGTAGATATTATGGCCCCAGGAGAAAACATGGTCGGAACCTGTGAAGAATACTGCATCGGCGGCGCTGGCACTTCTTTTGCCGCTCCCCTAGTTGCAGGCACAGCTGCAATGCTTTACTCCCATAGACCGACAGCTAGTACAACTGCTATTCGCGAAACCCTCCTGAAAAGCAGCGATCATTTCACAGCATATGCAGATAGTATTTCCTGCGGCAGAAGGCTAAATACTAGGACATCCCTGCAATCGATAATAAATAATACTATCCCCACTGAAACATGCGTCCAAAAATTACCAGTTTATCGTTTTTGGTCGGATCAAAATCAAGGACATTTTTATACAACCAATGAGGACGAGAAGAATAATGTCATAAACAACTACGATGATTACATTTGGAGATATGAAGGGGTAGCTTTTACTAGTATTTCAATAGGAAAACCGGTTTACAGATTTTGGTCGGATAAAAATCAACATCATTTTTATACTGTCAGTGAGGAAGAAAAAAACACCGTAATTAACAATTACGATGATTATATCTGGAGATATGAAGGTGTGGCATATTATTTACCTGAAACATCAGCTAAACCAGTCTATCGTTTTTGGTCGGATAAAAATCAATCCCATTTTTATACTGTCAGTGAGGAAGAAAAAAATACTGTCATAAATAATTATGATGATTATATTTGGAGGTATGAAGGTGTAGCTTTTTATGCCTACTAGTTATTTATATACTTCTTGTATATTTCAATTAGCTCCAGGACATTTTCGTCTATGGTTTTAACATGAGGAATTTTTGATATAAACTCCTCTCTTAATTGAGGATTATCAATAACATATTTAATTTTCTCCACCAGATCATTCGCATCACCCACCTTGAAATGTAAACCATTCACGTCATTGTCCACTCTTTCAGCCATACCGCCGATATTGGAAACAATGCATGGCACATTATTGAGATAAGCCTCATCAATTACCAAGGGAGCGTTTTCCGGCCAAATAGATGGCAATATTAAGTAATCTGCATCTTTTAAGATGGAGTTTATATCCGAATTTTTAAATGATCCCCTATATTTCACATTCCTCAATGAGAAAATTCTTTTCTTAAATTTTCTCCCATATATTGAACCCTTATCATATCCACCAAAAATAAATAGTTTAGCCTTATTGAAATTATTTTTTTCAAGAATTTTAAAAGCATCAAGTAAAACATCTATTCCTTTGTGCTCTCTGACCTGAGAGGTAAAAACAAAATTAAATAGTCCATCTTCCTTTTTTTCAATAAATTTATCCTTATTTAAGATATCCTGATTTAAAATATTCATACCATTTCTTGAATACAATATCTTATCTTCTGCTATACCCCATTTGATAAATTCCTCCCTCAAAAACTTGGATGGAGAAATGAATAAATCCACATCTTTTGTCATCTCTATCATTTTTTCAAAGCGCTCTTCTACCGGATTTATGCCATTATTGCCGGTTTTAAAAAAATATTTATTTTTTCTGACCACCGATAAAATAAATTTATGAATTATTGTGCCCTTCAAATTATTATTCAAAAAATTCGCAATTTTAGACAAATACTTATTTTTTATCGCCAGATGATTTGTATTGTAGCAATCTAAACATTTTTCCTTGTTCCAATTGTTGCAGACTTTGTTCTCATGATCCAATTTGGTGATCTTCAAACATTCCAGCCATAAATCATGCAAGGTATAAATAATCGGGATTTCCCTTTCTTTGATTATTTTTGTAATACCGAGAGATGCATACATCAGATGTTGAATATGAACAATTTCTGGATTAATCTCATTTAATATTTCTTTAAAGATTTTTTCATATTCCAGATCCCTGTAATTCCAATCAAAATTCGAAAATGCCTTTAAGGATTTATGAATTTTAATTATATGCATCGCATCATCATTATTGCGCTCAATAAAATAATCTTTATTTGATCCGGGCTCAACCGCCAAAACAAAAACATCATGACCGTTATCGGCCATTGCTTTGGCAATATAGTGCGTATAATTCTCACTTCCAGATTGATATTTTGGCCAATATTGATGTATTACGAAAAGTATTTTCATATTTCAATTTATTTATTTTTTATTTCCCCTATATTGTCCCAACATTTCTGCGAAATGTATAACAGGACTATAGATTAAATTTATTATTTTTTCAAAAAAATTAATATCCCTATCTTTTATCAATAGCTTCAAATCTCTCAAAAAAGACTTAGCAGTCAAGCCAAACAATCTAATAATAGAGTTAACGGTTTTTTTATTTAAATAGATTTTATTGAATTCTCCGTCAATCAAATTTCTTTTATAAGTTTTTTTAATCTCATAATCATGAGAATGAAAAACTACGGATTTTGAAGCAAAAGCCGTTTTATTGCCACTGGCTAAAATTTTCTTAGCTATCAAGACATCCTCGCCGAAAGAAACATCGTCAAAACCGTTTTTTAACAAAAAATTTCTATCATACAAAGTGCTAATATCATGATTTCTATAATCTCCGAGATTAAAATCTTCTATCACGAAATCATTCTCACTTGCTGACCATTCTCCCAAAATTCCGTATTTTCTTATCGCCAGGGCATCTTTTCTTGGTATAATTCTGGAGCAAACTGCTTTTATTTTTTCATCGCTTTCAATTTTTTCGATAAGTTTCTCAAGCCAAAATTCATTGGCTGGAATCGCGTCTTGAGTAAGGAAAATAATATATTTTCCACTCGCCAGCTCTACTCCCGTTTGTCTGGTTTTTCCATGTCCAAATTCAAAATTAGGTATCTGATATAAGTTTATATCATTATTCTTCCTAACAAAATCAACAGTTCCATCTGTAGAACCAGAATCAATAGCGGTTATTTCAACACTCTTGTCTATCTCCTGGTTTCTGACCATTTTTAAAGTCTCCTCAAAATGATCGCTCAAACCATTAAATAACAAAAAAACAATTGACACATCCAACTTTCTTTCATTTCTAGTATTTGTCATAATTTATAAAATAAAAATCTATTACCGCCATCTATCTTTCTTTCATATTCAATTCGGATACCTCGTCATTTAATCTTTTGATAGCATCCAATATTAGACCGCAAACAAGAGAAAGCACACCTAATATCATTAAACCAGAAGCCAGAATAGCCGACGGAACCTTGCTGATATAAGAAGTTTTTAAATATTCCAAGACAACAGGTGCACCTATTAATAATCCGACGATTATAAAAAATGAGGCGAAAAGAGAGAAATATAAAAATGGTCTATAATACCTGAATAAATTAAATATCACCATGACCACCCTAAGTCCGTCAGAATAAGTGTTTAGCTTTGATACACTTCCCTCTGGCCTATCTCTATAAATTATTGGAACTTCCCTAATGGTAAATTTCCTATCTAGCGCAAAAATTGTCATATCAGTTTCCAACTGAAAACCACCCACCAAAATCGGATAATTTTTTACAAATTTTTTTGAAAAAACCCTATACCCACTCATGATATCTTTAAGATTTGATTTAAAGAACAGATTTACCATATTTTTTACCAAAGCGTTTCCAAAATTATGAAATCCTCTTTTGTTTTCTTGCGCATACGTTCCATTGGACAGTCTATCCCCTACCACCATATCTACATCATATTCAATTGATACGTCAATTAAATTTTTAGCGTCTTCTGCTGGATAAGTATCATCACCGTCCACCAATAAATACAAATCTGCATCAATCTCTCGAAACATTTTTTGCACAACAAATCCCTTACCCTGTCGAAATTCTTTCCGCACTACCGCACCTGATTTTTGAGCAATTACAGAAGTTTGATCCTTGGAATTATTGTCATAAACATAAACGCTCGCTTCTGGCAAAACTTTTTTAAAATCTTCTACAACTTTTTTAATTGTCTCCTCCTCATTGTAACAAGGAATCAATACTGCTATTTTTTTCATAATTATATTTTTTATTTATTTAAATAGTATATACCTGTCCACATTATTAACTCAAAATTTTTATCACCTATAAAATTATCCACTTTTATTTCTTCTATTATTTCAATTTTTTTATTATCAACATTTTCTCCATTAATAATATCCATACATCTTTTCATGGATAACCCGCTGTCTGGACCACCGCTTTTATTGGCAACAGCAGCAAATTTAACATAATTTCTCTTTGCGCCACCATCACTTATCAAGCCATCTCTTCTTTTTATATAATCAATGTCATTAGTTAATGCATAATTTGATCCTTTATCAAGATTAATCATTGGCTTATCTTTCAAAGCTTTTACAGTTGAAAAATACGCAGACGATGGATTTGAGCATTGTATAACCACATTAACATCCTTAATCTTACTTTCTATTTCCTTGTCAATGACAGTATACTTTTTGAATATATTCTTAGATGAAATACTACTTAGCCACTCATCGAATTTTGGAGTACTCCGCCAGCTTAAATCATGCTTAAAATTAAACTGAACTATTTTTACAGTTTGGAAACACATATAGAATAAAAAAATAACAGCGATTATTTTTTTATAATTTAAACCGTTACTCTCTTTAAAAATTCTTACCGAGAGAATGACACTCATCATTCCACCCAATATTTCTAAAAATATTCCATATCTTGAATATCCAAATTCTATTTGCCAAAGCACAAAAGAAGATAAGAATATAAAGAAGATAATGCCTTCATCACTGCTGAGCTTATTTTTGTTTATTTTTAGCAATGCGTAACTAATAATAACATAAAAAAATATTATCAAGAGCTTAATGTCGGGGAAAATATCCTTTACCTCACCCAACGACTTAGGATTGGTAAGAGCATAAAATGGATAAAATATTCTCTGTGTCATTGTTGTAGGGCCAAAATTAAATGGCCAGCTTGTTTCTGGATAATAAACTGAATGAAATATTTTGTTATAATATGGAAAAACTGGATTACTTGATTTTAAAAAATTTACGACACCTCCATAGTTTACACTAATCATGCACAGACCCAATATCAGCATAATCATAATGAATCTAGATAATCCATCTCTATTATTTCTTATATATCTCTTGTAAATCAAATAGATGTTAACAGCTAAAAACGGTACTATATAAATAATATTTGTTAGCTTTGTCATTATTAAACCAGCCAAAAAACCAGCTACCACATTAAGAGAAATAAAATAATACTCCGTCCTTTTGGAATCATTTAATTCAAATAGAATATATAAGTAAACCATTAAAAAAAATACATAAACATTATCTGTAAAATATGTCCCTATTTGAAATAATGATTCATTTACTATAAAAACTGGAATCATTAAAAATGAAACGAAAAATATTATTCTTCGTTTCTTGCTAAGATAATTATTAAGCAATCTATATAAAATACTAGCCCCGAAAACAATTGTCCCAATAACAGAAATGAGCGATCCAATGGTTCCTAAACGATAACCCAACACGAGATAAAGAATATAGTTGACAATATCGATTATAGGATTAAAGCTATGCATCCCAAGAGGATAAAACTCATTGGGCTTAAAGAAAAATGGAAAATTATCAAAACCATTCTTTCCCAAAAAGAAATGATAATTTATTGTATCAAATGCATTATCAGGAAAAATTACCCTTTTGAAAAACAAAAGAAAGCAAATTCCAATAACAATTGCCAACGAAAAAAAATGCAAATATTTTTTATACCTATAAAATTTCATCATTATAAATTCATAAAAAATTACACAAAATATCTCCTAATTTTTTCTTTTGCTGAATTAATTGAATACTGTTTATCAATAAAATCTTTACCACGCTTCGATAAATCATTTAAAAATCCATAATTTTCGTAATTATTTGATAAATTTTGGGAAAAATTTTTGACATCATCGGCAATTATTAAAACATCATTATCAATTCCCTCCGCACCACAATTAGTGGTGAGTACTGGCACGCATTGATATAATGATTCTATTATTTTCCCCTTAATTCCTGCGCCATATCTTAATGGAACAACTACTAAGCGAATCTTACCATACAATACACCCAGCGCTTCATCGCTCACGAAACCTTTAACAACAATATTTTTCGAGCTTAAATAATTAACTTCTTTGGGAGGGTTTGAACCAACAATATACAGGATAGCATCTGGATACTTTTTTATAAAACCTGGAAAAATATCTCTGCAAAACCACAAAATCGCATCGACGTTAGGTCGATGGCTAAATCCGCCAATGAACAAAATGTCTTTTCTATCCTCAGCGCTATAGTCAAAAGAAGTATTACTATAAATATTCAAATTTAAAACATCGATACTACTGTCTTTCAATACATCTATTTTATTTAGAATATTAACCTCAACTACAGATGGATAAAGACTTACATCTGATTTCTTTATAATCTCTAGCTCTTTTTTCTTCCAAATATTTGATTCTTCAAGAAATTTTTCATCCTTAGTGACATCATATTCTCTTTTTAAACGCAAAAAATGTAAATCATGTCCATAAAAAACAACTTTTGCATTAGTATATTTTTTTATACTATCAATGTGTTTTTCAAAAATATGTGGTCTATTCACAAAAACAAAATCGATATTCTTTCCATTTTCATCTAGCCAGCTGTTAAAATTATCCAAAAACCACTCACCATACAAAACCTCAACTCCCATTTGCTGTAAAATACTCGTATATGGTTCTGTTTTTTCACAGTTGTCACCAAAAAATTTTACATTATACCCCATTTGGCATAAGAGTTTAATATATTGAAACGTACTCCGACTCCCTGCATCTTGGTCAAAAGTTGGCACATAATGATCAATTACTAAAACTGTCTTTTTATTCTTACTTCTATCTCTGGCCAAGAAAGGTCCATCAGCACCTTCATCACAATTTTCTTTATTTATAACTTCTTGCCACTTGTCAAAGAAAGTTTTTTTATTTAAAATAATATATTGCCTCATCCCCTGCGTATCATCCTTACCAGCTGAAATATTTTCAAAATGATACAATTCTGATTTTGGCTGATATACAGTTCTTAATCCCAACTGTCTCACACGAAAAGCTAAATCCGTATCCTCAAAATATCCTGGAGTATAAACTTCATCAAATCCGCCCAATCTATCAAAAATTTTCCTAGATAGCATTATCGATGCTCCAGAACAATAATCTATATCTTTTAAATAATTAAAGGCTGGATCTGTTGGATTGCCAAATCTTCCGTAATTCCAACAATTTTTATTATTCCAAACGATGCCGCCTGCCTCCTGGAGAACACCGTCGGCACAAATTAGCTTTGATCCGACCAAACCAATATTTTCGTTTTCTTTAAATGTATTAGCGAGTGATTCCAACCAATTCTTTTTAATAAATGTATCATTATTTAGAAATACTATAAGTTCTCCACGTGCTTTTTTTGCACCAACATTACAGCTACCAACAAAACCTAAATTTTTTTTATTCTTCACATATACTATATTTGATACGATGTTTTCCCATAAATATTGTGTTTCATCAGTAGAACCATCATCAACCAGAACGACTTCGTAAGAAATACGCCTACTTACATTTTTTTTCAAAGAACTAAGGCAAGTATATGTATATTGCCATTTATTATACACTGGTATAATAATTGAAACGCGTACTTCTTCAAATTTTTGAAAATGAATACTTTCTATATTTTTAATTTCTAGAGATTCTATCTCTTTCATACTTCTGGGCGACGGAACCAACCCGGCACGCCTCTTACCGATTTCATCTTTATTTAGAACTCCCTTCCCATAGATAATATAATTAAAAATTCTAGCAGCTGTTTTCTTAGGATTTTCTTTTTTTATAGAATTTAAAACCCCGATACAAAGTGATGGGAACAATTTTAAAAACTTTTTAAAAAATTTTCTGGGATTTAAGAATATAAAAATAAAATAGTGTTTTATCTTTAAATAAAAATTTCTCATTTTCCAAAAACTTGAAGATTTAATTAATTCAATCTCCTTACTTTTTTCCTCAATCTCTTCGTTTTTTTCTTCAATTTCTTGTTTCTTATCCTCAATTTCCCAATTTTTATTCTCAATCTCTATGTTTTTTCTCTCAATTTCCTGATTTTTAACTATAAAATTTTGTTGCAATTCTCCAATTCTCTTATTTTCTATATCCTCCAATAAATACGAGTAATATAACTCCAGATCATTTCTCAGGCTTATTATCTTATCTTCTCTACTATTAAATAGAATCCCCAATCCATAAGAATGACGAAACTCCATTGTTTCAAAATTATCTTTTAATTCTTGCCAAAATCTAAAAACTCCAAAATCATCTCTAGTAACGACAATATCATGAAAGAGAACAATGCCATCATCTTTCAATTTTGGAAACCATGTCTCAAGGTCATGTTTAACTGCCTCATAAGTATGCAATCCATCTATATGCAAGACATCGACAGATTTATCTTCAAAATCAGAAAGGGCCTCATTAAAAGTTTTTCTGATTAATTTAACGTTTAAGGAATTATAATATTTCTCAATGACATTTTTGACCCCACTATAAATTTCGTCACCATAAAATCCGGCATGTTCATCCCCTTGCCATGTATCCACTGCACACAATTCCGTATCCAAAGTTCCATCTTTCACTGCCTGACAAAAAGAAAAAAGAGATGTCCCCCTATGAGTTCCCAGTTCAACAATTCTTTTCGGCTTTATATTTCTGATTAAGTCATAGGCAAAATATCTATGACCAACCCATGGCCAGCTTATATCATCAAAATCTTTTTCATATTCAAATTTAGGCTTAAAATATCTCCAATTCATATTCTATTTGTCAATAATTAAAATATCATAAATTTCCGTATGATTAGGAAAGAAATTAAATTCCTTCATTGTCTTATATCCCCCAAAAAATAGTTTCTTTTTAAAAACTAAAATCTTACAATTTGCTTCCATTAAGCCAGTTTCAGCGACTTCATTTAATATCCCTGTACTTTTTGATATTTTTCGACCACCACTAACACCAAATATTAAGTATTTTTTATCTAATGATAACCCTCTAACATAACCAGATTTCAACTTCACAATAACATTATTACCCTCCTTTATAGCTTGCGATGCTGATTCACAATAATACTTTTTTCCATCTTTTATAAACAAAGAATGGGGGTGGTATATATTATTAATTTCTTTTTTATTCTCTGTTATATTAAAGATATGCCCATTTTTTGCAGAACTCCATCTATCGCCGTCTTTTAATCCAAAAGCTGTTATATAAATTGATTTTTTTTCTTTAAAAATTGAATTAATATGATAAATATCGCCGATTTCATTATTTACCGCATAATGCTTCCAGAATACTTCAGCAAAATCGATACCCAATCTATCTTTACTAATTTTATATTTTAATATCTCATTATTCCCAGTTGACACAATAAATAATTCATCTCCCTCTATAAACAATGAGTGCGGATCAAGGAGATTCTCTAATTTTTTATTTAAAATCAATTTATGACTATTCCTATCTATTATATAAATTTTTGAATCCTGCGATAAGGCATAAAAAAAGTTATTATCTTGCGTTATCCCTGTTAATCCATCTTTTGTTTCTAATAGATATTCACTTTTCTCATTTTTCAAATCCAAAATAAGTAGATTCTTATTAATACTTTCCAGTTGTGGATTACAAAATGATATTAATACTTTCATTTTCTAAAATTTGAAACCATTCAAAACACGGTAACCATGTTTCAAAACAATATTCTTTTTGTTATAAAAAATTATATTCTTATTTAAATCAGCAATTTCTCCACCCGCTTCTCTTAAAATAACATCTCCTGCACAAATATCCCATATTCCACTCTTATCGCTTGAATTTATATATAACTCAGCATCTCCTCTCGCAATTCGACAAATTTTAAGTCCGGCTGACCCCATTGGCATTTGAGTCACATTATATTTTTTTGCGACTTCTTGTTCGTATTCTCCTAGATGATTTCTGCTCACTAATATTTTGCCACCCTCCAACTTTTTTTGACTAACAGTAATTTTTTGGGATTCTGAGATAAATTCAGAATGACACATAAAAGAACCCCTGCCTTTTTGCCCAAAATACAACTCTTTCAACGCCGGTGCGAAAACCACTCCCAAAACCGACTCTCCAGTTTTATTTTCAACCAGCCCTATCATTATAGCAAACTCTCCGGTTTTTTGCACGAAATCGGATGTTCCATCCAATGGATCGATAACCCATACATAATCAGCCTCTTTTCTTTTTTCAAAATCATCCTCACTTTCCTCGCTCAAAATTGGATAGCCAAATTTAGAAAGCTCTTTCATCAAAAAATCATTTATATTAAGATCAGCTTCAGTAACGGGAGTTTTATTTTCTTTTTCTTCAATTAAATAATCCCTACCATAAAACCGCATTGCAATTTTACCTGCCTCTTTGGAAATTTCTATTATCTTATCAATATCAATTTTATGCATTTTTCTCTATATAATCTATAATTTTTTTCATACTTTCATCAATACTTTGATTTTCGGTATTAACTATAATCTCAGGACTTTCAGGAATTTCAAAGGGATCCTGAACTCCCGTAAAATCTTTTATTTCTCCAGATATCGCTTTTTTATACATTCCTTTCACATCTCTCTCTTTGCACTTTTCAACACTACATTTTACGTGCACCTCTATATATTTTTCACATAAAGAACGACAAAAATCCCTCATTTTTTGATAAGGAGAGACAAAGGCCAATACAACATTCACTCCATTATTAGAAAGCATTTGAGCAATATATGACATTCTTTCAATATTTTTTTCTCTATCTTCCTTACTGAAACCCAAATCATTGCTGATTGTTCCACGCACAACATCGCCATCCAGTCTTTGAATGGATAAATTGTTATTTATAAAATATTTTTCAATTTCTTTAGATAGAGTTGTTTTTCCGCTACATGGTAATCCGGTAAGCCAAATAACTAGTCCCTTTTTATTATCTTTAATCATTTTTTTTCCATTTATGATTCAAATAAATCGCCCCTCCTCCAGCTTTTTTACGCTCTGACATAAAAAAATAATTTTTTTCCAAAGATGAAAGTTCATCTAAGGGCATAAAATCTCCAGCTGAGCTATATTCAAACAATACTGCTTTAACATAAAAACTTCCTTTGTTCAAAAAGTGATTTTCAAACTCTATGCTAATTCTATTTTTACCCTCTTTCCATTTGCAATCAAAATTATCAATTTGTGTATTATTACCAGAAATAAAGCAGTTAGTAGCCTTATCAAATATTTGAACCGCCAAGTGCATATTTTTCCGCATTTTTTTTATATCAACATTAACATTCACAAAAAAGTTACTTCCCTGTGTGGTAACCATCAGTTCTTTCTTATTATCACCCACTACGTTTATATCCACAACTGTCTGCAACTTATTTTTCATTTCAGCTCGCAGTTTTTCCTCTCTAGCTTCCTCATCATTTTCAAGTTTTTCCTTTTTCCTTATCTCTATTTTTGCTCCGACTGTTATATTTTTCTTCACATACTCATCGCAAACCTTATCCACATCTCCGATTTTTATCATCTTGCCATTGTGAATCAGCATCGCCCGACTGCAGTATTTGCGCACGGAAGTCATATCATGAGTAACTAAAACGACTGTTTTCCCATGGCTGCGATAATTGCGGAAAATATCAATACATTTTTTTTGAAAATTGCTATCCCCCACCGCCAGAACTTCATCCATAAGTAATATGTCGCGATTAGCATGGATTGAAACGCTGAAAGCTAAGCGAACTTGCATCCCAGAGGAATAATTCTTTAATTTTTGATCAATAAATCTCTCTAATTCAGAAAATCTCACGATATCATCAAATTTCTTATCAATTTGCTTCTTGGTCATTCCCAGAACTGTAGCATTGAGATAAACATTATCTCGTCCCGATAACTCAGGATTAAAGCCAATTCCCAACTCTAGAAAAGGAGATATCATTCCATGAATTTTTACCCCGTGAAATTGCTTCGCACCCCGACTAGTCGGGGATTTCATGGGGTGAACCTTATCGGCCTGATATATTCCGGCCAAAATCTTAAGCAAAGTTGATTTGCCGGATCCGTTTCTTCCAATGATTCCAAAAAACTCCCCTTTCTTAACCTCAAAAGAGATATCATCGAGAGCCTTAAATTCTTCATATCCACCAGTCTTAAAAGCATTTACTACCACTCCTCGTACTGAGGAGATCTTTTCATGAGGAATCTTAAAAGTTTTACTGACGTGGTCAACTTTTATAGCAATTTCAGAATTTTTATTTAAATCTTTTTTCATTTTTTTATCAAATTGATCCCAATTTTTTAACATTATTATTTTGTATCAATGATTTCATTTGCTGTATAGCTATTTTATTTAATTGCTCCAATCGCCTATCCTTTGCTAATCCTTGACTAATCAACATTGCATTAATGCTTTCTAGATTAGACAGCACTACTAGCTGCTCGATACTTGCCCAATCTCTCATATTACCCCTTAGCTTAGGATTTTCCTTTCTCCAAGATATTGCCGTTTTACCAAACAAAGCCATATTTAATAAATCTGCCTCATCCGTATAAACAAAATTTATCTGCGTTTTTGACAATAACTTAGGAATAATATTTTGTTTAATTGAATCCGTATGAATGCGATAATTTATTTTTGAAAGCGTTCTTTGAAAATTCCACTCTAGCTTAAGCCTATTATTCTCATCATCCTTCAGTCTTTGGAATTCTTTAATTAGGTATATTTTAAATTCGGCGCTAATCCACATACCAAATTCAAAAGCAATATCTTTGTGTGCATATGTCCCACCATATCTACCACTTGAAGCTTTTAACCCAATTGCATTCGTTTTTTCTACCCACTCCTTAACGCTTATTTTATAATTATTTAACCCTGCCTTACTTTTAATTATGGCAAATTCGCCATAATTAAAAGATGGATTGTGAATACTCTCCCAAATACCGATAAATTCAACCGTATTCCTATTGCGCAGCCAATCTGAAATAAAAAAATCACCATCTTTGGCCCTCAACATATCTGTTAACGATATATAATCAGTTTTATTGAATTGAGCTATAGTAATTTCAATGCCCTGTACTATTAATTTTTCTTTCTTATTTTTCATTTGACAATTTTTAAAAATAGGTATATAATATGCGTAGAATAAATCTCGGCCAGAAGTTTAAAAACTTCACTTTGTTAGGCGGAGATTTTTTTGTTTACTCTGGCGGAAAACATGACATGAGGTATTTTTTCTTCTTTTTATCCTCTTTTATCTGCACAAAAAACAATTCCTTTTCTTTTGTTAATCCAGCAAATCGATGTAGAATCTCACTACGCCTATGGGGATTTTCTTTTGATGCAGGCGCATTCTTTGAATATTGGATTAGCTCTACTGTGGCCTTAAAATATTTCAGCCTCTTCATCCTTTCCTTAGGTGGTTTTTGAAAAATATGTTCACGAAAATAATCTAAAAATATCTTCTCTTTTTTAAAATAGGCTGACCTCACGTAGGGTCGCCTTTTTGTTTTTTTCTTAATTTCATCATAAACACGAAAGGCATTTCTTAATACTTCTCCATAGCTAGTTCCAGCAATTTTTTTCGATTTTGCTTGATAAGGTATCATTGTTTAGTTTTTTAAATTGCAACAAAAATAAATTAGCCCTTACCGAGGCTCATTTTTTACTATCTAATTTTATCATTATAAAGCTAAGATTGCAACCCAACCCAAAACCGAGCTATTTCTTCTTTCTTATCTCTTTTTGCTATTCCTTTCAAATATATTTCAGCCATGTATCAAGCTCCACACCTTACGGATAAAATAAAATAAATCAGCTCAAAGGGAGCGTTGAAAAACTTTGTCATGGAGCGAAGCGGAACCCAAAGTTTTAGTGAACGAGAGTTAGATTTATTTATATTTTAGTAGTACGTGTGGCAGTTTTTTGTAACTTCTTTTGCTGCCAAAAAAGTTAGTAAAAAAATTGTTAGTAGTAAATCCCTATGACTGCTCTATATACTAGCTAAAATCGGCGGTTTTTCTGGCTAATAAATTTAACAGAATAAACTTCAAGAACTTTTTTTATATCTCCTCTGCTACCTTTACAATCAGCTTTCTATAAGCCCAGATGCTAAAAGCAAAAAAACCAAATATGATAGCAATAAAAACTCCATATTGATGCCAATCAGCAAAATGGTTATTTATCATAGCTTCTTTGGTAAAATGCACGATAAAAGCGATAGGATTTAAAAGGAGGAATTTGTGATATTCGGCGGGAAGGGTGGCCAAGGGATAGATAACTGGAGAGGCATATAATAATATCATTGTAATTACATCCCAAATCATAGCCAGATCACGAAATTTCACATAAAGCGGTGCGGCCACCAACGAAAAAGAAAGTACAAAAATGTAAATAAAAACTGAGAAAAGAAGAAAAAGAAGAATCGAAGCAAAACTTGGCATAAACCCCTTATAAATGAATAAACCTATTATTACGATTAAATTCATCAAAAAAATCATCGTAGCATTAATAGTTGAAGCTAAAATAATCGTCCAACGAGGGACATAAATTTTAGTTACCAATTGAGCTTTGCTAAGAAGTGACGTCAATCCGGCGCTGGTTCCCTCAGAAAAGAAATAGAACATCATCAAAGCCACGATTAATTGAAGCGAATAGGTATCCATCCCTGTTCCTCTAGGATTAAAAACTGAAGAAAACACAAAGTTTAACACAGCAAACGTCAAAAGTGGCTTCAAAAGAGCCCATAAGTATCCCAATACGCTTCCATGATAGCGAAGCTTAAAATCAGTTTTAGCCAATACCCAAATAAGTTCCTTATAATTCTCGTGTTTTTTCATAAATAAAATAATAACTCAAATACATTTTTAATTATTACATATTTTAAAAGTTTAAACAATTTTTATCACCCCTTGCCTCTCCTCCTTCCCAAGAGTGCCGAAACATTCAACAATCAAATTATGAAAACCTTTAGACTACCAACTTACTTACAGACTTACTAGCC
>JAVEXR010000114.1:0-2706 GCA_034003925.1 Candidatus Moraniibacteriota bacterium
AGCATTTGAAGAATCAGATCTTCCAATCAGAATTGATATTATTGATTTCAATGCAATATCCAAAGAATTTCAGGAAGTTATCTGCCAGAAATACGAGGTTTTGTAAGGAACTATCCATAAAAGACTGGAAAAGACTGACAAATAAAATGGGTGTGACAAACTAACGAGTTTTTGTTTTAACTTCTATTTTTTTCCTGAGAAAGTTTTTTCTTTCTCCGTTCTCTTCTTAATATGTCTGCAAGTGCTTTTTCGACCTTCATAAATCACCAAAAAAGGTTAAAAAAACACTACGACAGGAATGATTTTAAATCTACGGCATATATGCCGTCAAAAGTTGACTAATACCTGAAGATAGTTTATAAAGACCTGTTTATTGCAGAATTATTAAAAATTTATTTTTCAAGGAGATTTACATGACTAAAATGAATGAAGAAATGTTCACAGCCAGAGTTCTTGAGACAATTGATGTCAAATTCGGTGAAATTATGGCATTAAAAAAAGAAGGAGATAAAACGATGAATTATGTTGATTCAGAAACTATCTCCGCAAGTATAAGGGCAATCTTTAGAAAAAAATTGTTAATAGTTCCTGCACAAATTGAAGCAACTCTAGAATTATCCAAGGCTATTTTAGCACCGTCAAATACTGAACGCATAAGACTCATAAAGAAAGTTGTCGGTCTGGGTGGTGGACTTGGAGGATTAGCAATGGTAATCGGTGGTATTGGCGTCGCCCTTGGTTGGGGCGCTGGAGTTATTGCTGCTGTGACAGCATTTTTTACTGGTGCGGCAGTGGCTGGGCCTATCGGATGGGTGGTTGGTGGAGTTGGAATAGCTGCAATAGCTGGTTATTTTGCATTTTCGAGCGACGAAGCTAAGAATACTGAAAAATATCTGGATGCTTTAAAAAATGGAATCAAAAAAGCAATGCCTTATGTATGGAAAGAAAATGGTGAGAAGTTGAGTGAAGAGTAGAATTCTATGGGAGATATGATAATAGAAACCAAAATAGTTGTAGTTGCCGGGAGAATTGCTTATGGTTTTATTCCGGCAAACGATATTAGAAACTTTGTAGATGGGTTATTTCCTTATTTTGCTAAATATCCTGGTGCTGATTTTTTGTCAGGTAGAAATCATCGATGGTATGGCGGACACGACTTGTTGTTGGATGTGCCTAATACTTTTCTTGAAAAAGGTCCGTCTGAAGCATTTAGGCACTTTGGACATATCGTGTTTACAGATTTTCCAACTAAGGATGGAATTCCAATTCCCGGTTTTTCGGAAAACGGATTGGGTGGTTTTCTGGCTGAACACGGTATAAAAAATGGATCTCTGCACCCACACTTGTTTGATACTGGAATAGGCTTTGTTTGTGTAGCTGAGGGGGGAGGTGATCTTTTTAATGCTATTTCCGGCAATCTTGAAATGTCTTTCGGCACATTCTTGGATACATTCGGCGAAGGTGCTGCGGAAATAGCATTTGGTTATTCAACTCAGAATCCGTTTCTTGTCGCTAGCTGTGTCGCTGGCGGTATTGAAAATATTTTTGCTGGAGTGGTTTCTGCATGGAACACATACACATATTATGTTGATCCAATAGAATTTTTTGGAGGTGCGTTCGGGTCTGCCGTTATCGGTGCTTCACTAACGATGCTTTTTTCGAAAGAAGATTTGCAAGAAAGATTGATTCTATCAGCAAAAAATTCAGGGCGGTCAGCAACAATTGGGGCTCTTTTCACAGTAAACTCTTTTTTCGGATTTGGAGCTATAATGGGAATGATGGCATTTAAGCTTGGTCAAAAATCAGCAGAAAAAGATGAAGAAAATCGTCGTAAGTATTACAAAATTGATTTAGATTCATGTGAGTTGTTTTTGAAAACATTGGCTGATGGAGATCCTGATTTCATTAGTTTTCTTAGGAATTCTGAGCCCAATATGTTTGATTGTATTTTGCAGCCATTAGACTGTTCTCCAGAGCAATTTTATAATATGTTAGAGCCTTTGGACTATATTCCAAATCCTTTAGATGATTCACTAAGTTCTTTGGATGATTCTTTAAATTTTTTGGATGATAACAATGTAATGCCAAAAAAGAAGAAAATTTAGATCTTAAATTTATAGAGTTAACATCTGAATAAAGCATATAAAAATCTCAAAATTTTGAAGTAAGATGAATATATAGATTTGACCTATCCCTTAAAAATATAAGCCAGCACAAGTGATGCGGTGGCTGTCAATCCTTCGACATGGGTTCTTTCGTATCCGTGGCTTGCGTCAACGCCCTGTCCGATAAGAGCGACTCTTGAATCACTGCATGATCTAAGCAGTGCTGATCCGTCTGAGCCGTAGTAGGGGAAGACATCAATTTTGTAGCTGATATTATTTTTCTTGGCAATATCAATGAGTTCTGTTGTGAGGTCATAGTTATACGGGCCTGACGAATCCTTTGCGCAGATGCTGACACATTTTTCGCTTCCTGCCGGTTCTTTGCCTACAACACCCATATCAACAACGATAAGATCGTCATCTTTCTGAGTTCCTGCAATTCCCTGTCCTGTCTCTTCTGTGATGTTGAAGAAAAAAGAGACCCGTTTTTTAAGATTTTTTTCATTTAAATTAAGGATTTCAGCAATATGCATAAAAATTCCGGCAGATGCCTTGTCATCAAGATGTCTTGAATTGACATATCCGTTAATAAACCGGAATC
>JAVEXR010000115.1:0-2664 GCA_034003925.1 Candidatus Moraniibacteriota bacterium
TTTTGTTCTTGGTGTAATTTAGTTCCTAACAATAAAATATCAGGTGGTAAATTACTCTCTAGTAGAATAGATAAAAAGAAAAATCATGTTGGTCTAATTTTACGTCAAAGTGCAAACTCTTTAAAACAAAACAAAAGTGAATTAGGGCAATACTTTCGATATCAACAATCTAAAAAAGGATATAAAATGGCTATTATAGCTACAGCAAGAAAATTAGCGATTATTATTTATACTATGGTAAAAAATCAACAAGAGTATGATCCACATTGTCAACAAGAAGAGTATATTTCTAATTTACAGAAGAAAAAAGCAAAATTAATAAGAGCACTACAAAACACTGAAAAACAATTGATTAAAGCTTCGTAGGGAAGTAGTTTATATAGGAGCAAAAAGAAAAGGAAAATAAACAGAAATATTTTACTATCTTTGCACATCTTTACATTCAAAACGATGGACCTAAAGAGAAAAAATTACCAACGCACCACCTCCTGGAACGTCCCCTACACCTTCTCCGGCAAAGAGAAAGATGTGGAAACCGGATATGGTTACTTCGGGGCAAGGTATTATGATTCCGGTTTGAGCATTTGGCTCTCTGTTGACCCGATGAGTGATAAGTACCCCAGCATGTCACCGTATAACTATTGTGGTAATAATCCGGTTATTTTGGTGGATCCGGATGGGAGGGATATATACACATTTGATGATAAAGGGAATATTTACTTATATGAAGCAATTGAAGGAAGTAGTACCGATCACTTAGTTGTACTTGATAAAAATGGGAAAGTTTCTAGAGATAAAAATGGGAATATTAAAAAAGAATCATTTTTTGGGAAACAATTATCTCAAGAAGTAGATAAAGGTTCTTTCGATAATATCTCGATAGATGGAAAAACATTAATAGATTTTAAAGGAAAAGGCAAAGAAGCTTCTGGGGTTTTTAATATTTTGGCAGATAATTCAAGTGTTGAATGGGGAATTGTTGGGTTTAAAAATGCTGATAGTGAAACACAATTCCAGGTTGGGTCATCTCATAATTCATATTTTGAAGGTTCTGCATCAAATGTAGCTATAGAGAAAAGTAATAATGGAAATTTGTTAGTTTATAATCATAGCCATCCTTTACTTTCTACTGATGGAGTGGCTTTTGGTGCAACTGGTGGGTTTTCAAGTACAAAAGATAATAATTATTGGAATGATGTTTTGCAAGGTAGTCCAAAAGCTAGTTTAGGTATTAGATTTAGGGGTGCAACAGTTTATCATCACAATAAGCCTGAGAAAGGTAAGAATTTATTTCGTTAAAAAAATATTTGACTCCTATGAATTTGTTAAAAAATTTTACACTAAATTCATTTATATTATTTTGTTTTTGTACAACAAATGCTCAAAGTAATGTGAGATCATTATCTCTTATGGCAACTCTTCCTGAATATAAAATTGTTAATACAGTGATAAATGACCTAATGGACAGTTTAAGTGTAAATTCAGAAAATTGTATTTTTTGTCTTTTGAATAAACCGTACTACTTCTTGATTGATTTTCGAAAAATTGATGATACCATTACGGTAATTACAGCTAACGTTGAACAATATCACATATTAATATTGGAAAATAAACTTCGTTCGGCTAAAAGCAAAGGTCATTTTTACTGGAATAATATATTAACAATTGTTTACTCGAATAATGACTTAAGCTCTTTCTTTATTTACAAAAATGATTCTTTAAAGAATTTGTACTATCGATATGAGCCTCTTATCATTCCGACATACTTGAAATCGGTAGAACATGCAAGCATGCAATACAAATATTCTGAAAGCAAGCTGAAAAAAGAGTGGGAGCGAAAATGTAATAATAAAGCTTATTTTTTTGAAGAAATTAAAGAAGGTGATACTTGGGAATCTTTGCTTCTGGGATGCAGATGTTCAAAAGAAATTTTACATTTTCTGGATGGGAAATATATGGAAGAGTTACCTAAAGTAGGAGAATATCTAATTATCGAATACGAGATAGATGAAAATAATACAGTTAAAATGAAAAGAATTTCTTTAAAAACAGTTTTTTCTGAGGATAAATTAAAATAAATGAAAGGAAACTTTAGTATATAGAATATTAAACTACATTGGCCCCCTTTTTAAAACAACAAAAATTAAAAAGTAATAAATCCAAAAACCTCCATGCCCCAATTCCTCCCATTTTACTATCTTTGCCACATCAATCCACAAAAGATCATGGAATTGTTGAGCTATTTCTACCACCCTGACCACCTAGGCAGCAGCAGTTGGATCACCGACAACACCGGCCGGCCAATTCAACATCTCCATTATCTCCCCTTTGGTGAGGACTGGGTTGACCAACGCAACTCCACCTGGAACGCTCCTTACACCTTCTCTGGCAAAGAGAAAGATGTGGAAACCGGCTATGGCTACTTTGGCGCTCGATACTACGACAGCGGTTTGAGCATTTGGCTCTCTGTTGACCCGATGAGCGATAAGTACTCCAACATGTCGCCGTATAACTACTGTGCGAATAATCCGGTGATTTTGGTGGATCCGGATGGGAGAACTCCTTGGCCAGCTATTCTCTATGGTGCCGGAGTAATAATGGAAAATGTTATTCCTGATTATCATGTTAGACAAATTGGATATGCTATTCAACATCCAATTAATG
>JAVEXR010000029.1:0-3675 GCA_034003925.1 Candidatus Moraniibacteriota bacterium
CGTCTCGCAATGATATATTGCATTTTCCTATTTGTAGTTTCGTATAAATTTACTGCACTTGTATTGTATCTAACTTTACAAACTTTAGAAACCTTACAAACTTTAAAAACTCATATGATATTTTGCATTATTCCCCTTCTATGTTAAAATTATTTCTGTTATTTGTAAACAACCTAAAAAATAAAAAAATGAAGGACATCCAAGAAGTTTTTGATGAGATTCAAAAATTAAAAAAAGAACGCCGTGAAATAAGTAAAGAATATCGTTATCTTCTCGAGCATGATGATAAATTTCAAGAAATAACCGAAGAGGCCAAGAAACTCAGAGACCAAAAAAAGAAAATAGAAGAAGTTAATAAATCCCCCCGCCTTGATGATTTAAAGCACGAAATTGATGCTTTAAATGAAATGGCTTCTGACATTGCTATCAGTCAGCTAATGGATGGCAAAAGTATTCAGATTAAAGATGAGTATGAGATTGAATACGAACCGGTTTACAAAGTCACTTTCAAAAAAATAAAATAAATTCCCTTTCCCCTCTTTTTATTTTAGAAGGAGATTAATGGAAGATTTGAAATTAAAGAAACAAAAATCCGCCGACAATCCGTCTGGCGGTTTTTTGATTTAAATACTTCGAACTTTATAGATTAAACAATTGCGACTTTTTTTGAAGTCTTGGCTGCTTTTATTGCTTTCTTTTCTTCTTCAATCAATGGAAAGTCTGTATTATCTCCGTTAGTAACTGTTTTGCTAAAAACCCTTGCTCCATCCCTAGTAGCCAAGGTGGTAATTAATAATCCTGTGTCATTCCTATCTAAAAGTGCAATTGAAAAACTCTGATTTCCTCCCATATCCTTAAAAGGATTATATCGAACTACTCCCACTTTCTGAATTCCCTTGGCGGCAATATTAAATATTTTTTCATAACCGTCAAACAACTCCTTGATATCTTTTTCTGTTTTCAAAATAGCTTTTTCCTGATTATTGATAACTTCTTCTAAATCTTTTCCATTTTTACCGGAAAAAAATAACGCAGCAGAACTGTTTATCCTTTTAATTTTTACAAATAAAATTATATTTAAGATAAGCAAAGCTACGATTAAAACAAACATTCCAATCAATATGTAAGGTAGTAATATTTGAAAATTATTTATCATATTGTTTAGCCTGTCAGTCACAACTGACGGGTTTTATTCTTCTGTTTCTTCAGTTAAACTAATTGAATACAATCCGCTAGTGTCACCTGATCCATCAATAAAGAAGAGATTATCCTCCCTTAGGTTATAGTTTGCTTTAGTCTTGTCTGAGTCAAAAGAAACTAAATCATTTATATTTCGCAAAGATCGATTATCCAATTCCACTATCTTAACTTGATTACCAGAGGTAAAAATTAAATGCTCATAATCTCTAAACCAACTTACATTATCTATCGGATTTGAGAAACGCACGATATCTATCTTTTGTCCCTCTTTTCTACTGGGTTGAGTCTCCCATTTTCTCACAAAATAAACAGCTATTTCATTATTGTTCCAAAAAGCAATTTTCTTGCCATCATTGGAAAAATGCACTCCCAGTATCCCGCTTCCTATTTCTCTCGTGCTTGTCTCTGTTTCTCCTTGGTTATATAGATATAATTTCTTATCCTGAGAGATAATCGCTATTCTATCTTCGTCATAAACTATCAATTCAAATTCTTCACCACTCTGAGCACTTATCACCGCAGTAGTTATCTGCTGAGCTTCTCCTCGACCACTGATATTTTTTCTATAAATTATTCCGTTTTCTTTAGAAAAATAATATATTTCTGATCCACTTAGATCATAACCGGCAATCTTATCCGCTACTTCCAAGATATCATTTGGATTATCTAGACTGACACGAAAAAGTTTGTCTTCTGCGATATAAAATAACGTATTTCTATCACTACTGCTCCATCTTGCTTTTCTGATATTTTGACGATCTATCTTATTATTTAAACTAAAGGTTTCTTCATTTCCGATATTGATTATATGATATTCTTTGCTACCATTTTTTTCTAGTGGCACTATTAACCTTCCATCTTTAGGCGACCACTCGATATTTTCTCTTTTATTTTTAGAAAATTCATATTCAGCAAAAGAGAAAGAATATAAAATTTCTTCTTTTTTTACATCCACTATTTTTATATCAACTCCACTGTCATTATTTTCCACCACGGCAATTTTCTTACCATCTGGGGATATAAAAAAACTCTCCACCTTTTTAACTGGATATTCTACTTTAGTATAATTCTCCCTAGCCAAAAAAACATTCCAAAACTCAGTAGAAACGCCGCTGTGCACATGCACTTCTTTAGACCAAGGCAGATAATCCGGTGATCTTACTTCCAGCATATATTTCCCTGGCAAAATTGAGCCCATATGGTAGGAATAATTTAAAAAATTAACCACCCCAGTAGAAACTTGTTTGTTATCTATAAAAACTTCAATTTCTCGCGGAGTCGGTTTTAATGTAATTGAGCCGGAATAAATGAATATTCCTCGCTCCAAACTAAAACGATATCCCATAGCATAAAAAACAATACAAGGAGTAACCGCTATAAAAAGTAAAACCAACAACCAAAAAAATATCTTTTTTATTTTATAATTGACCATTTTATTCAAATTTGACTTAATTATCCACACATTTACTATAGTTTATCTAGAGGGTTTTGTCTAATAAATATTATAAGGCACAAAGCATAAAACAGGTTGAGTTCCTAAATTTTTTAAGGTTTACCCTGTTGAATCCGCAGGAGCGGTGAAAAGCAATTTAACGGGGTGAATAAGGTTTATAAAGTTGCAACGTCTAGCCCATAGACAAAAACTTCAAGGCTTCACTGTCATTGCGAGTAATTTGAGTACTCTCAAATTGCGTGGCAATCTTGACATAGATTGCCACATCGGGATACTTTCTCGCAATGACGTTAAGATACAACATCTACTTACATATGTACCTAAATGTTTTATCTCTTAAATCTTAAATCTTTCCCCATTTACAACAGCTAAAACATCTGCAACATTTTTGACACTTTCCCCACTTTAAAAACTTTACAACTTTTAAAACTTTAAAGACTCTCTTTTACATATTGATTATTCACCTATTAAGTACTACTATATAAAAAGCTTAAATATAAAGATTTCACCAAACCTATGTTAATTCTAGGAATTGAAACATCTTGTGATGAAACGGCTATCGCCATTTTAGAGAAAAATGGAGATGATATCAAGATATTATCTAATGCTATTTCCTCTCAAATAGAACTGCACGCTGCTTGGGGTGGAGTCGTCCCCAATCTTGCTGCTCGCGAACATCTCAAAAATATCGTGCCCGTTTTAAAATTGGCCCTAAAGGAAGCTAGTAAAAAAATGGCCGACATTGATTTAATAGCTGTTACTCAAGGACCGGGACTTATCCCCGCTCTTCTTATTGGCACTAATTTTGCCAAAACACTTTCTTATTTATACAAAAAACCCCTCATTGGAATTCATCATATCGAGGGACACATCTACGCTAATTTTATTGAAAATAAAATTAGCGCAAGTACCAAATCACAAGAACCAATTTCCAAATCAAATCCTAAAAAGCTAACTAAGCTACCAGCTAATCCTACTGAGCCGAAATTTCCTATTCTATCTCTGGTGGTTTCCGGTGGACA
>JAVEXR010000029.1:3775-12033 GCA_034003925.1 Candidatus Moraniibacteriota bacterium
AAATTAGCGCAAGTACCAAATCACAAGAACCAATTTCCAAATCAAATCCTAAAAAGCTAACTAAGCTACCAGCTAATCCTACTGAGCCGAAATTTCCTATTCTATCTCTGGTGGTTTCCGGTGGACATACTCAATTAATTCTGATGACTGATCATTTTAAATACCAAGTTGTGGGCGAAACTCAAGATGACGCTGCTGGAGAAGCTTTTGATAAAGTGGCTCGCCTTTTAGGCTTGGGTTATCCGGGTGGTCCGATTATTTCCCAAAAAGCTCACGAGCATGAAATAAAATCAAATTTCAAAAAATATATTCTTCCCCGCCCAATGCTTCATAGCAAAAATTTTGATTTTTCTTTCTCTGGACTCAAAACTGCTGTCTTATATACTGTAAAAAATTATAGAAAGGCTAATAATCTAAACGAAAACGATAAACTTCCAGAAGATTTTGTCCGAGAACTAGCTTATGAATTTCAAGAAGCCGCCACCGATGTCCTAACTCATAAAACTATCCAAGCTGCCATTAAACATAATCCTAAGAATATATTTTTAGCTGGTGGAGTATCAGCCAATAGTAATCTTCGTGAAAAATTAGGCCAAGCCATAGAAAAAAATATTCCTCAAATAAATTATCGACTTCAACCTATCACCTATTCCACCGATAACGCAGCTATGATTGCCGTGGCAGCTAGCTACCGCTGGGAAGAGATGAATTCTTCTCAAAAAGAAGAACTTCTTAATACTTGGAAAACTCTTCAAACCAGCGCACAGTTAAATCTTTAAACAAACTCTAAAATCAAAAAATATTTTTTATTTTACGTGGTAGTTAGCAGAGATTTCAATCCTTGAAATTTATCCCTTCTTCTGCTAAAATAAGCCCATAATGTTTACTTATTTAAATTATGACTGCCAAAGAATTACCTGCAATATACGAACCTAAAAAAGTAGAAGATAAAATTTATAAAATTTGGGAAGAATCGGGATTTTTTAATCCGGATAATTTAAATTTACCTTCAGATGCTAAATCTTATACTATAGTTCTTCCGCCACCTAATATTACTGCTAAGTTACACCTTGGCCACAGCGCCATGCTAGCCATTGGGGATTTGATGATTCGCTTCCGCCGTATGCGAGGTTATCGCGCCCTTTGGATTCCTGGTACTGATCATGCCGCTATTGCTACCCAAAATGTGGTTGAAAAAAAAATATTTAATGAATCCGGTCTCACTCGACATGCCCTAGGTAAGGAAGAGTTTCTAAAAAAAGTTTGGGAGTTTCTCAAAGAAACCCAAACAACCATCCTTCACCAAACTCGAAAAATGGGTTCTTCCTTGGATTGGTCCAGAGAAGCTTTTACTCTAGATGATCAAAGAAAAAAAGCTGTTACTCAAATGTTTGTTGATATGTACGAAGCGGGAGTTATTTATCAAGGTGAGCGCATTGTCAATTGGTGTCCACGCTGTCAAAGCACCTTAGCTGACGATGAAGTGGAGCACCAGCATCAAGAAACTAAACTATATACTTTTCGCTATTGGAAAGATTTCCCTATTGCTATTTCCACTACTCGCCCCGAAACAAAACTGGGCGACACTGCTGTCGCAGTTAACCCCAAAGATGAGAGATACAAAAAATTTATCGGCCAAGAATTTGAGGGAAATTTTTGTGGCATAAATTTAAAGATAAAAATTATTGCTGACCGCGAAGTGGAAATGGATTTTGGCACAGGAGCCTTAGGTGTTACTCCAGCTCACTCTATGATAGATTGGAAAATGGCTGAAAATAATAATTTAAACATTATTAAAGTTATTGATGAATCAGGAAAAATTCATCCCGGCTTTGGAAAATATTCAACGCTGTCTGTTTTTGAGGCAAGAGCACTTATAATCACTGACTTAAAAGAAGAGAATCTAATTGAGAAAGAGGAAAATATCGTCAATAATCTTTCTATTTGTTACCGTTGTGATACTGCCATTGAACCCCTGCCTTCTAAACAGTGGTTTGTAGCTGTAGACAAGCCTGTTGAAAAATTATCCAACAAATCGCTAAAAGAAAAAGCTATCGAGGTAGCGACCAACCAAGAAATAAAATTTGTTCCCGACAGATTTACTAAGATATATTTAAACTGGATGGAAAACCTCCATGATTGGTGCATTAGCCGCCAAATCTGGTTTGGTCATAGCATCCCCGCTTACTACTGCAAATGTGGAGAAGCTATTGTGTCTAAAGAAAGACCCAAAAAATGTCCTACTTGCGACTCTACAGACCTAACTCAAGATGAGGATTCTCTTGATACTTGGTTTTCTTCTGGAATGTGGACTTTTTCAACCCTGGGCTGGCCTGAAAATTTTAAAGATAACCACAAGTCAGGAGATTTAAAAAGATTTCACCCCACTCAAATGCTAGAAACTGGTCATGAAATATTAACCCTGTGGGTAAGTCGTATGATTATGATGAGTTTATTTGCCATAGGTGAGATACCTTTTGAAAATGTTTATCTACACGGAATGATAGTGGATAAAGATGGTAAAAAAATGAGTAAATCCAAAGGCAATGGCATTGATCCCTTGGATATGATTGAAAAATTTGGCACAGATGCGGTGCGTCTTTCCTTGCTTATGGGTAGCACCCCTGGCAATGACATGCGCCTTAGCGAGGAAAAAATTGAAAATTATCGAAATTTTGTTAATAAGCTGTGGAATATTAGCCGTTTTGTCATTAGCAAAACCGCTGAAGCCGACATAAATAATAACATTGAAGAAAAAAATCTGACTTTTGCTGACAAATGGATCATTAGCAAAATGGAGAATCTGATTATTGGAGTTACGGCTGATTTGGAAAAATATAGTTTTTCTCTAGCTGGGGAAAAACTGCAAGAATTTACTAAAAATGATTTTGCCGATTGGTATCTGGAAGTGGCTAAATTTGAAGGCAACCTTGCGGAAAAAAATATAATTCTTGGAAAAATTCTAAAAGACCTTCTAAAACTCTGGCACCCTTTTATTCCTTTTGTTACTGAAGAAATTTGGACCAAGCTCAATGCAGATAAATTACTTTTAATTGAAAACTGGCCCACTGCGGAGGATTGGAATAAGATTATAGCTAAGGATAATAACACCGATTCTGATGTTTTTGAAAAAACACAACTTATCATAACCGCTATTCGAAATCTGCGCGCTGAAAACAAGATTGAACCGACCAAGAAATTAAAAACCATCATTTATGCCGGGGATGATTTTGAGCAAATAAAAGATGCGGAAATTTTAATTAAAAATCTTAGAACTAGCGTTGGTGAACTGATTATAGAAAAAAGTGGAGAAAAACCCGCTGAAGCCCTATATACCATAGTTGGCGGAATTGAAATTTACCTAATCAACGAAATTGATAAAATCGCTGAGCAAAAAAGAATCATGGGAGAATTGGAAAACCTAAAGAAATATACATCTGGGTTAGAGCAAAGATTGTCTAATAAAGAATTTATCAAAAAAGCTCCCGCTCAAATAGTGGCTCAAGAAAATGAAAAGCTGCTTCAAGCTAAAACAAATATTTCTGAGATGGAAAAATATTTAGAAAAATTAATCTAAACAAAAATAAAATGTATTCAAGAACCGCCATTCAATCTCTCTTCTGGGGAATTATCACCGCCGGAATGTCTTTGATATTTCAACTAATTATCATTTCTTTAGCTATGAGCTCCAAATCCCCGACAGAAATTGATAAAGTCTTTTTGGGATCTTTATTTTTCTTGATTATTTACGCCTTTTCAGAGGAAGCATTTAAATATTTCATTATTGCCAAAAAGATAATTCCCATATCTTATGGTCGGGGATTTTTAATGAATGCCTGGCTAGCAGGAATTGGATTTGCCCTATTGGAAGTATTCATAATCTACCAGAAAAATGTTTATGAAAAAATTGATTTTCAACTCATAGATCTCTTAGGGACAGTTCCTTTGCACATATTAACCTTTGGCACCTTAGGGTATTTTTTAGCTATTTCAGAAGGCAAAGGGTTAAACCTAAAAGTATTATCCTTTAACTTTGTTGTCCATTTTATCTATAATTACTCCATAATTTATTTAGATAAATACAGTTTTTATATTACATCCACGCTGATCATTTCCCTGTTTTTGATCAATATCTACAGTTTTATTATTGTGAATAAAAAACTTGCCTCAGATTAATAAATGTCATATAATTTAGATATAATAACATTCATAAATAGAGAATTTCTATTTATATATTAATTTCTATAGCTAACCACTTATAAAACAAAAATATGACCAAAGAAAAAAAATCCTTTATGGAGAAACTAATCGGATCAAAAAGAATGAATGACGATATTAACATGTCTAATGCTACCCCAATTAGACCGATGAGCATTTCAACGGAGGACGAGATGGATGATATCTCTATTCCAAGCTCCCATTTGGAAACTTCCAATGATAATTTTTCTGATAATTGGGGGTCAAATGAAAGCGTGGATGAATCAGGAGAGGGCCAGCTAACTATCGACGTTTTTCAGACAGATGAAGATATTGTTATTAAATCCACTATTGCCGGCGTTAATCCTGAAGATTTAGATGTCTCCATCAATAACGATATGGTAACTATCAAAGGTGAACGTAAATTTGAAGAAGAAGTCAGTGAAGAAAACTTCTACTATCAAGAATGTTATTGGGGAAGCTTTTCTCGCTCAGTCGTCTTGCCTGTTGATGTCATTGCCGAAAAAATAGAAGCTTCTTTAAAAAATGGAATTTTGACTATCAAATTACCTAAGGCTGATACTAACAGAACAAAGAAAATCAAAGTTCGAGGTTTCTAAATAGTTTTTCAATCAAATTATTCTAAAAAACAAACAAAACTGCTAATCCCATTTAACTAGCAGTTTTGTCTTATATTGCTTGTTTTAAATAACGATTTATTCTATACCCACAGAAAATGATAATTAAAAGAAATTCAATTAAATATTTGTTTTTACTAGCCTTACTATTTGGATTAACTAGCAATTTTGCATTGGCTTCTTTTGAAAATATTGAAACTATCGTATTAGAAATACCCGAACAAGAAATAAGTGTATCCAAAAATGACATTAATAAATGGGTTACTACCCAACCATCTCTTCGTTATACTCCAGCTTATTCTTCTGAAATAGAAAATGTTAACTACTGCGCTGGTTCAAAAATAATTTGCAATTTAACCAAAACTGAACGACTTAATTTTACTCTAAAAAAAATTGAAACCCAAACCTTAAACAAGGAAAATGTCACGCTTTTCCTAGAAGAACTCGCCAAAAAATACAATAAAGAACCCGTAGATGCTACTTTTACAGTCACTGAAGATAAAGTTTCCAATTTCTCCCTAAGTCAAAATGGCTACAGTCTAAATAAAGAAAAAAGCTTTCAAGTGATAGATGCCTTCTTTTCTCAAGAACAAACATCCAATAGAATAAAATTACCCTTTGAAACTGTCGAACCTCGCGTTGGAACCAATGACGCTGGAAAATTGGGCATTGTAACCTTGATTGGCGAAGGAAAATCAAACTTCACCGGATCCACGTTAAGTAGGATTCATAATATCAAAGTGGCCACTGCTCGTTTTGATGGAGTGCTGGTTAAGCCTGGAGAAGAATTTTCTTTTGTAAAAATTTTAGGCGAAGTTGATGGAGAGCATGGCTATAAACAAGAGTTGGTCATAAAAAAAGGAGTAACAGAGCCAGAATTCGGAGGCGGAATCTGCCAAGTTTCCACCACTGCTTTTCGTGCTGCTATTTACAGCGGTCTAGAAATTACAGCCCGTCGAAATCATGCTTATCCAGTACATTATTATGACCCCCAGGGCATGGATGCGGCTGTTTATATTCCTAATCCTGATTTACGTTTCAAAAATAACACTCCTGGACACATTCTAATTAAAACAGAACTTGATGTTGCAAAAAAGACTTTGGTTTTTAAATTCTATGGCACAGATGATGGCAGAAAAACTGAAGTAGATGGTCCACATGTTTTATCTCGAGAATCCGATGGAGCTATGAAAACAGTTTTCTATCAAAAAGTTACAGATAAAAACGGAAATATTTTTATCAATGAAGATTTTAAAAGCAATTACAAATCCCCCAATGACTATCCTAAACCGGGAGAAATTTTGACATCTAAACCCAAAAACTGGTCCAATAAGGAATGGCAGGAATACAAAAAAGATAATAACCTCTAAAAATAAATTCTAAAATCCAAAACACAAGGACACAAACAAATTATAAAAAATAAAGTACTCCATTGATTTAAAATTGATAATTATTTATTAGAATTTGTGCCTCAAACTTTTAATTTTGCACTTTTAATTTTTAATTGTCCCTCATTCCTATTATTGCCATCATTACTTCTGCCACCTTTGGCTTATCTCGACGATAAGAGAAGAATCGCTTTTCATCTTCAAATGTACACTCTGGAGAAATAAAAATATTTTCATTCTTTATCCCAAAATCCAACAATTGTTTTTTAATAATTCCAAAAAGATCAACAAATATGCGATTTCTTTTTCTACGGATAAACTGGGGATATCTTTTAAATTTACCCAACACATCTTCCTGGATTTCGAAATGACATCTCTTTATTCCAGGACCCAAGACTGCCTCAATCACCTCAGCTTCTGCACCCAGCTCCATCATCTTATCCAAGGTGTTTTTTGCTATATTACCAACTACCCCACGCCACCCTGCATGCGCTAATCCCATTATATTATTTTCTTTATCGTAAAAATAAACCGGAACACAATCTGCCACAGTTATAGATAAAAATATATTTTCTCTTGTTACCAATGCATCTGCACCGCTTACTATTTGTAGGGATTTATTATCTACAATTATTACATCCCTACCATGAACAAGGTCAGCTGCCACAACTTTTTTACTATCAATTCCACACTCTATAAGAAAATTGCTCCTATTTTTATCATCAACTTTGCTTTTTAATAATTTCATCGAACCCTCATTCCTTTCAGATATGACCGCTAAAATATTTTTGTGATTTTTAAAAAATTTTATCATACATTTACATAAACTTTATAAGCTACATGCACAAATTTAAAAGGTTTGAATATATAAATCTTAACGCATATTTTTAAAAAATAAAACAAGTCCTTGCTCTCATTTATGAGAACAAGGACCCGCAGAGAAATCATCTCTACTTTTTTGTTGGATCTTTAGCAAAAACCTCCACCGCAGAACGCTTCAGAGTTTCGCCGGTTCGATTAGTGAATTTTTTCTTATAGACGAAAAAATGCTCAATCGGATTTAAATCGTCAAGCGAATCCACCAAAATAACAGGTGTATTGTCGCGTAACTTTAACCATTCGCCCCCTAAAACTGGAATTCCGGAGCGCTTCCTTCCCTCCGCAGTAAAAGCAGTAATAATTGTTCTTTCTGTAAACGGTTTTTTTTCCATTTTAGACATCCTCCAATAAATATAGGAAACTACTTTCAACTAACCGATTTGTCATTTTCTATTATGCACAAAAATACTAAAAAAATATTACCCAATCTCTACAAAAAAATTAGGATAATTTTTTTTCATCATCTCCTTAATTTTTAGCGCCTCTTTTTTTGTTTTAAAGATACCGACCACTGTCGGACCTTTACCGGTTATTGACGCTCCCAAAGCTCCAAAAGAAAAGAGACTATTTTTTATTTCTCTGATAATGGGAAATAATTCCTCAGCTACCAAGCTAAAATCATTGTAAAGCAGGCTGCCAACTTTATCAACACTTTTAAAGTCTTTTAGCATCTTTTTGGAAATATTTTTTCTTTTCTTATCTTCCATAAACCACATTCGTCTATCCAATTCTCCATATGCCCAAGCGGTACCAATTTCTCCCTGAGGGTTAATTAAGATAAAATTTAGTTGAGAATTTTTTTTAAGAGGTTTTAATTTCTCTCCTGCCCCACTGACATAAACAACCTCCTCTTTTAAAAGAAATACGGGAATATCTTTACCGACTCGAGCGGCCACCTTAATTAAATTTTTAAAATTCAAAGGTTTTCCAAAATAATCATTAAGAGCCAAGAGCGTCATAGCTCCATTAGAACTTCCCCCTCCTAATCCCGCTAAGGCTGGAATATTTTTCTTTATCTTAATAGTTACTCCGATATTCCTACCTAAAACTTCAAAAAATTCATGAGCAATCTTATGACAAATGTTTCTCTCATCTGTTGGAATATTTTTATCGCTACATATTATTCCAATTCCCTCTTTTCTTTCATCTATAGTTA
>JAVEXR010000030.1:0-2276 GCA_034003925.1 Candidatus Moraniibacteriota bacterium
GCTGATTATATAAGAAATTTTGGTTTTGGCGAGAGAACAAAAATTGATTTGCCCAATGAGGCTAGTGGTGATATTCGTAATTTAAAAAATTTAAAAAGTGATATTCAATTTTTTACCACAGCTTATGGTCAGGGCATTACGGTTACGCCACTGCAAATCTTAAATGCGTATTCTGCTATTGCCAATGGTGGCAATTTGATGCGTCCTCAAATAGTAGAAAAGAAAATTCATTCTGATGGAAAAGAGGAAATAGTTGAATCGGAAATTATTCGAAGAGTTATCAAAGAAGAAACCGCTAATCAGACAAAGGAAATGCTAGGGAGCGTCGTAGTTAATGGACATGGTAAACGAGCAGCTGTAAGTGGATATAAGGTAGGAGGGAAAACAGGAACAGCCCAAGTAGCCAAACAAGGTGGAGGAGGATATGATGAATCTCTAACCATTGGCTCTTTTGCCGGGATTGCTCCATTGGACAACCCCAGATTTGCTGTTATAGTGAAAATAGATAATCCCAAGGACGTTCAATGGGCTGAATCTAGTGCTGCTCCGGCTTTTGGGGAAGTAATGAAGTTTTTACTCAATTATTATAATGTAGAGCCGACAGAGCCGATAGAAAAAGAAATTAAAAAAGAAGAAGTTCCAGTTCAAACTCCAATAACTACAAACTAAATGAAATCGAAAAAAATAATTTATCTAGAGAGAATCCTGCGCTTTATGGCAGCAGCTATCTTAAAGCGACACAAACCACAGATAGTGGGCATAACAGGATCAGTGGGAAAAAGCTCTGCCAAAGAAGCTGTCTTTTTGGTTTTGAAGGATAATTTTAAGGTAAGGAAAAATGAAGAGAATTATAATAACGAAATCGGTATCCCGCTGACGATAATTGGGGCAAAAACCGGAGGCAAGAATCTATTTAAATGGTCAGTAGTTTTTTTAAAATGGATTTTTTGGTTAATTGCGCCTGCGGGTTATCCTAAAATTTTAATTTTAGAAATGGCCATTGATAGACCGGGAGATATGAAATATCTAATGAGCTTTATTCCTTTAAATGTCGGAATCCTCACTAATGTTTCCTCAAGTCATTTGGAGTTTTTTAAAAACATCAAAGCTATCGCTAAAGAAAAAAGTATCTTAGTGAAATCAATTTCTAAAAGTGGAGTGGCTATTTTAAATACGGATAATCCTTTTATTAGAGAAGAGAGTGATGGGATAAAAGCTCAGGTTATCTCTTATGGATTTAACGAAGGAGCAGATATAAAAGTAACAGATGTCCGTTTTAACTATGATGAAGCGGGAAATTCTAAAGGATTAAGCTTTAAATTGAATTTCAATAAAAAAATTATTCCTTTGCGGCTTCCTCGAATTATTGCCAAGCATCATCTTTATGCCGCCTTGGCCGCGGTCGGAGTAGGTGAATATTTTAAAATTAATATGATTGATGCTTTGGGGGCGTTAGAAAACTTTCAATCTCCCTTAGGAAGGATGAATTTAATCCCTGGAATAAATAAGAGTTTAATAATTGATGATACTTATAATGCTTCACCAGTTTCCACTTTGGCGGCACTTTCTACGATGGAGCAAATAAATGCTAAGCGAAAAATAGTGATATTGGGAGATATGTTTGAATTGGGGGAGGATTCAGAGGCGGGACATATGGAAGTAGTAAAGACTGTATTGGAGGGAAAATTCGATAAATTTATCTCAGTAGGGAAAAGAATGCATAAAGCTACTCAGGATTTATTGGGAAACAATAATAGTATTAAAAGTGTTCTGTTTTTTGATAATCCGATTGAAGCGGGAAAAATTATTAAAAATACAATTCAGGAGGGAGATTTAATTTTGGTTAAGGGCTCTCAAGGAATGAGAATGGAAAAAGTGATTGAGGAAATAATAGATTCATCGGAGGAAGTTGAAAAAATTCTTTGTCGGCAATCTAAAAGATGGAAGAAGAAAGATTTTGTTAAGAATTAATTCTTTTTCTTTATTTTGCGCATATAGGGCGTTAGTGCTATAGTTTGAATAAGGTTGAAATGATTGTGGCGATGTAAAATTCTTAAAAATCAAGGAGGTGCTCTATGGGTTTCGGCGCTTGGATGATTGAGATCGGTGGCATTTTGTGGTGCTTAATCGGTTACATGGCAGCCCTTGATTGTTATGAGCTGGATGGGTTGGCTCCAAAGACCGAGGGGCGATTGATATGGGGAATTATGGGTGGTCTGATAACACTTGCTTGGAAGTATTATTACATAATTCCGCGCAATGATGTGGAGGCCTTG
>JAVEXR010000030.1:2376-3942 GCA_034003925.1 Candidatus Moraniibacteriota bacterium
ACAAAAACATCCTAACACATTAATATATAAAATGGCAATATTTTAGGATGTCTATTATATATGCAATAATCTTTCAAGGGTATCAACTAGGGTTGGTTTTTGTTTTTCTTCAGGGACAAACTCCATTAAAATTTCTCTTAACTTAACTGGATCTATCTGATGAACAGGAATATGAATAAAGGGGGTGAGCATCGCATCAGTGTGCAAGCTAAGAATTTTGGTATGAGGGGGTTCGTAAAATATCCAGAATGATTTTATGTTATCAAATTGATAGAGCTCTTCGCCGGCCATGACACCATCGGTAGTTACTTTAAAATCTAGGACTCGAGGAAATTTTTCTAATTGAATATAACCTACTACTCCAATTAAAACAAAAGTGATGGCCATTATGGGACTATTGGTAACTAAGGCGTAAATTATAATAGCGGATAAAATTAGAGCTGCCACTGCGTACCAATTTTTTTCCTTGGGATAATGTTCATATTCGGGACCTTGCCAATGCAAAAGAACTCCATGACCTCGTTGCTCCAGCATAAAATCATGCGGATTTTCCAAATATTCGCCCTCGTGATTGATGTGGATATTCTTTTTGGGAGGAATTTTTTTCTGTAAATCCATTTTGTTTTAAGTGATATTGTTATAGTTGAATTATAGCATAATAACATAAAACATAAAACATCTTGGTATTTTATTAGAAGATATTAAAATTATTTATTGAATAAAAAAATCCTCTTTTTGAGGATTTAATTTTACTGCGGAGAGAGAGGGATTCGAACCCCCGGTACCCGTAAAGGCACAACAGTTTTCAAGACTGTCGCTTTCGACCGCTCAGCCATCTCTCCGTTATTAATTCACTTTTTTAAAGTTACTCTCTTAAATATAAACATTCACGAAGAGAAAGCGACGTCGCTGGAGTTTATCCACCTTTGGTGGGACCTCAGCCATCTCTCCATTATTAATTCACTTTTTTATAAACTACTTTTTTAAATTCTTGTACTTAAGTATGAAGCACAATAAAAATAATATCAGCAAATTTTAATTAAAGCAAGAAATACTTGGGTAGTAGTGCATTTTTTCTTGACAATAGTGTGATTTTTCGTTAATCTATCAAGTCATTAAGCGGATAATTTTTTGATTTCAATAAAAACAAGGGAGAATGCAATGGCTGAAATACTGAGTGATTGGGATAATTTTTTAAAGAAGTCAAATAACAAAAAGGCTTTGCCGCAAAGTTTGCGGCAAAAAGTATTATCTGAATTTATCGACCTCTGGAATCTCTTAATGCATAACGAATGGCCGACTGAATTAGCGGCCAAAATCTGCAAGAGTTATCCATTATATAATGTCGCGCATTTTTTGGATGAACATGTCCGGAAGCTGGCAGCATAAGATGATAAAAGACAGGGGGTGATCCATGAGAACAGAAGACGCCTATGTTCCCGGTGAAAAAGTTCGATGCGGAATAATTATCGATGATGAAATCCCGCCCTCAATCGAGGAGGTCATAGAGTTCGCTCGAAAAATGGGTGCGGCCTATTATATGGGTGAAATCGAAATGTTTGTCAT
>JAVEXR010000030.1:4042-11918 GCA_034003925.1 Candidatus Moraniibacteriota bacterium
CATCTAGAATAATTTTGTTTTCAGCCAAGGGAAAAAAATATACTCAAGCGGATGCGCAAAGATTAAAACAATATGAAAATTTAATTTTAATCTGTGGGCGCTATGAGGGTGTGGATGAACGTGTGGCAGAACATATTATAGATGAAGAGTTTTCCATTGGAGAATATGTTTTAACTGGCGGAGAAATTCCAGCTATGATTTTAGTGGATTCAGTTAGTCGACTTTTGCCAGGAGTGCTAGGCAATCAAGAATCGCTTAGCGAAGAGAGTTTTAGTATCGGCTTGCAGTCAACAGTCAACAGTTCACAGACGGAAGATAATGATAGTGATGCTAAAGAGCTAAAAAGCTACAAGCTACAGCCTAATAAGGAATATCCTCATTACACCAAGCCCGAAGAATTTAATGGTTGGAAAGTGCCGGAGGTTTTATTGAGTGGCAATCACAAAGAAATAGAAAAATGGAGAAGAGAAAAAATAAATTAGATAATCATTTACTAATTCTTAATTAATATAAAATTGGGAAAAAAAGAAACAAAACAAATGGATAAAACCTTGCTGACAATAATTTTTATGTTGGCTGTTTTTGGTTTAATAATGATTTCTAGCGCTAGCGTATTATATTCCAAGACTAGATTTGATGATCCCAATTATTTTTTATCGCATCAGCTTTTATATGGATTTTTGCCTGGAATTTTAGTGCTGTATGTTTTTAGTCGGATCGACTATCATATATGGAAAAAATTTGCTGTGCCTTTTTTCTTGTTTACGATAGTGGCTTTGGTTTTAGTTTTTATTCCGGGAGTGGGAAAAAATATTTATGGAGCTAGTCGTTGGATAAACTTGGGTCCGATTTCTTTTCAGCCTTCGGAGATGGCTAAGCTTTCAACAATTCTATATTTAGCCGCTTGGCTAGCTAGCAAAGGGAAGGAGCGTATTCGTGATATTTATGAAGGGATGCTTCCCTTTTTAGGGATAATGGCGATATTGGGATTTTTGATAATCAAGCAGCCTGATACTGGAACGCTGGGTGTTATTATTTTGATTGCTATTTCAATGTTCTTTGTTTCTGGAGCCAATCTTTCTCATATTTGGGGAATATTTTTAGGAGGAGTGGTTGTATTGGCAGGTTTGATTGCGGTGGCGCCATATCGTTTAAATAGAATGTTGGTTTTTCTTAATCCTGATCATGATCCCAGGGGAGTAGGCTATCAGATTACGCAGGCTTTATTGGCAGTAGGATCGGGAGGACCATTAGGGGTGGGATTGGGACACAGTCGCCAAAAATTTAATTATCTTCCCGAGCCGGTGGGGGATTCAATTTTTGCAATTGTGGGCGAAGAATTGGGAATGCTGGGAGCGTCGGTAGTAGTTTTTCTTTTTATAGCCTTTGCTTTTAGAGGATTAAAAATTGCCAAAAATGCTCCTGATGATTTTGGAAAAATAATTGCTATCGGAATTGTGAGCTGGGTTATTTTTCAAGCTTTTGTAAATATTTCAGCTATCTTAGCCATAATTCCCCTCACAGGAATTCCACTACCTTTTATTAGTTATGGAGGAACCTCTTTTGTCTTTCTTATGGTGGCCATGGGAATATTGCTCAATATTTCAAAGCAGAGTAAAATATAAACAGATAATTTTAAATTTAGAATTTTAAATTTTAAATGAAATTCTAATTTTTAATTTTGCATCTTTAATTTTTAATTTAAAAACATGCCCATTGCTCAATTTCAAACGATTCCAGAAGTGATAGATGTTTTAAAAATTCTTTTTACTGGTCTATTATCTTTTGGAGTAGCTTTTTTGATTACTCCTATTTGGACCAATATTTTATATAAACATAAGATTGGAATAAAAATAAAAACTAATTCAGTAGACGGAAAAAAACTGAATTTTGTTAATAAGATGCATGCCAGTAAAGCAGGGACGCCTACAATGGGAGGATTGATTGTTTGGGTGGCCGTACTTATTTTAATTTATGCCTCAAATTTCCTTTTTCCACTCATTGCTAAATTATTTGATATAAATTTTATTGCCAGATTGGATTTCTTGAGTCGCTCTCAGACTTGGTTGCCGCTTTTTATTTTAGTGGCATCGGGAGTTTTGGGATTATTTGATGATTATATGAGCGTAAAAGGAATCGGCTCCAATAAAGGTGGAGGGATGAGGTTTGCTATGAGATTTTGGTGGCTTTTTGGAATTGCGACTGCAGGTGCTTGCTGGTTTTATTATAAATTAGGCTGGGATAAATTACATCTAAGTGCCATAGGCGATTTTTATATTAACTGGTGGTATATCCCTCTTTTTATTTTTGTAATTTTATTTACCGCTATTTCATCTAACGAAACAGACGGCCTGGATGGCTTAAATGGAGGAGTTCTATTTTTTGCTTTTGCTTCTTTTGCTATTATTTCCTTTGCTCAAAATAGAGTGGATTTGGCTGCTTTTTGCGCAGCTATTTCTGGTGCGCTGTTGGCCTTTCTTTGGTTTAATATTTATCCAGCAAGATTTTTTATGGGAGACACCGGAGCGATATCGCTCGGGACGACTTTAGGTGTGGTAGCGATGCTCAATAACGCCGTCATTCCACTTTTTATTATCGTTTTTGTCTATTTTTTGGAATCGAGCAGTGTAGTAATTCAATTAACTAGCAAGAAATTATTTGGTCGAAAAGTTTTTTTGGCCGCACCTATTCATCATCATTTTGAGGCCAAGGGTTGGCCAGAGCCAAAGGTAGTGATGCGAGCTTGGATTATTTCTATAGTATGTGCTTTGGTGGGCGTGATTGTGGGAATTTTAGGGATGGATTAAAGTTTAAGTTTATAAAGTTATAAAGTTCATAAAGTTTTTAAAGTTAGAAATAAAAATAAAACCCGTCAGTCGAGACTGACAGGTTAAATAATAAAAATAAAATAAAAATCGAGTTCGTAATTTCGCCCGCCTGCAAAGCTGTATCACTGCGGGCAGGTATAAATTCGTACTTCGTAGAGAACCCACATGAAAATAAAAAAAATACAAGACGCTGATTTAAAAGGTAAGAGAGTTTTAATTAGGGCTAGCTTTAATGTTCCTTATAAGGGAAACGTTATTATGGAGCCTTATAAAATTGAAACTGTCAAAGAAACTCTTGATTATATTATAGCTCAGGGTGGCAAGCCTACTTTAATGTCCAACTTGGGCCGGCCAGAGGAATATCAAAAAGAGCATCCAGGCCTAGAGTGGATGAGTATGTTTTCCTTTAATAATATAATTAAAGAAATGCAATTGATATTGGGAAAAAAAATAAAACTTATTCCTAGTTGTGATTCTAATGTAATAAAGAAGTTTCAATTTCAATATGAAAAAGAGTGTGATGCGTTTTTACTGGAAAATATAAAATTTTATAAAGAAGAAGGGGATAATGATGAAAATTTTTCATCTAGGTTGGCAGAAAATTTTGATATCTTTGTAAATGAATCTTTTAGTGATTGTCATCGAGGCTATGTCTCAACTGTTGGAGTGGCTAAAAAACTACCCGCTTATGCAGGCTTTCAGTTGCAACGAGAAGTGGATAATCTCGGAAGAGTTAAAGATCATCCCGAGCATCCAGCGGTAGCTATTATCGGTGGGGCAAAAATTGAAACCAAGCTTCCTTTGATAAATTCATTTGTAAAAAATTATGATTTTGTTTTGGTTGGAGGAAAGATTGCTAATGAAGCCATAGATGGAGGGATGCAATTTGATTCAAAAGTTATTTTACCGATAGATTTCGCCAATGAAGGCAGGTTGGATATTGGAGAAAAAACTATTGAAAAATTTTGTGAAATTATTTCGCATGCTGAAACTATCGTTTGGAATGGACCGATGGGATTGTTTGAAAAAGAGCCTTATGATAATGGTACTAGAAAAATACTGCAGGCTATCTCTGATAGCGGAGCTTTCTCGGTGATTGGTGGAGGAGAATCAGTACAAGCGGTTAATGAAAGTCAAATGGAAAATGAAATTTCTTTTATCTCTACGGGTGGGGGAGCCATGCTGGAATTTCTGAGTGATGAACCGATGCCAGGGATTGAAGTTTTATTAGAGAATTAATTTATTATTATTTAGTTAGCGTATTAACAAGTTAACGAATTTATGAATAATTTAAATAAAAAACAGTTTCAATATAAATTATTTATTGATGAGTTAGGAGTAGCTAATCCCAAAGCAACGCAATCAGAAGTTTATATTTTGTCGGGATGCTCAATTGACGATAGCGAAAGGGATAATATAAGAAACTGGGCTGATCATATAAAATTTAAGTATTGGGGAAGAACTGATATTGTTTTCCATTCAAGAGAGATAGGAAGAAAAGAAGGTGATTTTGCCATGTTTAAAAATCAAAAAATATTTAAAGAATTTATAGCGGATTTAGAAGAATTTTTGAAAAGTTCAAGATTTAAGATGTTTTTTGTTATTGTTGATAAAAATGAAGCAAAGAAAAAAGCATGGGATCAGATCAAGATATACAAGGATACAACTGATTATATGATAAGAAACTTTTTATTGGCTATGCTGACCAATGATTCTAAAGGAAAAATAGTTGTTGAGTCAGCTGGCGCAGAAAAGGATTTTTATTTTCATAAGGCACTTGGATATTATTTGAGCGGAGGAATCCCAGATTTAAGAGTTGATTACAAAAAAGTTCAAGAGACTATTACATCCATTTCTTTTGTTACAAAAAATAATCATGATATTGAAGAACAGATAGCGGATTTATTTGCTTACGCAGCTAAATGTAAATATTTTATAAGAAAAAAGAAGAAAATAAAAAGAGGAGTTTATGAAGATATGATTATGCAGCTTCTTAATAAGAAGATATTTAAATTACCAACGAATGCTTGTAATAAAAAGGAGAAATACTTCAAAGAAATAAATCCATTTTTAATTTTGCCTTTATGAAAACAAAAAAACTGGCTCGCGGCATCACGCTCGCTTCCCAGCTTCTTATGTAATTATTGTATATAAAATAATTTTGCTTGTCAAGACTTAAAAAAATAAAAAAACACTTCTAAGCGAAGCGTAGTTCATTGACCTGTATAATTTCTGTTTCTCCTTTTTTCTTCTGTACAGAAATTATACAGGTCAATGAAGAAAAAGTCAATAAGCAAAGGCTAATTAAAAGCTCTGAAAATATTATTGCAAGTGATATTTGTGCAATTGTGCGCATAGCTAATGAAATAGAAATTAATGATCAATTGGAAAGTATCGAGGTTATATCTAAGTACATGCTACACCAAAAACGAAAAAAAATCAAGAAGAAAAAATCGAAAAAACCTTGTGGTTAAGCCATAGAAAATACATTGGCGTAAAAAAGAGAGATCCTTTCACCGCGCATTCGCTGCGGTCATAATGATAACTGGTCAACTACTAAAATGTTAAATATTGGTAATTTCGCATAAAGTCTCAATTTGCAGGGATTTTCGGCATTTGACATCCTTCTTAATTCATGTATAATAAGGACTGTAGATATCAAATGAATTATAAATATCGAAAAGACAATTAAATAACTTATTTTAAAACTCATTAGATAACTCTTTTTGTTAATGCAGAAAGGGTTGTTATGGGAATTGTTTTTATGTCTAAAAGCAAGAAGGAGCTAAGGGTAAAAAAAAGGATAGGTTCAACGTCATCTCTATCCAAAAGAAAATTCTTTAAAAAGAATTTTATGGTCTCTCTTCCTAACCTTATCGAATCACAAACTGATTCGTATGATTGGTTTTTAGAGAAGGGTTTCCAGGATTTAATAGACGAGGTTAATCCAGTTAAAGATTCTTCTGGTAATTTAGAAGTTAATATTTCTGGTTTTTATTTGGACGAACCAAAATATATTGAATCTGTCTCAAAAGAAAAAAACATTTCCTACGAAGCTCCCTTAAAAGCAAGGGCTTCTTTGCTGATTAAAAAAACAGGAGAAATCAGAGAACAAGAAATCTATCTTGGAGACTTTCCTATTATGACGGATAGAGGAACATTTATTATAAATGGAGTAGAGAGAGTAGTAGTGCACCAACTTATCCGAAGCCCCGGCGTTTTCTTTACTATGGATTATCAAAAAGGAAAGAAAACTTTTGGCGCTAAAATTATTCCAAACAGAGGAGCTTGGTTAGAAATAGATACTGATTCCGACGGAGTGATTTCTGTTAAGATTGATAGAAAAAGAAAATTACCGATAACTTCTCTTTTGCGAGCTTTTGGTCAATCCGATGCAGCCATGAGAAAAGTTTTTGCTGATATCAATAAAGGTGATATCGATTACATAGAAACAACTTTGAGTAAAGATATCTCCAAAACATCTGGAGAAAGTTATAAAGAAATTTATAAAAGAGTTCGACCTGGAGATTTTGCTACAGAAGAAAATGCCAAGCAAATGATTGATTCGATGTTTTTTGATTTTGATAAATATGACTTTGGCAGCGTGGGTCGTTACAGACTTAATCAACGCTTAGAAGTTAGTCTTTCTGATGAAAAAGAAAACAGAGTTCTTTTAGTAGATGATTTAATTTTGATAATTAAGGAAATCATCAGACTAAATAATGACCCACTAGCGCAGGCAGACGATATTGACCATCTTGGAAACAGAAGAGTGCGTGGAGTAGGCGAATTGATTCAAAATAAATTAAGAGTAGGTATGAGTCGAATGGCTAGAAACGCCAAAGACAGAATGAGTACTTGCGATATTGAAACAGTAGTACCAGGACAAATCGTTAATTCTCGACCAGTAGCGGCTGCGATTAAGGAATTCTTTTCCAGCTCACAGTTATCTCAATTTATGGATCAGGTAAATCCATTGGCTGAGTTAGAGCACAAAAGAAGATTAAGCGCTATGGGACCAGGAGGTTTAACTCGAGAAAGAGCCGGCTTTGAAGTGCGAGATGTGCATCATTCTCATTATGGAAGAATCTGTCCAGTACAAACCCCAGAAGGTCCAAATATCGGTTTGGTAGGACAAATGGCAACTTATGCCAGAATTAATAAATACGGATTTTTAGAAACCCCTTATTTAGTGGTGAGCAAAGCTGTTGAGGGTGACGCGGAATTACTTGAAAATAGAATTTTGGATGAGACTATTAGCGGAGTGGCTAAAAAGGGAGACAAAATCGATGCTGACTTAGCTAAAAAAATTATTAAAGCTAAAAAAGGTCCTATTAAAGTTATTCCTTTTGTTACTGAAAAAATTGAATTTATTGATGCTACTGTGGAGGATAGAAAAAGTATTGCCCATGCTGGAATCAAGACAGATGAATTTGGTAATATTTTAACCAAAAATGCCGAAGCTCGTGTAAAAGGACATCCTTCTATGATTGATGTAGATAATTTGGATTATTTGGATGTGTCCGCTAAGCAATGTATTTCAGTAGCGACTTCTATGATTCCTTTCTTAGAGCATGATGATGCTAACCGTGCATTGATGGGTTCAAACATGCAACGTCAAGCTGTATCTTGTGTAAAGCCAGAAGCTCCAATTGTAGGAACCGGAATTGAAGATAAAGCCGCAGCTGATAGTGGACAAGTTGTATTAGCTTTTAAAGAAGGAGAAGTTGTCGTCGCTGATGCTGGAAGAATAGTAGTTAAGGAAGAAAATCCAGCTGGAGCAAAAAATAAATTTTACAAAAGAGAATATGTTTTGCAGAGCTTTGCTAAATCCAATGCGTTTACTAGTATGAATCAGATCCCTCGTGTAACGGTGGGAGAAAAAGTTGAAAGAGGTCAGTTATTGGCTGATGGTGCTTCAACTGATCATGGAGAAATCGCTTTGGGACAAAATGTATTAACCGCTTTCATTCCTTGGGAAGGTTACAATTTTGAGGATGCTATTATTCTTTCAGAAAGATTATTACACGATGATAGATATAGCTCTA
>JAVEXR010000116.1:0-2608 GCA_034003925.1 Candidatus Moraniibacteriota bacterium
ATTGACCTTGTCGAATTCCGGGCTGAGATTGGCCACCCGGTCGATGACCTGTGTAAGCTGCATCGTGGCCTCTCCGGCGGAGCCGACCCCGCGGGCAACCTCTTCTCGAAAATGGTCCATCTCCCGGACGCCATCCACGACCGAGGCCTGCATTTCAGCGATGATGTCCGAAATATCCAGCGTCGCAATGGCGGTTTCATTGGCCAGCCGCCCGATTTCCCGCGCAACGACGGAAAAGCCTCTTCCGTATTCTCCCGCTTTTTCCGCTTCGATGGCGGCGTTGAGCGACAGGAGATTCGTCTGATCCGAAATTTTGGTAATCGTCGCGATGATGCTGTCGATGCTTGCCGCCTTCCGGCGCATCAACGCGAGTTTTTCCGAGATGCTGTCCGTTCCCACCGAGAGGCTTTGCATGGCACCCTGCAAACCGGAAAGGCTCGCCTGCCCGGCATTGGCCAGCCGGGACGCCTCACCGGCGGCATTTCTCACGCTCTCCATGGTTCCGGCCAGCTCCTGAGACGTCGCCGAAATCTGACTGGAAGAAACCCCCACCTGCGCCACATTTCCTTCGAGGCTTTTCATCGCCGCTTCCTGCCGGTCCGATGCCGAAACGATGGAGGCCGTGGTTGCGTTGAGAGTATCAACCGCCTCCCGAATCCGGATGGTCTGCTCCCGAATGCTTCGTGTCATTTTGCTGATGGAGAGGCTGAGCAGACCCACTTCATTGCGGCCGCCGCCGGCGTCGATCTGTACGCGCAGATCTCCTTTGGCGACGCTGTCCGCCGCGCCGGTCAGCTTTTCCATCGGCTTGCCTATCAGGTTTCGCGTCAGGAAATAGACGAGCAGCGCGACGGCGACGGCGACCAGAAGCATGCTGATGAACAATTTGAACAGCAAAGCAAAAATGTCGGAGAGCACCTCATCGTAGTTCCGGCAAAAAACGATATACCAGCTGTCCTCCATGTGAAACTGGGCCGTGGTCAGCTTTTCCACATAGTAGGCCTTGACGGTGCCCGCAAAGTCGGACAGAAAGTAAGATTCACCGGCGGCAATCTTGTCCATCACGGGTTTCACGAGGGCCGGGCCTTTCTGATTGAGAATCAGCGATTTTTGCGGATGGGAAATGATCATGCCGTCGTGATCGATCATCGAGAGGTAGCCGGTCGCGCCGATGACGGATTTTTCAACAAAAAACTCCGTGAAATAATCCATTCTCGGCGCAACAACGGTCGCGCCGACAACCTCGCCTTCATGCTCGATGGGAGCGGCGACGACAAAAATGGGATTTCCTCTGAAAATGCTGGGATATACCTCGCTGATGAAGTACGGTTCCCCCTCGAAAACACTCTTGATGTAGCTGAATCCGGGGCCGCATTTCCCGATCGTTTTGCCTCCCACCGTATCAATGAAGAAATTTCCATTGCCGATGATTCTTTCTTCCCCCTGAACGTCCACGGCAATCGTCCGGCCCGGGGCCAGCTTTACGGCAAGGGGAATGTTTTCATAATAGGAATAACGCGCGTGCGCCTCAGACAGGTATTTTTGCGCGTCCGCTCTTTTCTGCGGGTCGGAAGGCGAAAGAGTGACGGCAATAATCCTCGGATCGCGGGCAATGGTTTGCGCCGTGCGGATCTGCTCCTCCAGCCACCGTATGAGCGCCTGATTTGTTTTCCTGGTAACCGCCTCGGCGAGCTCGTAATTGGTTTTCAGGGCTTCCGGTTTGCCCAGGTGGTACGCGACAAACCCGAAGGCAAGAAAAAGCAGCAATATGGCCGGGATCAGCAACAGAAGATACTGCATGGAAATCTTCCGCGAATTGTATTTCCTGATCAATGGGTTCAGCATCCGCATCTTCGCTCATCCCCGGGCTGTTTTCTGGCGCAAAACCTTTTCTCTGGATACCCTATTGCCGATAATTTATCAACATTTTCCACGCACAGGACGGAATCCCCCGCCGCGCAACAGGCGCTGGATGAGATCAGGAAAAACAGAGTGAGCCTCTATGATGAAAACGTCGTCGACGCCCGTCCGACACTGTTTCAAGACAAAGGGTTTCAATTCCGAAGGTGACGGATTCGATGCAACGGCCGGAAAGGAACCGCCAGAGGGCCTGTCCGTTTCTCAAGGCTGGAGCGAAATCATTTTCAAGGGACGGCCGTAAATTTCCTGACCGAGTTGCACGGCCACCTCTTTGATGGAGAATATTTCTTTCGATGAAAACTTCAATTTCCCATCTGTTTTTTCAGCCGTCACGGAAAAGCCGGTGGCCGCGTTGCAGCCGTGCATCCTGCGGGAGGCGGGAAAACGTCGCTCGGGTTTGTTGTCGTATTCCGGCGAGGTCGTATCCACCAGCCCGTCGAACGATGAAATCTTGATCGTGTATCCCCTGTTTTTCAGGCCTGCGGACAGGTGATCCAGCATGCGGGAAACCTTGTCGTACGGCCGGATTTTTTCAAACATGAACCAGAGGGTGACTCTTTGATGCGTGGTCATGGGGGGGAACATCCGGATCAATAAGAATTTCGCTGGAGGTTCCGCCGTGTTCCACTCTGCCGTCGAAATCTCCGAAAAAACGTATTCCAAATGCGTCCACTCTCTCACCGCTGGC
>JAVEXR010000117.1:0-2580 GCA_034003925.1 Candidatus Moraniibacteriota bacterium
ATTTTAGGCATTGGCAAACCAGCAGTGATGCAAAGATTTTCTACTAGATGAAAAACTTCACGCGCATTATCATGCGTAATTTCCTTGGCTCCACTCATTCCCAAAACAATCTTATCACTCCACCAATAAGAACCAAAACTCATCAAGACGGAAAAGATAACCGCTCCATAAAGAATCCAGCTATTGCCCATCGCACCAGCAAAAATATAGCCTACCCCGATGACAAAGATAAGAAAACCAGAAATATAAATCCAGGTTAATCTTTTGTTAGTATCTGCTTGTGTATATAGTGTGGACATATATGTATGTTGAAAATGTTATAATTGTTTTACGTTATATCGCTCCGCTTGTTATTTGTTAAATATCTTAATTTAAAACAATCTCAAAATCTTGAACGATTTCAACATCTTGAACATTTAGAACAATTACAACATCTGTATTATTTAGAATTCTACCTTCACATTTTCCTTCTCTGCCTCGTTAGTTATCTCAAAGAACTCTCTTTTGGTGAAATTTAACATTCCAGCAAAAACATTATTGGGAAAAAGTTCAATTTTAATATTGAAATCACGTACATTGCCATTGTAAAATCTTCTAGAAGCTTGGATCTTATCCTCAGTATCGCTCAACTCCCTTTGCAATTCTAAAAAGTTCTGATTAGCTTTTAATTCCGGATAATTTTCTGCTAGAGCAAAAATTGATTTCAAAGTTCCAGAAAGCATATTTTCCGCTTCAGCTTGAGCTTTGGCGTCCCCAGTCCCCTGAGCTTGCATAGCTTTATTTCTAGCCTCAGTTACTTTTTCAAATGTCCCACTTTCATGCGCTGCATATCCCTTGACAGTACTAATCAAATTAGGAATCAGATCATATCTTCGCTTTAATTGCACATCGATATCACTCCAAGCCTCATCCACTCTGTTTTTTAGCTTAATTAATCCATTGTAAATCGAAATTACCCATATTACAGCAACAGCCAAGACCACCAAAATTACTATTAATGCTATCATATTTTTGTTGTTTATTTACCAGCTTTAGATGGTAAACATTTTAAATTATTATCTTCTATATAATTATATCACTTACCCAGCTATCGGCAAGGTATCCCTCCAGAGTTGAGGAGAGTCTCATTATGTGCTATAATTTAGTTGAACTTTTAAAAAAAAATAAAATTATGCAATTAGACCAATACAATATTTTTATCATCCCCTTGGCGGTGTTGGCCCTTACTCGAGTATTAAAATTTCTCATATTCTACTTTCATCATGACAGAGACTTCGCTTATGCCAAGAAACACGCCATGAGTTATGGACATATGCCTAGCGTTCATACAGCATTGATGACTTCGATGGTTACGTCTATCGGACATTACGCGGGTATAACTTCAGGCGCTTTTGCTCTAGCTATAATTATGGCCATCATCGTAGTAGATGATGCTACTCGCCTCAGAGTTTATATGGGAACCCATAGTGAATACATTAATTTTATCAAAAATAAACTTGAAATGGATAATGAAAAATATCCCGAGCTCAAAGAACGAATGGGTCATCGCTTAAGTGAAGTAATTGCAGGAGGAATCGTAGGTTTTTCATTAACAGTGCTTCTGATAAATATTTTATAAAAAAATCTTCAAAGAAAAAACTCCCAGAACTGGGGAGTTTTTTATTTAGAAGAAATTCAGAAGTATCATTATTATAGCCAAGGACAACAGGATAAAATTTATCCATCTCAGGATAATTTCATACTGATTAATAAAATAACGCTCATTTATTTCGGTATCTGCCTTTAAGTAGAAATTCCTAACTTCATCCTCATTTATTCTACCTGAATAAAAACCTCTAAAAATATTTATTTCTTGTTTATATTTTAAATCTAAATTACTAAATATTTTACCCATCTTTTCTGAGCTTTTCTCCAAAGAATTAAGATAATTAATTAGAGCAAATAAAAAGGAAATGGTGGAAAAAAATAGGCTTATTTTAATAAAAACATTAAATTCAAAGCTAAAAAATAAGGATATTCCCGATAAAATCATTACTACTGATAAAAGTAGCGTCACTAAATAATAATTTCGAGAATTATTATAATAGTTGTTTATAAAATCAAGAGATTGAACAAATAACTTTGCTCTTTTTCTCTGAATTTCCTGAATATGTTTTTCTACAGATTCTAATTGCATATTGTTTCCGACTAATAATGTAACGTAAAACAATACCACATCTACCCCGAAAAGTCAATGAAAATATCGAGGTTTATAAAGTTTTTAAAGTTATAAAGTTCATAAAGTAACAAATATTATTCATAATTCATAACACTTAATTCATGATTCATCCTACCAAGGTCAAAATGCTAATATGCTAACGTGTTAATATGATTCCAGTTCTTCCAAAATAACCCCTTTGTCATTCCAAGGAATTTTTTCGTTCCCCACTATCATTGATTCTTCTGCTCCCATGCCTGTCACAGCGATAACATCACCAGATGTTGCTAATTGTAATGCTTTTTGGATAGCTTCTCTGCGATCAGCAATTACCCAAAAATCTACTCCTTCTTGCTTGTTTTTTATTCCATTTACAATTTCCC
>JAVEXR010000118.1:0-2565 GCA_034003925.1 Candidatus Moraniibacteriota bacterium
AGCGATTGAGAGAGCTGAGATGAAATCAGAAGAATTTCTGCCCAGTACCAACATTAAGGAAATGAATGATCTGTCCGAAATTTTTACTTTATTTAATTATAATAAGGTCATCTAAATCAGTTCGAAGCAGTAATTACTCAATGTGCATGGGCTCTAGTGAGACCTACCGAGACGGTTCGAATCGCAGACTGGCAGCAAATACTAAAACACCCGGGCAAATGTCCGGGTGTTTTAGTATTAATTGATGCTAAGAATGGGGCGAGAAAGGCGGAAGTAAGTAGTTTGGGTATTATAGAGTTTATCCATAATCTTAAACGAATAATCTGCGTCGGTTATCGTTATTGCAGTTTCTTACATTTAAAATTATGAGATATAATTTATTTCAAAACATCAACTTAAATTATTTATTATAGTGAATTAATTTTTTATGAATGAAAATTCTTTAGAATCATTTTGTAAAAAAATAAAGACATTGGAAAATGTAGATGCTTTTTATGAAGCTCAGATTAATTTTGCAATTTATTTTTCAAATAAACCAAGTTCGGAATTAAAGGGGGTTAATTTCCTTGAATGTGTAGGTTCGGTATTTGCTAATGAAAATTTTCAACTAACACTTAAAAAAGTTATTGATCAATATATTGGCTTTAGGAAAAATTTTGATGGGTCAGATGGTGCCGACTTTTTTGAAGAATTTAAAAAAATTGAAGTAAAGAATAAGAAGTTACTTTTTTCTGCTCTTGTTACTTCGACATTACCGTTCGCTATGTGTATTGAAAAAATGAGCGAAAGGGAGATTGCTGCATTTTCTGAAGGTTTGAATGGTATGATTTTCAATTTGAAACAAAACTTATCTCATCAGTACTCATCTGTTGATATTTATTTCGTTCTTTCGGGTGTGTTTGATAAGGCTTTTTATTATCAAAGTCCTTTATTAAAAAAACAAAAAGAACTTGATAAGTCTTTTTTATTTAGATATCAAAAAGCTTCTAATTATTTAATTTCATTATCGCTCAGACTGTTTTTTAAACATTTAAAATTTAATAATCTATTTAAGAACTTAGAGAAACTAAGAAGGGAAAATGACATACATGCATATGATATTTGTAGAATTAAAAAACTAATTTCTGATAATGCAGAAAATGAAAAACGCACCTTAGGTATTTTGAATGAATGTTACGGTTCAAGCGATAGAATTGAATTGTTTTGTAAATCATTTAAAAGGAATCGTAATGCAGAAAATGTATATAATCTTATTGAAATAACCTTATCGGCTTTTGATAGAGTAAATAATTTTGAATATGGAGTGATGAAAACACTTCAGCAACATAAACAGATAATGTCGTCTCTTACTGAGTATGGACAATCAAATTTTATGGCATTTAACAATATTATTGATGAAAGAAATACTGAGTGGTCAAATAAAATATATTTGAATTGCGTTAAGTTAATTGGGACGCTAAGTGGTCTAGTTGGAGCGATTGACACAGCATGGCAAAGAAATGTAAGTGCTAAAGAATTCTTTAATTGGGTATCTAATGTTCATGAAGTTATAAATAAAAATGATATAGAGGACGACTGGGACATGGTCTCAAAGTATTTAGTGCAAGAAACAAATAGAGTCGAATGGAAGACTAACTTCTTTACTCCAAGTCAAATACTTGAGTCGGAACAAAATTATTCTGAAATTAAGTCAAAAATTTTTAAGGGCATAGTAAAGACTATTATCGGTATGATGAATACCGATGGTGGGGTTATAGTTGTCGGTTTGGTTGAAAACCCTGACCAGGTTATTAATCAAACTGTTAAAAATTCAATTATTAAAAAAGGTGGGAAGTTTTTTTATAATGTTGCAGAGGAGTTGGATCAAAATAAATTTGACTTAGATAGTTTGAAGCGTAAAATCCAAGACGAAATTAAGAGAGAGACATTAAGAACCCCGGATGATTTTAATAATTTGTGGTCAATCGAGTCTGTAAATTTGAAAACACCAGATGGTTTACAGGATATATACATATACATGATTCAGGTTAAGGTGTCTTCAGATAAAATATTTAGCGTCTTACTTCAGCCAGCAGAAATTACGCAAAGCAAAATTCCAATGTCAAAAACTGATAACTTCTGGATTTCTTTACTAAGAAGAGCTGATGGGAGCACTATCTATACTGACGCCAGAAAATTCATAACCTAGCCCACTATTGACATTTCGTTTTTATGTAATAATATACGTATATGTAACAAGTCGCTACTTGCTAGTGATTTGTACATAACTAAAAAATTGAAAAAAGCTCCGAAAGGGGCTTTTTTCGTTATCTGAATATGTATTTGGTTAGCCGTTATCCTGGCCTTGATTCTTTGGTTAAGATGTTTATTTTATCGGTAATTTACATTTTCTTAAGCAGTAGACAAAGAAAAAGCGACCTGCAGGGGGTCGCTTTTTAACGGCTCGTCAGGTCAGGGTGCTGAAGAGTTTGGACAGGCGCTCGAATCCCATGAGGCGTTCCATCGCCTTGAGGTTTTCTTGTTCGTCATGATCGAAGATTTTGACAATCTTCCAGTTTTCAGTGC